>NZ_JACHCG010000006.1 GCF_014200595.1 Pedobacter cryoconitis
CCAGAGCCGATGGTACTGCGGTAACACGTGGGAGAGTAGGTCGGTGCCAAATCTTAAAGAAAGCCTGTAGGAAACTACAGGCTTTTCTTGTTATACAACATTTTTTTATTTACAGCTTTTAAAAGCACTGCAATTATTAATCAGGGCTTGTAGCGGCGAGTCTGAAAAGAGTCTTATATTTACCTGCTATTTATACTATTTGTGTTACATAATTGATTCGACTTGCTCAAAAACCCGCTCATTAAGCTTATAGACTTCTTTTACTTTCCTTTTTTACACTTTATACCTATAAAGACTTTTCGATATGGTGTAACCGGAGGGAGCAATGCCCTGCTTAATCTGACTATATTCTTTCTGAGTTACAATTACGTATTGAAGGGTGAAGCGCTGAGAATTGGAAGCTATACGATCACCTCTTACATTGGAGCAGATCTGATGGCGCTTTCTGTAAGTTTCCCGGTAGGGTTTCTATTGAATAAGTATTTAGTTTTTCAGCAGGAAGGAAGAGGGATTCAGCAGTTGGGCTTATATGCATTTGTTACTGCAAGTTCTCTACTGATGAATTATGGTTTGCTTCATCTGCTGGTTGGATATTTTGGCTTGTGGGCTACGCCATCACAAGCCTTCATTATAGTATTGATGTCTGCGTTCAGTTACTTCTTCCAATCATATGTAACTTTCCGGGAGCGGGCGTAACCTTTATGCTAAAGGTATATTCTTCGTGAATTGTGAAATAGTTCCTGAAGGATAACCTTGCTTGTTAAGCCATCCCATAAACTTGTCCATCCTGGTAATCATATCCTGACCAGAATTTTTACTGACATAACCAGGAAAACCAAAACGCTCTTTATCGGTCAGGTCTGTAAATTCCCAGGGATGGAAATAGATATTAATATAATTGTCTTTCTGATAAGTCCTTTTGACAAGATGTTCGTAAAACCAAAGTGGCAGGTTATGAAATGATAACCAGAAAAGTGGAAAACGTGAAATCGGGCTTACTGAAGCCGGTAATTGTAAAACTCCGCTCTGATAAAAGTATGTTCTGGAAATATGGCGGTTATTATACCTTCCAGGCAGCCAGGTTGGATTTATGGAGCTATTGTATAGATAACCTGCTTTTTGTATCTCCTGCTCATCTACGGGCATCATTCTCGCCATTCTGTAACCTGTCACCGCTACGCCTGATAATTCCTCTAAGGCCAGGCGGGATTCCAGTAAGTGTTCTTTTTTAAAATCAGAATGGTACATACCATGAGAAGCCAATTCGTGACCTTCATCGAGTATACGCCTGATAATTGCAGTTGCATTTTTTGCAAAGGTAACTGTACTGAAGAAGGTCGCTTTAAGTTTATGCTTCGCCAGCAAATCCAATATGATCAGGGTACCTTCAGAAGAGATTCTTATTTGTTCTTCAAAAGTGATACTTTTCCCATATTCAAAAGCCATATCAAATTCTTCAATATCAAAGCTGAGCAATATCATAATTAGTATTTGTGGTTGTAGGTGCCGGAACGAAATTTGTAGATTTGATAATATAATTAGGGCGGTTTTTAGTCTGCATAAACATCTTCCCGATATAAATTCCTATAATCCCCATAATAATGAGCTGTAAGCCTCCAAAAAAGACTATAGTCATAATGGTAGATGCCCATCCGTCTACTTCTATACCCATGTAAACCGAATAGAATACATAAGGAATATATAAGACTGATAACATAGAAAAAGCAAACCCAAGATATACTGCGGTATAGAGTGGTTTGATACTGAATGAGGTTACACCCTGTAAGGCAAAACGCATCATTTTCCGAAGGTTATATTTACTTGTTCCTGCGTGTCTTTTATGTGGGATATAATCTATCGCAATCTGTTTATAGCCCATCCACTGGACAAGACCACGGATAAAGGGCTCGTTCTCCTCAAAGTTCCTGAATACATCTATTACCTTTTTATCCATCAGCCTGAAGTCGGCAGTTCCTTCTTCAATTTGTATACTTGATAAAACATTGATTAGTCTGTAAAAAAGAGATGATGATTTTCTTTTTCCATAAGGCAGACTCTTATCTTCTGATCTTCGGGTATAAACGACATCATTACCTTCTTCCCACTTTTCAAGCATCTGGATAATCAGCTCTGGTGGATGCTGAAGATCAGCATCGAGAGAAATTACACAGTCACCTTTGGCCTGATCTAATCCAGCTTTTAATGCAAGCTGATGACCAAAGTTCCGTGAAAACTCTATGTAAAATAATTTAGTATTGATACTAGCCATCGTTTTAAGGATGGTCAGGGTATGATCGGTACTACCATCATCAATAATTATAAATTCAGCATCATAGGCCGTATTCTTGAAGATACCTTCCAGCCTGTCTATAATAACAATTAAGTTCTCGGCCTCATTAAAGGCGGGGATCACTACAGATACAGTTTTCTTCATGCCGTTGGATTGTTTGTTAAATCAAATCGTTTAAAGATCATTTGATAAGTCATATAGAACCATATAAGCACACATGGAAGAGCTTTTAACGAATAATGGATAATATAATTGTCTCTGAAAGACCTGGTATATAAATCGGAAGACCCTAAAGTTGTAAGCAAGATCGCAAATACAAAAAGAGCAATCGCGATTGGTTGTATAGGTTTTTCCTGCAAAACAAACCAGATCGCTACCCCCGTAAATGCAATAATATAGGTCGGTGATTCAGAAGAATTACTAAAGATAACGGTAAAGATCAGTGTTGATGCCAGGTACATCAGCCTGAATGCCTGTGATTGATATTGTTTAATCCTTAAATAAGGAAGACAGAAAAGGAGGACACCGGTAATCAGAAATGGTAAATTGGAAATATCAGGATTTCCGGTCACTCGTCTGACTATTCCCATCAGCGATATGTCCTGCCAGGAAACCAGTGTAGCATTTTCAAGTTGTTTAGCACTTAAAGACAAGTACCATTCTTTATATTGTAGTAAGATATATTCATGGCCATAAAAGAGCATCGGCAGTCCAAAGAATATGATAGCCCAGAAGATACAATAGACAATGAATTTCGGCTTTTGCTTAACGAAAAAGAAGAAGGCCAGCCCGACAATACCATATAGTTTGATAAATGTACCGAGCAGAATGAGGCACGCTGCCCAGAAGTTCTGTTTTTTATCAATTAAGGTATAACTTAAAACAATGATTGCTGTAATTGAAGGGTTAATCTGACAGGCAAATAATGCCGTAAGCAACTCATGGGCAATAATCCAGTAGACGGCATTTACCTTTGCATCTTTTAGTGGCAAGGTCTTAATCGCATAATATAAGAACAGGCTGTTTGCAAGCTCCCAGAAAAACATCCCCAGAAATTCTGGCAACTGAGCGAAAGGCGCAATGATCAGGGAGAACAAAGGGCCGTAATGATTCATATCTGCATATTCAGGATACCTGCCAAATAGGGATACATGGTCATTGGCGTGAAAATAAGTATAAATGAAAATCAGATAGTTATTATGAGAGGTACCTGAATGATATTGTCTGTAAGAGGTGATTGCAGGCAGCAGAATAAAAATACTGAGAATAAATAGCCGGTTATTAAAAAGCTTAGTTAAATTAGCGGCCAAGCTTGATTTCATCTGTGTAGTAAGTGGCATTAATTCTATTGTATTAAAGAGATTTGCAATCGTAAAGTTACAAAAGTAATCTTGCAAAAGAAGAGCTCCTGATGGAAGACCAATGACAACTTCGAAATATGGCCTGTTTTAGACATATCTACCGTTTTCCTGCTGATCTATTGATCTCAATATGTATGCTTTACTCCGCGAAAACATAGCAAAATCTGTTAATTATACGAAACAGTATCTTGAGGTTTACGAACAGGAATTACAAAAAGAAAAACTTCTGCGGATTTAATTGCTGCCTTAAAAAAACGCTATCCTAATGCAAAGTTTCTAATGGCACTAAATTTTTTATCCTGATAAAAGTGCAGGATTAACTGCACTTTTATTTTGTTAAGCTGTTTCCGTTTTGCTCAAAGAAGTAAATAATCAGCATGATCGCTTTTTGATCAGAGGTGTTTTTAGGCGTGTGCGGTAAACGTCCGTCAAATAACATGGAGTCTCCATCAGAAAGGTTGTAAGTCTGATCTTCAAAAACATAGTCTACATTCCCTGATAAGATATATTTGTATTCAAATGCCTCAGTAACGACCATTGGCCTGGTTGCATTAGGTTCAAGTTCCAGTAATACGATGTCAACCGTTGAATTTTTAAAGGTTTTTGTAAAAATACGCTGATATAAAAATCCCATGGCCTGTTCTTTTTCAAACGACTCGTATTCATTTTTTCTTTTAATGATGACAGGACTAAGTTGACTATTGGCCGATATATCCTTGAAAAACTGGTTCAAATCGACATCTAAGGCACTTATAATATCTATCAATACCATTAAAGAAGGTACAGTACGGTTATTCTCAATTTGTGAAATCAGGCCTTTGCTTACACCTGCAAGATCAGCAAGTTCCTGTACCGTTGTATTACGCTCTCTTCTTATTTCTTTTATCCTGGTACTTATCTTAAGTATAATATTCTCTTCCATAAAGGGGGGCAATTGCTCAAACTTAAGAAATTCGGCAGAGTTTAATAGTTAATAATCGTTAAAACTGTGTTAGATCCCAGAAAACAGGCTTAAATATTGAAAAGCTCTTTTATACTCGCCTCTGCATATCCGGCGCTTGCAGTCATGCCTTTACCACCAATACAGGTGCGGATATGAATGCGGTTATCAATATCATATTCCAGAATATGTTTGTCGGGATGCTGTGGGTAAAAACCAGCCCAGGTAGCCGCAATATTACGGACATCAAAATTTACAATCCTGCTGGCCTCTGCAAGCATCAATTCATTGATATGTGAATTCAGGTTAAAGCCGAGATCATCAAAATTGGTTGCAGACGCATATTCATGAGAGTCACCAATAATTACACTTCCGTCCGGTGCCGTTTTGAAAAGCAGGTGAATACCATAGGCTTTTAATTGTTCATAATGGGCAGGCAATGGTATTGTTTTGAAGGAAGGACAGTATTCTTCAAAACTTTCATACCTGCGAATCGTTAAACCTGTCAGTATATTTCCAGCGAGTGCTATAGTTTTTACCGGCGCGGTACGCATCATTTGAAGTTTACTGATCACTTGTCCGCTTGCTTTGAATAAGTCTTTAAATAAAAGTTTGAACTCGTAGCCATTGCATAATACAACTTTTGTAGCTTTAAACTTATCTCCATTTGTTAAACGTACCTCTGCATCATTTGATGCTGAATAACAATCTATAACGGGTGAATCATATAATAAAGTGAAATGCTCAAATTTTGTCTTCATATATTCATGGAGACGATGAATCATCAGATTTGGTTCTACACTGATTTCCTGATCAAAAAACAAAGCTTCTTTGGCATAAGATTCTTGAATAGAGGAATACTTATTCAGGATTTGCTGTGGATTCAATAAGGATTGTGAATAACCTAAGGTATCGTAATAAGCTTTTAATTCATGAATCAAGGTTTGTTCGTCCGGATCGGACGCGATATATACGCTACCGTTTTTTCTGACAGAGATGTCAAACTCACGCTGTATTTCCTGATAAATTTCTACTGAGCGCAGTCCGTAATTGAACCATTCGCCTGTCATTCCAGAAGGGATCACCTGGCCAAAATTTCTTACAGTTGCTCCAACCGGAAAATTATCTTTTTCCAGTTGAAGTACCTTTTTTCCTGCTTTTAAGGCATGATAGGCATGAAATGTACCTAGAATGCCTCCGCCAATAACGATTAAATCATAAGGAGCATTATTCATTTTATTCTTGTATTTTATGCTTTGATAATTGCAATCAATTCTGAGATATTATCTATGATATGTGTTGGATGATGTGGTTTCAGTTCTTCCCTTGTAAAAGCGCCGGTAGTGATCCCAACAACGTATTTACAACCTGCATTGATACCTTCATTGATATCAACTTCTGTATCTCCGATTTTAACTATTTCATCTGTTGGAAGCAGGTTCAAATCAGCTTTCATTTTATGAATCATATCCGGATATGGGCGGCCATTTTTTACATCGTCACTGGCAACCATGATGTCTATCTGATTTTCCCAGTTCAAACGGCTGATAATCAATTCTGCAATGTTCCTGGAAAACCCTGTATCCAGACCAATTTTAATGCCCATAGTCCTAAGCTGTTCAAATGTACTTTCAACGTTTGGAAGTGGTTTGATTTCATGAGAATGGGTGTAAAATTCCAGCATTATATTTACAAAATCAGTATGTATCCTGGCTATAGAATCTGCATTGATTTTTTGAGTATCAGTTTCATATTTGTCCAGCATCATTTGAATAGCAAGAGGTTTTTCGTAACCCATTAATGGGTTTACATCTTTCAATTCCACATTATACCCCTGCTTTTTCATGGCCTGCTGAAAGGATAGGGCTACGTAATTTTCATCACTTACGGTTGTACCAGCCATATCAAACACTACTAATTTTATCGACATTACTTCTAATTTTGTTGTTTACAATTATATAGTTATTGTTTAATATAAGTAAACAATTTGATGTTATTTAATTGTTAAGTTTTTAATGATTCCTATTTGTTGAAGGCTTCGGTAACAGGTTTTCCGCGCCAGCTTTGTGGTTCTTTTAAACCTAACAGCCAAGCAATGGTAGATGCGGTATCATAAGTAATGATTACATCTTTAATTTCATGTCCTTTTAATACGCCTGTACCATTGGTAATCCAGGGGATTTGTACTTCGTCCAATGATTTACCACCATGACCTTTGCCAGTACCGCCATGATCTGCCGACACTATAATTACGGTCTCATTCGCAATGCCTGCTTTTTTTACAGCTTCAACTATTTTTCCTATTCTTTTATCCAGGTTCTCTAATTCTACATAGTACGCAGGAGTGCGGTGACCAATTTTATGTCCTGTATTGTCAGGCTCTGAAAAATGTATGAAAGTTAACAGCGGTTTTTCTTTGACAATAAGTGCTGCCGCAGTATCTGCACAGAAATTATCATTATCACCATCTGGCCCGGGAACAACAAAGCTGATGGCATCTTTTTCAATTAATGGGCCTATCCCTTGCCAGCTGTAAATCACAGCAGTTTTTGCTTTGGGTTTCTGCTGCTTAATCAGGGTAAAGATTCCTGGAAATAAGCCGTAAGGTGATTTGACAACAGAAGGGATTTCTGGAACCGCGCTTCCCCATTCGGTATAACCATGTTCGGTTGGGCCGGCTCCCATGAGCATGGAGGCCCAGTTTACTGCGCTTGAAGAAGGTAATACTGTTCGGGCTTTTAAGGACCAGGATCCGGTAGTCATTAATTGTTTCAGGTTTGGCATGTTTGCCTCGGGAATGGCGTAAGCTCCAAATCCGTCGCAACCAATCAGAATAATGTGTTTAATGTTTTTCGGTTGTGCTTTTAGGTGAAAACTGATGCACAGGATGGCAGCCGCGATGATTAATTTTTTCATATGCTGGTTTTGATTTATATGTAAGTATAGCAAAACTAAACTTTGTTTATAAATATTGGTATTAACTTTTGTTAAGTATATATAAACAATTGATGATTTAATTCTTTAGCATCATAATTGCTTAATCTTACTTTTCACTATTACTTAATCAACAAGAATCTTTATGAAACAAAAATTACCACTGCCATTATGGACAATAGTAACGCCTGTTATAGCCTGGCTGGCTTATTTCGGGATTTCTCTGGATCTTGGTATCCTTTATACCTTTTTTCTTGCCGCTGTACTAATTGGTGGAGTACTTGCTGCTGTACATCACGCTGAAGTTGTAGCGCACCGGGTCGGTGAACCATTTGGTACTTTATTACTCGCATTGGCGATCACCATTATAGAAGTTGCATTAATTGTTTCTCTGATGTTAACCGGAGGGCCGGATGTGGCTGAACTTGCGAGGGATACCGTACTTGCAGCAGTTATGATTATTTTAACCGGAATTGTTGGGTTAAGCCTGCTTGTAGGTGGCGCTAAATTTAAAGAGCAAGTATTCAGTTTACCGGGAGTTAGTGCGGCGCTGGTTACACTTACAGCGATCATGGTACTTACCTTAATTCTTCCAAATTATACAACAAGTAAAGCTGGGCCACAGTATACCCAGACTCAGCTGATTTTTGTAGCTGTAATCTGTTTAGTATTGTATGGTTCATTTGTTATGGTTCAGGCGGTTAGACACCGTGATTATTTTTTGCCTCCTGAGGCCGATGGAAATGAGGATGTACATGCTGAGCCGCCAACAAAAAAAGTGGCTTTAATGAGTGCATTTTTATTGGTGCTGTGTTTAGGTATTGTTGTATTACTGGCTAAAGCTTTAGCTCCGGATATTGAGAATACTGTTATAAATATGGGTGCGCCAAAATCTTTAGTTGGTGTAATTATCGCTGCTGTAGTTTTATTACCTGAAGGGCTTGCTGCTTACCGCGCTGCCAAAAAGAACCGTTTACAGACCAGTCTTAACTTAGCGCTGGGCTCTGCGCTTGCGAGTATCGGTTTAACCATTCCTGCGGTTGCAATTGTTTCTATTGTAACTGGTATGAGTATTACTTTAGGAATTGATATGAAGGCAACTGTCTTGTTGTTGCTTGCTCAGTTTACCATTATGCTTTCGCTGGCTACCGGCCGGACGAATATCTTACAGGGTATAGTACTGCTTGTTATTTTTGCAGTATACCTCTTCACTATTATAGCTCCGTAATATCGAGCATACTCAGGTTTCCTCAGGAAGCCTGAGTATATTTATAAGGTAGCAACTTAGGGAAATTAAAACCCCTTAGATTTTATCCATTTTAAGAATAGGTCTGGCCATGCTGAAACAGGGGAATCTTTTTTACCCATTCCCCAGCCATGTCCGCCTGTTTGAAAGATGTGCATTTCAACGGGCACGCCAGCTTTTTCTAAGGCTGCATTCATTAAATAGGAATTGTTGACCGGTGATATAGGATCATCAACAGCTTGTGCCAGAAAAGTAACTGGCATACTGCTGGTAACTTGCAGTTCTACTGAATAAGCTTCTTCTTGTGCTATTGTTGGGTTTTCTCCCAAAATACTTTTTTTAGCATGCGTTTTATTGAAAGGCGGGAGCATGGTAAGTACGGGATAAATCAGCCCTGCGAAATTTGGCTTTGCAGATAAAGCATCTATAGCATCAACAGGTTTATACTGTTTTTTATCAGGCCGGGCTGCTGTCATTCCTGCAAGGTGTCCACCTGCGGAGAAACCTAATATGCCAATCTTAGCAGGGTCTATTCCGTATTGAACAACCATACTCCGGATAAGCTTCATGGCACGCTGTGCATCCTGAAAGGGTACATGTGTTGTTTTCCAGCTTTCTTGTGGTAATCTGTAAACCAGTTCAAAAGCAGTGATACCCTGTGATTGAAGCCAGTCCGCTACTGGTGTACTTTCTTTACCCAATTCAATATGTGCATAACCACCGCCACTAATCACCAGAATTGCTGTTCCATTAGGTTTAGCAGGCTTATGGATGATTAACCGGGGATTCGAGACATTGGTTACTGAACCACTGGCCGTCATTTTTTCGGCACCTTGCGGTCCCGGGCCATCAGGAATCGTATTTCCCCAAAGAGGTATTTGCTTTAAATCAGTTTGTATTTGAAAAATAGAATTGCTGGAAGAATGCTTGTGTTGGGCGGATACAGTAATCCCTGCGCTCAGAAATCCTGCAATCAATATTATTTTTCTCATTTTGATTTCCTGTTAAACGGTGTCTATTTTTGCAAATTCCGGTGTAAAAGCTAACAGATCAGTAAATAATAACCTGTTATTGCTGACCTGGTAATTCCAGTTGATGAATTGCAGGTAATGTCCTTTGTTGTCAGTTGGAGAGTCCTGTTTGTAAAGTAACTGCTTATAGTTATGATGTTTCAGCCATTCAAAAATTTCGGTGAAAGTTTTCCCGTTTTCCTGCCTGATAAATTGTGCCAGTTCTTTAACCAGATGAATAGTGTCATCTGTTAAGGAAAAACTTAAGCCGTAGCGGCTTTCAAATTTTGGCATTACATATTTGTCAAGATCAGTTATATATTTTGGATTAGATTTGATTTGCTCCGCTATGTCTGCCTGTTCTTCTGCCGTTAAATCTTTTAAATAATAGCCTGAGCAATAATCGGCGCCGATTTGCTTCTTGAATTTCGAATTAAAAAGACGTTTTAATTCAACAAGCGGCTCTTCTTGCAAGCTTCCAATCTGACTTTCTTTAATTGACCCTGTTTCCCAATCTCCCATCACAAAAAAATGATATTCTTCGTATTCAACAGGGATGAATTTTTCTATTCTATGGATTCCTTTGCCGTATGATTTTACCCACTGGCCGATTTTAAAGTCTTTGTAATTCTGCATCTTGTTAAAATAAGGTATCTGCTGGTTTCTCGGAATTATTTCTTTCAAATTTAAGCAACCATTTTTTCTTTTCTACTCCGGCGGCATATCCGGTCATGCTGCCATCGCTACCAATTACGCGGTGACAAGGGATAATAATAGCCAACCGGTTCCTGCCATTTGTAGAGGCAATTGCGCGAATAGCTTTTGGATTATTCATTTTATCGGCTTGCTGTTTATAGGAACAGGTTTGCCCGTATGGGATTTCCTGAAGCGTTTGCCAGACTGCTTGTGCAAATTCATTGCCCGGTGCATGAGTGGGAACCGAAAATACTTTTCGCTTTCCCTCAAAGTATTCGGCTAGTTCATTTTTCAATTGCGTTAAATGTGGATTTTCTCCGGGTTGCATCACTGCATTGAGCAGTTTTTGCAGATCAATGATCTCTTTTTCTAACCTGATCCGGTTAATGAATTCCAGTATACAAACACCTTGTGCGGTTGCTCCTGCCAGCATCGGGCCTAATGGAGTGGAAATTTCCGTTGTGGTGATGATACTGGTTTCATTTGATAGTTCTTGTTGTGTTTTCATAAGATAAACATCAGATCCGAAATTACGGAATGTATTCCTCAATAAGAACCCATTTCTTGCGCAATCAACAATTTGGTAACACCGGGTAAACATCAGTTTTATTTAGGGATCCTAATTTTAACCCCAAAATCAATTCGAAGAAATATGCAGAGGTTTACTTGTGATACAGAGGCGATCAATGCTTTAATCAGGAGCGATATGTATGGGCTTGAATATTTCTACAACCTCTATTTTCAAGGTGTAAAATCTTTTTTAACCCCTTATTGCAGATTAACTGCGGATGCAGACGAAATTACACAAGACACATTTTTAAAGCTTTGGGAAATGCGTAAACGGATCAATCCAGACCAAAGTCTTAAGAACCTGCTTTTTACCATAGCAAAGAATAAGGCGCTTGATGAGCTCCGGAAATTTAAAAGCCATGAAGCTAAATTGAATTTCCTGGAATTGAGTAAAGACAGATCTTTCAGCACTTTTGATGAAATCATCTTTGCAGATTACGAAAGGGTACTTGGAACTGTATTAGATCATTTACCGAGCCGTAATCTTGAAGTATTTAACCTCAGCAGAAAGGAACACCTCAGCAATAAGGATATTTCTTTACAACTGAACATCTCTGTAAAAGCGGTTGAAAAACACATCAGTAAAACCCTTTCCCATTTACGCATCTTCTTAAAAAACCACCAGATTTCCTGCTTTATTTTTTTTACAACATTTTTTAATCTGTAGGTAGGGTTGGAGTAGAGTCTGTTCGTATAGACTGTATATCCCATGAAAGAGCAAGAATTTAACAAAGAATTTTTAAGGCGGTTTACTGACAATGAATTGTCGGAGCCAGAATACGAGGCACTGATGCAATGGCTTTCTTCCCTAAGCCCGCAGGAGCAACAATCCTTTCTGAACGAACACATCCAAAGTCTGACGCCCGCAGCTTTGCAAACACCTTCACCAGATTTTGAGCTGCTCAGGGATAAAATCGAACAACAGGATAGCTCCAGAAGAACAGTAAGATTATGGCTCGGAAGAGTTGCCGCAGTATTGATCCCTTGTGCAATTTATGCGGGGGTTATCAACTCGCAAAACAATAATCAGCCAGTTGTGCGTATAGTAAGCAGCACACCAGTCAGGATGCTACGGGTAACTAATTCAGGTATTAATACAAAAATTATCCTGTTGGAAGATTCCAGTAAGGTCACACTCTCAGCAGGTGCAACCCTGTCTTACCCGGAAAAATTTGAGGCCACAAAAAGGGAATTGAGCCTGATCGGCAAAGCTTTTTTTGACGTGAAACATGAAACTGCAAGATCATTTGTAGTGAGTTCCGGTGACGTAAAAACAACTGTACTGGGTACTTCCTTCTGGATAAATTTTTCAGCTGAGACCAAAAAAACATCGGTAAAAGTAAAAACAGGAAAGGTTGGGGTACAACAGCTAACCGAACCTGCAATATTTCTGTTGCCGGGCGAATCAGCCCTATATAATCAAATATCTGGACGTTTAAGTAAAATCAGGCCTGAAAAACATGCGCTGCATCCATTGAAAATAGCTCAACCTGCAACTGCACTATCTTTTAATGAGACCTCAATTAAAAGTGTGATCAGTGAACTTGAAAAACAATACCAGGTTAAAATAGTGCTCGGAACGGGTATTGACCCGGCATTGAAACTGAGCCTAAATACCAGGGGAAAATCGATAGCAACAGTGATGGAAGAAATTAAAAATCAGGTACCTGTAAGTTACGAGATCAGCGCTGCCAGTATTCACATTAAACCTCAATAAATCAATAAATAAAAACCCCACGAGTGGTGGAACACTCGTGGGGATTACCATCAAGAAAGGTCTCAATGGCCAAAATGTTTAAAAAACTAAAAATATGAAAAAAACAATTACATTTTTCAATTTCGGATTGCGAATACGTACATCCCTGCTCATTTTTTGCCTGGCATTTTTTTTCCATCTGGTTTCGTACGGGCAGGGCTCAACATCCTCCGGTATCAGAGGATATGTGTATGACAATGAAGATCACCTGCTGCCAGGGGCAAGCATCAGTGTAACGTATGTGCCTTCAAATATGAAATTTGAAGCTAAGGCCAATGAAAAAGGTGCATTTGTATTGCAGAACCTTCCTGTCGGTGGCCCGTACACGATAGAAATCACACACATTGGTACCCATAAATATACAGAGCAAAACGTATTGCTTGCCTTAGGTCAGGTGTATTCCCTGAAGGTATTTCTTGCCTCAGAAAACACCGGCCTGAATACAGTAGAGATTAAAACGTCCAGAACAGGCTCTTCAAGAAACCTGGCCAAAACAGGTGCTTCGAATAATATCAGTCGTACAGATATGGAAAGATATCCTTCGTTAAACAGATCTTTATCAGATTTTACCCGTTTTACGCCTCAATCTTCTGGTTTATCTTTCGGTGGTAGAAATAACCGTTATAACAATATTCAGATAGATGGATCTCAGAATAACGATATTATGGGTTATGGTGTAGGTGGCGGTACTACTACTGGTGCACCGGGCGGACAAGCAGGTACTCAGCCGATCAGTTTGGATGCTATTGATGAAATACAAGTTGTTTTGGCGCCATTTGATGTGAAGCAGGGCAGTTTTACGGGGGCTGGAATTAATGCGGTAACCAAACGTGGCAGTAATACTTTCAATGGATCTTTTTATACCTATGGCAAGAATGAAAATCTGGTAGGAAAAAGTCCTGATGCCAGCAGAACAAAATTTAATAAGTTTAGCGATGCACAGTATGGTTTTCGTTTGGGCGGGCCAATTATCAAAGACAAACTTTTCTTCTTTACCAATGCAGAAATCAGCAGAAGAAATGAACCACTGCTCTATAAAGCGAACAGAGGAACCGGCGCAACAGATGAATCGCTAATTCCGGCAGCAACGGCACAACAAATATCAGATTATCTAAAGAGTGCTTATAATTATGATCCGGGCAAGTTTGATGACATTAGCAAACAGACGAACAGTGAAAAGATATTTGCCCGTTTAGACTATATTATCAACCCTAAAAACAGGCTGACTTTAAGGCATAATTATGTACATGGAAGGCGTGATGACATTGGAAACGGTATCAATGCACTCCGGTTTGAGAACAATAAATATATCCAGACCAGTACGACCAACATTACCGTTGCCGAGCTAAATACCTATTTCTCCAACGAAATCGTGAACAATCTGATTGTAGGTTATTCTAATGTAAGGGATAACAGAGAAATTCCAGGAAGCCCTTTTCCACAGGTTTTGATTCAGTTAGGGGCCGCAGGGAGTATTACAGCGGGTACAGAAGGTTATTCTCCATCGGCTAAGCAGACACAAAATTTATTTCAGTTAACGGATAACCTGGACATTATCCACAATAATCATCATTTCACTTTTGGAACGCAAAACGAATTCTTCCGTTTTAATAATCTTTTTATCCAGAATATCTGGGGAAATTACACCTACAGCAGCCTCTCTTCTTTTTTAACGAACCAGGCACCTTCTGTTTATCAGCTCACCTATTCAAAAATTCCTGATGTGGCTATTCCAACATCTATATTCAGAGCGATGCAGCTGGGCTTTTATGCACAAGATGAATTCACCGTTAAAGAGGGGTTAAAGATTACCGGTGGATTAAGAGTTGATGTTCCTGTATTTTTAGATAAGCCTTTACAAAATACCGCTTTTGCGGAATCTTTTGCAGCTATGGGTTTACAAACAGCTAGTAAGCCTAAATCGCAGTTGCTATATTCTCCAAGAATCGGCTTTAATTGGGATATTAATAATGATGGGCAGACCATTTTGAGGGGCGGAAGCGGGATTTTTACAGGCAGACTTCCTTATGTCTGGCTGGGTAATGCCTATAACAATTCGGGTGTGGATCTGGGGCGTATCAATGCTACCGGAACTGCTACAGCGCCTATTCGTTTTTCGGGAGATGTGAATAATCAACCGAAAACCCCAACGGTAGCCACTTCAGAGATTGACCTGACAGACAAAAACTTTAAAATGCCACAGGTTTGGCGTTCCAATCTGGCGATTGACCAAAAACTTCCTTTAGGTTTTGTGGCCACATTAGAGGGTATTTATGGAAAAGAATTGAATGCCCCATATATTAAGGATTTAAACCTGGTGGAACCGACAGCAAAACTGGATGGTGATGGCCGCGATTTTTATCCTTCGGGAAACAGCAGGTTAAGGTTTCCACAATACACCAATGTATTTTTGCTGACCAATACAAACAAAGGATATCAGTATAGTCTGACCGCACAGCTACAGCGAAATGTCGCCAATGGCATATCAGGGTCAATTGCCTATACCTATGCGCACTCGAAAGATATATCGAGCATGAACTCCACTATTGCTTCAACAAATTTTCGCAACAACACCATTGTCAACAATCCGAATAATCCGGGGTTGACATTTTCTGACTGGAACCTGGATCACCGGATTATTGGTACTGTTTCTTACCGTATTACCTATTTAAAAGGTATGGCTACCACCATTGGCTTGGTTTACAACGGTCAGTCCGGCCTTCCTTATACTTACCGGTTAAACTCAGATATCAATAACGACGGGCAGACACAAAATGATGCGATGTATATACCAAAATCGGCCAGTGATATTGTGTTATTGCCAACAAATGCACAAGATACCCGTACTCCTGCCCAGATTTATGAACAGCTAAATGCCTTTATAGAACAAGATCCTTATTTAAGGAAGCACAGAGGGGAATATGCCGAAAGAAACGGAGCGAGAACTCCCTGGTCGCATATTTTCGACATGCACCTTGCCCAGGATTTTTCTATTACTGCTGGGAAAACCAGGCATAACGTACAAATTACTCTTGATATCTTTAACGTAGGTAACCTGATCAATAAAAATTGGGGACTGGTCAAACTGCCTTCTATTACAACAGCACAGTTACCAGCTACCTTAAGCGGGGCAATCTTAACATTCAGAGGATTTGAAAACCCTGCAACAGCTGATGGAAGATCAAGACCTGCTTACAGTTATACCCCAGTGAGCAGCTCTTTTGTAAATGCTCCTTTTGAATCAAGATGGAGAGGCCAGGTTGGCGTCAGATATAGTTTTTAAAAATTAATAAAAGGGCTGCCGGTGGTTGCAGCCCTTTATAAACCACATTTGTATGGCAAACAGAAGATCATTTATTAAAAATAGTGTAGCAGGATTAATCATTGCCCAGCTGACACCGGTTATCGAAGTATTTGCGGGGGTTGAACATAATGCCCTTCCAGATTCAATTCAAAAAACCAAATTGCGGTTTGCCATTGCATCTGATGGCCATTATGGTCAGCCAGGTACTCCTTATCAGGAAGATCATGAGCATATGATTGGCTGGCTGAAGGAAGCGCACCTTAAAACACCGCTGGATTTTGTAATTATCAATGGAGATCTTGTTCACGACCGTCCGGATCTGCTAATCGAAGTGAAAAATAAGTATTACGATAAGCTGCCCGTTCCATTTTATGCAGTGCCGGGTAACCATGACCATGCAGATACTGTATTGTGGAAATCTGTTTTTGGTTATGAAGACAATTTCTCCATGCAAAAAAATGGGGTAGGTTTTATACTGGCCAATACTTCTGATACAAAAGGTATTTACCGCTGTCCGGATAATGTTTTTTTGCAAAGGGAACTGGAAAAATTCAAAACATTGCAAACGGTTTTTGTAATCCTGCATATTCCACCACATATCTGGGTACCTCAAAATCCTTTTGTGGAATGTATTGAAACTGTTGATTTATTGCATAGTTATGAAAATGTAAAAGCTGTTTTCCATGGTCATGACCATAGTTTGGACGGTGTGTTTTATACTGGAAAATTGCCTCATTTTTTTGATGCACATATCGGTGGCAGCTGGGGCACAAGTTACAGGGGCTACAGGATTGTAGAGGTCAATGAAGATGGAAAGATTACTACCTACCAGGTGAATGCAAGTAAAAACCCGACTTTAAACGAAACCAAATTTTAAGGCGGGCAAGTTAAGTGCTGAAGAAGTCCTGGTTAAGTAAATTGCTATACTTCATCCTATTAACCTATTCTTAACGCAGATTTAATCTCGTGCATATAAGATAAGTCTACTTTTGACGGAAAGGTGAGCTTGAAGAATAATGATGATGGATAAATACTTATTTCAAGAATTTTATCAACAGCATAAGAAAAGTGTTTTTGCTATCGTTAATCTGCGTCTTCCTGATCTGGAAGATACGAAAGATGTGGTACAGGAGATCTTTCTGGAACTGTGGCTTAAAAGGGATATGCTAATAGATATCCGGGATATTCAACCTTATTTATACGTCGTTGCCCGAAACCATGTCATCTCTGCTTTCAGAAGGAAAAATCTCCAGCTAAAGAATGAAGGCCTTTTATTAGAGGGTTTAAATACGCTTGATTACTCTGCGGAGGAAAATACGATGGCAAAGGAACTGCATCAGCAGATCAATGTGATTGTAGAAAAACTTCCTGAAACGACACGCCAGTGTTACCAGCTCAGCAAAAATGAGGGAAAGAAAAACAGGGAGATTGCTGATATCCTTAATATTTCAGAGAAAACTGTCCGCAATAATATTTCCGAGGCGCTAAAACGGTTAAGAATAACTTTGAAAGAAAACCATCCTGAGATCTTTATGCTATTCTTGTTTTTTCTTAAATAATTTTAAATCATCTTTTGGCAAAATCCTGCTGTCCCGGGCCTTATTCAGGCTAAGTAAAAACCTAATGTAAAGTTAACAATTCCTTAAAGGACATTCTGTGCCCGAGCGCGAGCTATATTAAAGCACAGTTTTGGACGAGAAGATACAAGTATTATTTAAGCGGTACCAGGAAGGTACAGTTACAACCGAAGAACGCATTCTGGTAGAAACCTGGTTTGAGAGTTACCAGGGGCAGCAAAATAAAAAGCTAAGCTCTGAGGACGAAATATCAGTTTTTGAAGATCTTGATTCAAGAATAAATTCATTTTTAGCAGAAGATGTGCCGGTACGTAAAATGAATTTTCGCTGGTTACAGATTGCAGCAGTATTTTTTACGCTGCTGGTTTCAGGTCTTTTCATGAGGAACAGGTTTACGAAAAAGCCTGTAAAGCCAGAAACTTTTACCGAAATCAGTTCACTCCGGGGAGTGAAAAAAGAGATCACACTGAAAGACGGGACTACGGTTTTCTTAAATTCAGGTTCCAGTATTTTTATTTCTTCGCGGTTCGGGGAGGATAAAAGAGAGGTAAAGCTAACCGGGGAGGCCTTTTTCCAGGTACATCATGATGCAAGCAAACCATTTGTTATTCATTCGGGAAAATTACAAACCACTGTCCTTGGAACATCTTTCGATATCAGGGCCTATCCTGAAGATGAACAGCTGAAAATTAGCGTAGCTACGGGGAAAGTAAAAGTTGAAGGCAAAGGAACATCTTCAAAACCGGCATTATATGCCAAAGCTTTAACACACAACCAGGCGCTGGTTTACAATAGGGTAAAAGACAGCCACCGGGTCACTGCTGTAAATTCAGACTCTGTGAGTTCATGGCGCACTAATCATTTAATCTTCGAGAATGCTTCGTACGAAGAGATCGCCCGCTCACTGGGCCGCTGGTACAACCTGGATGTTACGCTGACAGCACCTCATGATCTTAAAAGATATACACTCAGTTTTTATAATGAACGGGCAGATAAAGTCCTTAATGTTTTATCAAACTTAACCGGTATGACCTATAGTATGAATGGAAGGAAAGTCATTATTAACCCTAAGAAATCTTAAGAAAAATGTAAAAAAGAGAGCAGTTTAAAAATGAGGACTGTGCAACCAGTCCCCATTGATGTTTTGCCTGAAAGGCACAAAAATTCAATAATCGTTCAAATTATTTATTTAACTCAAAAATGCAAAAATTTTATCTTATCCCATTCTTAAAATCCACTAAATCAGGTGCGAAATCCGGAATGGTGAAATTAATGTTGGCCATTACGTTTTTCATCCAGTTTAGTCTTCCTGCGCTTGCAGCTGATGCACAAACAATGAATAATACTAATATTTCATTTACTGCAAATAATCTCACTTTAAAAGAGGTGTTTAAGATTATTGAGCGTAAATCGAATTTCCTGATCGGTTATGATAATGTAATCGATACTAAAAAAAGAGTTTCTTTAACTGTCAATGCTAAATCGGTTTATTTTATATTAAAAGAACTGCTGAAGGACTATAAAGGCAGTGTAACCCAGGTGGATAACAACCATGTCCTGATTAAAGTAGAGAAACAGGAAGAGGTGGTTGCTGCGGTGCCTGTAAAGTCTGTGGTACCGGCAGTGCAGGTGGAGGTAAGGGGTGTAGTCACTGATATGAGTGGCCTGCCTTTGCCTGGCGTAACTGTTATGGACCTGATTTCGGGTAAAAAAACAGGTACAGATGCTGAAGGAAGGTACTTCATGAGTGTAGCTTCAGGATCAAAGCTGAGCTTCAACTATATCGGTTATGATAAACAGGAAGTGCTGATTACTAACCAGACTGTAGTCAATATCAAACTGAAAGAATCAAGCAATTCATTGCAGGAGGTTGTGGCTATTGGTTATCAGAAAATACGCAAATCTGATGTTACAGGTGCAATCAGTAGTGTAAAAGCATCAGAATTGAATTTATCGGCACCAACCATAGGTCAGGCATTGGTAGGTAAAGTGGCTGGTGTGCAAGTTTCACAAACAAGTGGTGCACCTTATGCCGGTACAAAAATCCGTGTTCGTGGTATCGGATCACTGAATGCAAGTTCAGATCCTTTATATGTGATTGATGGATATCCGGCAGGAAATAATGTTTTCGTCAATCCTGAAGATATCGAAACGATCGACATTTTGAAAGATGCGGCATCGGCAGCGATCTACGGATCAAGGGCTTCGGGCGGTGTAGTAATGATCACAACCAAAAAAGGTAAAGATGGCAAGGGTAGATTTGAGTATGATGTACAGGCTGGTGTTACCCAATTAGGTAAAAAGATAAAACTGTTAAATGCAGATCAGTTTGAAGACCTGGTGATTAATGCACGGAATAACTCTTACAAAGATCTTTGGGTGAATGCAGGTAAAACCTGGAATGACGCGATGTATTCTGATAATAATGCGACCAGAACTGCGAATGTAGGTAACGGATCTTCTGTAAGTATTCCTGAGGATATCTATAATTTCGCTACCCAGCAAAAGATCGCACCTAAATATAATACAGACTGGCAGGATGAATTGTATAAAAATGCATTCTTTCAGCGTCATAATCTTGCCTTCTCAGGAGGTACTACAAATATCAGATATTTTATGAGTGGTGGTTACCAGGATCAGGACGGTATCGTAGACAATACTGCTATGAAAACGCTGAACTTCAGGTCTAATATTGAAGCGGATGTAAGTAAAAGATTGAAAGTAGGTGCTAATATTGCTTACACGCAAACCAATAGTAAAGAAGTAGCAGAAGGTCGTTTTAGTCCGATGATGGCTGCATTGCTTTATATTCCTTACTTGCCTGCAAGAGATGCAAATGGTGCTCCGATAAAATACGGGATGAATGCACTGGCGAACCAGTATGGTTTCCAGGGAATAGAAAATCCACTGGCCTCAGTTGAAGAAACTAAAAGTAACAGGTTGGGTTACAGAACTACAATCAATGCAAACGCGACTTATCAGATCCTTGACGGACTTTCTTTCAAGGCTAACCTGGGTACACAATCTTACAATGAAAAATACGATTATTACCTGCCTACCAGTTTGAGTAACGGAGGCGGAAACCCACCTTATTCTCCATCGTCTATTGCAGCTGCAAATGCGATTGCCCAAACGCTGACACAGGTAGATAAGCTGGCGGAGTTTACCTTAAACTACGACAAGAAAATCGGTAAACACAATTTCAATTTACTGGGTGGTTATTCTGCGCAGCAAACTAACATTGATCTGATCAGGTTGAATGCCAAAGGGTTTACAAGCGATGCTATAGGTGAAATCACCGATAAGGGAGCAGATCCAAGTTTATTTACGCTTGATCCTTTGACTGGTAAATCTACCAATACGCTTCTGTCTTATTTCGGTCGTTTGAGTTATAATTATAATGGAAAGTATTTCCTGACAGGATCGATCCGTACGGATGGTTCATCAAGGTTCGGTCCTTTAAATAAATGGGGAACATTCCCTTCGGTATCTGCTGGATGGAGCCTGTCGCAAGAAGATTGGTACCATGACTTTTTAGGAGAGCAGTCTTCTGTTAAAATGAGAGCGAGCTGGGGATTGAGTGGAAATAATAATATTGGTAATTATAATGCGGTACAAACTGTAAATTCTCCTACGGGGGCAGTATTCGGGGCAGGGGCTATTTCTTCGGCTGTTTTAGTAGGAAATGTTAAGGATCAGAATCTTGGCTGGGAATCTACTTCACAATATAATGTGGGTACTGATGTGACGATTCTTAAAAACCGGTTGTCATTTATTGTGAACTATTACCTGAGCAGATCTTATAATTTATTGTTCAACCAGCCAATTTCGGCTGTATCAGGTGCGACATCTATTCTTACGAATTTAAAAGACAGTAAGGTTCAGAATAAAGGGTTCGACTTCCAGGTAGATGGAAGAATCATCCAGAATAAGGACTTTACTTTTGGTGTGAGTGGAAATATCTCCTTAAACAGAAATAAAGTACTGGATCTTGGTGGTGCAAGTACAATTATTACTGCCGGAGCAGAACGTTCTTATAAAACCCACATCACAGAAATGGGACAGCCAGTAGGTATGTTCTACGGTTTTAAAGCATTGGGAAGAATAACTGCTGAAAATATAGGTAAAGTTGCGCCTTCGGCTTCTTCTTCTAACCCTGCTAAAATTGGTGACCTTTATTTTGAAGATGTAAATCATGATGGGGTGATCAACGATAATGATAAAACGGTTATCGGTAGCCCATATGCTAAATTTACTTACGGATTTGCGTTAACGGCTACTTATAAAGCTTTTGACTTCCGCGCTTCGTTTAATGGTTCTTATGGTAACAAAATATTAGACGGACAGGATTATTATCTGTACAATTTCGAGGGTTCAGGTAACCAGTATGTGCAGGTTGCAGACAGATATGTATCTCCGGATCAGCCAGGAAGTGGTTTAAACTACCGTCCGTCCCGCGCAGGAACACAAAGTAACAGTACACGTTTGTCATCATTCTATCTACAGGATGGATCTTATCTGAGAATGACCAATGCTACTATAGGCTATAATGTTCCTAAGTTATTGAGTAAACGTTTAAAAGTTGAAAATATCAGGGTTTTTGCCAGTGTAGATAACGCGTTTACCTTGACAAAATATAAAGGATATAACCCGGATGTAGATTATAACATTGGTACCAATGGTGCAAACTTAGCGCCGGGTGTGGATTATGGAAATTATCCGATAGCCAGAGCATATAATTTAGGTATCAAATTAACATTCTAAGCATAATTAATATAAAAATATAGTAATGAAAAGATATACGGTCATATTTTTCCTGGGGTTTGCAGTACTAACTTCTTGTAAAAAGAGCTTTGTGGAACAGGACAATCCCAATGCGACAACAGTAGACAATTTCTTTAAGTCTGAAAACAGCGTTTTATTGGCTGTAAACGGGGCTTATACTTCATTAAGAAGTGGTAATAATATTGGCGAGACCAGTGGTTTATTTACGGATGAGCGTTCTGATGATACAGGGACGAATGATTCACAGTCAAATTCGGGGGAGCCTTTCCAGTTTGGTAATTTTAGTATTTTACCAAGTAATACTTATTTAAAGTCTCACTGGTCAAGTTTGTATGCAACGATAGCACAGTGTAATAGTATTACAACGAATATTGATAAAGTAACTTTCGCTAATGGTGATACTAAAACGCAGTATCTGGCGGAAACTAAATTTATCAGGGCGTTAATGTACTTCCATTTAGTGAGAAAGTGGGGGGATGTCCCTTTGGTTACTAAAACTTTAACGACAACTGCCGAAATCACGGCAAATACTTATCGTCAGCCACAAGCAACTGTATATGCACAGATCGTAACTGATTTGAAGGATGCACTGGGCAGTAATCTGCCTAATCTGCAAACAGGTGCTAATGCAGGCCGTGTATCTAAAGCAGCGATCAATGGATTACTGGGACAGGTATATTTAACCATGGCCTCTACACTGGATAACAATAAAGCAGAGAACCTGACCAATGCCAATACCTATCTGACTGCTGCTTATGCGATGCGTCCGTTCAGCAACCTGAAGGATATTCCTTATACAGATGTTTTTGATGTAGCTAAAAAGACGACTAATCCTGAAATGATCTTGTCTATCGTAAATAAACAGGGTGATATTACTTACAGCTCGAGTATCGCGGCTAACAACCAGCCTTTGGGAGAAACGATTAATTCTCTTAAAACAGGATTGGGAGTTGGTGGAAATGTTACACCAGATTTAATCAACGATTATGAAGCTAACGATCCAAGGAAAAACTTCTCTGTAAAATATGCTGCAAATCCACAGGTACAGGATTGGTTTGTGACCAAATACCGTGATGCCAGTGCTGCGGCAGGTGTAAATGGCTACGGAGGAAATGATACGCCATTGATGCGTTATGCTGATATCATCCTGATGCTTGCAGAAGTAAATATGGATCTGGGTAATACTGGCGCTGCTATTCAATATTTAGATATGGTACGCGCAAGAGCAGGGATGCCTTTATATGCTGTTGCGTCTATGGACCCAAAGTATACGGCTAAATATCCTACGCTGAAACTGGCAATTTTACATGAGCGCAGAGTGGAGCTGGCTTTTGAACACCAGCGCTGGTTTGATCTGATCAGGTTCTTTACTACACCTGAACTTGTTGCTTTTTTCCAGGCAAAATCACAAGCTGCTTTTGGAAATGCAAAGCTGGCTAACTTTGGTACAAAGGATAGATTTTTCCCTATTCCATTCGATGAGTACAAGCTTGATCCTCAGAAAATGTACCAGAATCCTGGATATTAATTTGACTACCCTTTCAAGCCAACCCTTTATTTCCAATAAAGGGTTGGCTTTTTTTTTAATCTGAATTTTAATTTTACCTGTCATGAAGTATTTTTTTATTCTGCTGCTTTTTCCTTTTTATTTAAGCGCTCAAACTAATGCTGTGAAAGATCCGGCTGCATTGGTCAATACATTTTTAGGCTCATCGGGAGATCATGGACAAATATCACCGGCTGCCAGTTACCCATTTAGTATGTTAAGTATCGGGCCGCAGACTTATCCTAAGTTACATGCAGGGTATGAACATAAAGCAAAGATATTTCTTGGTTTTACCCATAACCGTTTTGAAGGTGTAGGCTGTGAAGGAAGTGGTGGAAATATTCTGATTAAACCTTATCTGGGAGATCAGCCTTTGGCCTCTGCGCTGATTAAGACTTCTGAATCTGCTGCACCGGGTAATTACGCTGTTGGTTTTTCTAATGGGATTAAAGCCGCTTTTGCAGTCGTGGAAAAGCAAGGGGTGGAACATTATGATTTCCCGGCAGGAGCAAAGGGGTTTTATTTTGATCTGAGCCATACGCTGGCCAACCAGTTTGTTAGAGAACAACATGAGATTAACGGACAAAGTATCAGTGGTTCTATAGAAGCAAGGACTACTTGTAATGTAGGGACGTATAAGTTATATTATGTGATTACTATTGATAAGCCCGTGAAATGGACAGATAGTGCAAATCATAAATTAACTGCTGTACTGAATACAGCTGAAAACAGTGCAGAAATCAGGGTGTCTTTTTCTGCTGTGGATGTAGCACATGCAAAGGCAGTACTCAATGATTTGTCATTTGCCCGGATGAAATCTTTAGGATCACAGGGCTGGAATGACGTATTGGGACGTATTCAGGTAGAAGGAGATCAGCAAAGAGCTAAATTGTTCTATTCTTTGCTATACCGTACAATGCAGTCACCTTATGTGATTTCTGAGAAGGATGGTAGTTACCGGGCTACGGATGGCAGTTTACAGCATTCCAAAGAAACGATGTATAACGGTTGGGCAATCTGGGATAATTACCGGACACAGTTACCTCTATTATCTATTATAGTGCCGGAAAAATACAGTGGAATGGTTAATTCTATTTCCAACCTTTATAGTTTTGGTAAAAAGGATTATGCGACGCAGCATGAACCTTCTAATACGGTAAGAACTGAACATGCTATTGTGGTGTTGCTGGATGCTTACCGCAAAGGGTATAAAGTTGATTTTGCAGGGATTTGTGATTCATTGGTCAAAGATGTGGACCGGCTGGATTATAGTCATCCTGATAAGGCACTGGAATCAAGTTATGATGCATGGGCATTGTCACAGATTTTGAAAGTGCTGAAGAAAGATGAATTGAGTAAAAAATATCTTGATCAGGCAGCTGAATATAAAAAGTACTGGAAAAAGGATTTTGAAGATGTAACTAAAAGAGATGTTGACCGGGTATCTGCAAGAGGATTATACCAGGGAACGATTTTGCAATACCGCTGGTTTGCTCCTTTCGATTTGAAAGGATTGATTGAGCTGATGGGGGGTGATACTGCTTATATCAAACAACTGGATCGTTTTTTTGACAATGATCAGTATAATCATGCGAATGAACCCGATATCCAGGTTCCGTTTATGTACAATGCTTCTTCTGAACCATGGAAATCGCAGGCTTTGGTGAACCATCTGGCCGTAGATACCGTTATTCAGTATTATTTTAACGATAACAGCAGAGGGATCGATCCTTTTATTGACAGGATTTATAAAAATCAGCCTGATGCTTATATCCGTACAATGGATGATGACGCCGGAGCGATGTCGGGTTGGTATGTATTTGCAGCTTGTGGATTTTCTCCTGCCTGTGTAGGGTCACCTGTTTACTATTTAAATGTTCCTTTGTTTAAAACGGTTTCCTTTAAATGGCCCGATGGAAAAGTTCTTAACATTAGTGTGGATAACTATGTGGAAAACCGAAAATATGTGGAAAAGGTAACGTTGAATGGCAAAGTTCTGGATAGGAACTGGATTACGCATGAGGAAATCATGAAGGGGGGAAAGCTGGTGATTACTGCATCTGATCAGCCTTCTGAATCATTTGGCGTGAAGAACAGGTGGATTTCAGCTATGAATAAGTAATGGGGGGATAGAATATATTTCAAGGTAGATAACTGACAAATGGGATCTACCTTGATCTTTTGAAAGCACTTTCCAGCTCAGCCATAAATTCTTCGGCATCTTTTTTAGATCTGATCACTGTTCCTAAACTATCCTTACGGGCAGTTGTGGAATGAGGAAATGAAACATGTCCTTTATGACTGCTGGCCATTTTTTTATATTCCTCGATCTTATCTTGAATTCTTTGATTCATAATACAAATATAATTAATTGTGTTGCAAATACAAGACCAATTATTTGAGTCTGAACATGTAATAGCGATAAAGGTCGTGTCGTGTCCGGTCATAATTAAAAGGTTCAGGTCTGGGACGTTTGATATAATTGCCATGCTCGTCCTGTTCATAAGTATCATTCCTGAATATTCGTACATACCAGTCTACACCATTAGCAATGAAGAAATCCTTCAGGTAATCTCTATTGGATTTGAATATCATTTGATAAAGCGTTGCTCTGGTATCATTGGAGCCATCCAATCCTATTGTTAACTGCGGATTCTCTTTCAAAAATAAAAGTGCCAGGAACAAAACTGTTGAAAGAACCTTATTATTATTTACGTGGGGTAGCCTAACATTGTCTAAGAAACTGTCATTTTCATCCAATGGGCCAAATCCAAGGTTATAAACATTCGGTAATTCCGGATCCGGATGGGATTTTATAGAAACTAATAATTCAATATCAGTACCGTCCTTTTGCGGGGAAATGAATTTCATTTCGGTGAAATCGGGCTGTATATCAGTTGGGGGGTAAGTCTCTTCAAAATTTATAGTGATCTTTAAGGACATATATAAATGCTGCGTTAAATTGATCCTGTAAAGGTATCCTAAAGTTGAAGTACGGAGTTAGCTGTAATTTGTGAAATATAACACGATCAAATTGCTCAAAAGATCTTTATTCTGCTTGTTTCTCAGTTATTATACTATATTTGAAATAGGCACATGGTGGTAGATAGCGCACAGAAAAGGTATATTTGAATACCTTAGAACATAAAAAAACCTCTAGAGTATTTCATCTAAAGGTTTGATTATCAAGTAGCGGGGAGCAGGATCGAACTGCCGACCTCAGGGTTATGAATCCTGCGCTCTAACCATCTGAGCTACCCCGCCGTGGGCTTCTTATTTTTTAAGAGTTGCAAATATAGAATAAAATACTTTTCTTTAGGAAAAAAAATAAAAATAATTTACAAATAACAAGATATAAGCGATTTAAGATGTCAGAAAAGAAAAAATTTACCCTGGAATATGAGTTGAAGTCGTCTCCGCGTATTTTGTTTAGCTTCATAAGTGAGCCAAATGGCCTGTCTCAATGGTTTGCTGATGATGTGGTTTTCCGTGATCAGGTTTATACCTTCACCTGGGATGATGAAGTGCAGAAAGCAAAAATGTTAAGTTTTAAAGAGAATAAGATGGTTAAGTTCAAATGGATTGATGATGAACCACACTGTTATTTTGAAATGGAAATTGTACAGGATGAATTAACAAACGATGTAGCCCTGTCTATTACTGATTTCGCAACCGAAGAAACACTTAAAGAAAGAACCCAGATTTGGGATAACCAGATTACTTACCTCCACAGTGTAATCGGAGCGTAGTATTATAATTGGTGTATAGTATTTGAGTTGCATTGCCTACATTTGTAACATTGAAAAAGATACACATACTACTTCTTAAAGCATTCATAAGACCATTTATCGTCACTTTTTTTATAGTGATGTTTATTTTGCTGATGTTTTTCCTGTTCAAATATGTGGATGATCTGATCGGAAAGGGATTTGAATGGTATACGATTGTGGAGCTGATGTTTTATGCTTCTGCTGCAAATGTATCGATGGCGTTGCCATTAGCCATATTACTGTCCTCTATCATGACTTTCGGGACTTTGGGGGAGAACTATGAGCTGGTGGCTATTAAGTCGGCAGGGATCTCCTTACAAAAGGCTATGCGGCCATTACTTGTACTGATCATTGGCATCGCTTTCTCTTCTTTTCTGTTCTCAGAATATATGCTGCCAAAAGCCAACCTTAAATTTGGCTCCCTGTTATGGGATGTCAGGAATAAGAAGTTATCTTTTCTGATTAAAGAAGGCGTATTTAATAATAGTATTCCCGGTTATTCAATCCGTGTAGATGAAAAGGGTGCAGATGGTACCTCTTTAAAAGGGATCATGATTTATGACCATACCGGAAATCAGGGCGTAGCAAAAATCATTGTGGCTAAAGATGGTACAATGAATACCACAAAAGATAAACAGTACCTGATCTTAAAACTGAATGATGGTGTAAGGTATGAAGAGTCCAGCGGACAGAATAAAGGGTACGACCCAAGGCAGCAATTAACCCGGATGCGCTTTGGGCAAACGGAACAAAAGTTTGACCTGTCCAGTTTTAAAATGAACAGGACAGACGAGAATAGTTTCCGGTCAAATAATCAGATGCTCAACCTCAAAGGGCTGACCCATAAATCAGACTCCCTTACTAAAGAACTGGATAGCGTGAACCGGTATGCCAGGGTAAATATCAGCAACTATTACAAGCAGAACAACTATACTAAGGGTTATACAAAAGCTAAAGTTGCGCCTGCAAAAATTAACGATAATATCCTGACGGAGTTCCCGGAAGCTAAAAGGATGAATACTGTTCAGGCCGCATTAGATCAGGCTAATTCTATCAAACAAACCGTAGAAGGCCGGATTCCGGATCATGATGATAAGGTCGCAAACCTGATCAGGATCAGAATAGAATATCAGCGGAAATTTACATTGGCAGTTTCCTGTTTAATGTTGTTCTTTATTGGTGCGCCATTAGGGGCAATTATTCGTAAAGGTGGCCTGGGTTTACCAGTAGTTATGGCCATTATCTTCTTCCTTTTTTATCATATTATCTCTACAGTAGCAGAAAAGTCTGCCAATCAGGGAAATATACATCCTGTGGTTGGTATCTGGATGGCAATTATTGTCTTATCACCCGTAGGGGCATTCTTAACCTATAAGGCAACCGTTGATTCTGCACTCTTTGATCTTACTTATTATAAGTCGCTGGTCATGAGGATTTTCAAAAAGGGAAAGACGTCCGATAAATAACAACATTCAGAATTCATAAGTCTTTCATCAGAGTCTTACTTAACGATGATATTTTAAATATATATTATCCGGGGAAGGTTGTAACTTTGTTTATGAATCTTAAATTGGATTTAATTATATATCCTTTGTTGAAGGTCTGATTATAAAATGGAAATTAAACTGAACGCAATAGAAGATGCTGTTGCAGATATAAAAGCCGGTAAAGTCGTTATTGTTGTAGACGATGAGGATCGTGAAAATGAAGGCGACTTCCTTACTGCTGCTGGGAATGCAACACCTGAAGTTATTAACTTCATGGCCACTCATGGAAGAGGCCTGATCTGTGCCGCAATTACTGAAGAAAGATGTGATGAATTAAACCTGGAGCTGATGGTCGGTAAAAATACCGCGGCTTATGAAACTAATTTTACGGTTTCAGTAGATCTGATAGGACATGGTTGTACCACTGGTATTTCTGCGTCAGATCGTTCTAAGACCATCCAGGCATTGATCAATCCGGATACGAATCCTGATGAGCTGGGCAGGCCCGGACATATATTCCCTTTACGTGCCAAAGATGGTGGAGTGCTGAGACGTGCAGGCCATACCGAAGCAGCCGTAGATTTAGCGAGGTTAGCTGGAATGGTACCTGCCGGAGTTTTGGTAGAGATTATGAAAGAAGACGGAGAGATGGCAAGACTGCCTGACCTGATCAAAATAGCAGCGCAGCACAATTTGAAAATAATCTCTATTAAAGACCTGATTGCTTATCGCCTGAAAAATGATAGCCTGATCAAAGAAGAGGTTACGATTAACCTGCCTACAGAATGGGGTGATTTCAAAATGACTGCTTATACACAACTGGAAAATAATGCTACACACCTTGCTTTGAGCAAAGGGGAGTGGACAGCAGATGAAGCTATATTGGTTAGGGTACACAGTTCATGCGTTACTGGTGATATTTTTGGTTCCTGCCGGTGCGATTGCGGCCCTCAGCTGCATAAAGCATTACAGATGATCGAAAAAGAAGGTAAAGGAATTGTAGTTTATATGAACCAGGAAGGCCGTGGTATTGGCCTGGTGAACAAATTATTATCTTATAACCTTCAGGATGCTGGTTTTGATACAGTAGAGGCTAATATTAAATTAGGCTTTAAAGGTGATGAACGTGATTATGGCGTAGGGGCACAGATTCTAAGAGCACAGGGTGTTCGTAAAATGCGGCTGATGTCTAATAATCCTACAAAAAGAGCCGGACTGATTGGTTATGGTTTAGAAGTTGTGGAGAATATTCCGATTGAGATCTTAAGCAATTCGCACAACGAAACTTACCTTAAAACAAAAAGGGATAAAATGGGCCATACTATAATGAAGGGGTAGTCAATACCGCTTCTTTAAGTAACCTCTTTTGTTCTTCGGTGACCGCATCTTTATTAACAGATTGTTTTTTATGCTGGTGCGTGTCATCTTGTTTGTTCTTTAAGTTTTTACGGTATTTTCCCGTAACCTTCTGGACAAACTCTCTGAAATTATCAAATTGCTGTGAATAAATCAGGCCGAATGAAGTTACATTCACGTTCTGATTTATTCCAGTATTGACAAAAATACTTTGTTGTGTAGGCGGCTTGTTGGCCAGCTTACCGATCAGTGTCCCATCCTTTCGGATAAGCGCCAGGACTTCAACCTCACTACCCACACTATTTCTTGAAAATCCGATAGGGGAGAGATCACTCGTACTTCTGTTGTCTATGACACCTGCATTGACAATGATCCGGTTATTGAAAAACTTGAACGATGCACTGGCCTCACTGAGTGACCGGATATTGATATCCACGAAATCAAGGTTAAGTGAAGATAATACATTGTTAAACTGGTTAAACAGCAGCTCTGTTGCGGTACTGGCAACGCCAGACGTTACTTGTTTACCCAAATCCTCTTTACCACCTCCAGGAGCAAAACTTCTTCTGATAATTAAGCTGAATGCCTGAAGGTTCAGGTTGTTCGGATCACTAAAATAAGCCTGAAGTTCTTCTTTGATCGACGGGTTAGAAGGGAAGAAAATATCAAGCTTAATATCCGGCTTTAATAAAAGGCCACTCAATCCCATCTCAACTTCCACAGGTACCCTTAACAGAGAGTTACTACTGTTATCCCTGTTAGCAGCAGCATACAGGTCGGAAAGACTCGCTCTAAGCTCATAAATTGCCTTCAGCTGTATTTGAGCTTGTGTTGGGTTTCCAGTCCACCTGATCGTACCTCCTTGCCTGATGTTAAATTTCTTGTTGATAATCTCCTGCGCGGTAAAATCAAAACTACCCGATTCAATGATATAATCACCCGACATCTCAAAGTCTCCAAGACTATTGATCTCCAGGTTAAGGTCGGCATTTCCTTTTCCGCTTAAGTTCCCCAGGTTGGTAAACAGGTTAGCAGTACTGTTAGGGTCTACCTGTAATTTAAAGCTCATCGTGATCCCATCAAAATTGATAGCTTTCTTAACGTTTGCCGTGGTATCCTTATTCAAAAACGTAATGAAGTCTTTGTTTGATACAGTTTCTGAACTATTTAATGGAAGATTGAATACTGTTCCTTTTTCTGTTTTGGCGTCAATTCCAATAAATAACTTATTTGTCGGGCCTCTGAAGATGAAAGTACCTGTAGCAAAAGCTTGTCCGAAATAGAGTTCATTATCTTTGATTGTCGTGTTTAAAGCCATGAAATTTTTGGCTTTGATATTAATATCCAGTGTTGGTGTATTGATATTGTTCATATCTACCGAACCATGGGCAGTCGCAATATTGCCGCCAACGTCTTTTAATTCAAGGTCGTCAATATCAATCACACTTTTATCTACACTCACTTTTTGTGAGATGGTATAGGCAGTTTTTAAGTAATTTACGGTTAGTTCTGCTTTATCGAGTGTAATATCTCCGTCAATCTGCGGGGCATTAAATGCACCTTTAATGGTGAGGTCAGTAGAGATATGCCCTTTGAGGTTAGAAACCAGATCGCTTACAAATGGAGACAATACAGTCAGTTCACTTTCATCCATTTTCACGGTAAGGTCTATGTTTTTCTCCTTCAGATCCAGACGCCCGTTCACTTTAAGGGTTTCTTTTCCATCTCTGTTGATCCGGGTAAATATACTGGCAAGATTGGTTTCCTGATTATAAGAAGAAGTATCTGTCAAAGAACCTATATAAGTATCATTGAAGTTCAGGGAGTCAATTTTAATGTCATCATTAATCTTTGGTGATTTCAGCAGCCCGTAAAGTTTCGTTTTACCGTTTACATTACCTGACAATTGTATGCCCACCGTTTTCATGAAAGGGTTTAATGTTTTTAAGCTGAAGTCTTTAAACCCTACTTTAAGGACATCGTTAACATCCTCAGATAAAATTCCATCCACGGTTAACAGCTGATTGCCATTTCGCAGATCAAAATTACTGATCTCAGTTTTACCATTTTTGAAACCTATTCTCACCTTATCCTGAATAGCCCAGTCCTGGCTGTTAATTTTTAGCAGGGAAGGCAGGACACTGATACGGGTTGTATCTTTTCCAAACTCTACCAGGCCGTTTAAATCCAGCTGATTCGCGTCATCTGAATTGGATAGTTTAACGTTGAGTGCAAGGCTGTCATTACGGAGTACATTTGAAATGTTAACGTTCTTGATATACAAACTATCATTCAGGTCTACGCGGTCGGAAGTAATAATTGCCTGTAACTGATTGGTCGTCGTGTTTTCATCGATAATAATATTGTTAGCGATGACCCCTTTATATTTCAGTTTTTTAATGAATCCATTCAGCGTGGCTATTTTCTTTTCGGAATCAAAATTCCCGACCAGTTCTGCCTGATCTTCTATTTCCAAACCCGGGGCAATTAATTCGGCAACCGGTTCAAAACGTTTGATTTTAAGCTGAAACTTAAAGATCTGATTTTTGAAATTTACAATATCTGCTTTAAGAGAAGGGATGTAAGTTTTTGCAAGTGATTTATAATAAGAAGGCAGCGTGTTCAGGTCATACTGGCCCTGAATACTGGCTTCCAGTACATCCGAATTGATTCTTAGCGTCCTGTCTGCACCAATTCCTTTAGCTTGCAATTGAACAGAATCAATATTGTAGATCCCTTTTACATTGTTAAGCCTTATCTTCTCTATGAGTAAATCGCCTTGAATATTGTTCAGGTTAGTCCCTGAAAAATTGGTCTGGAAGTTCGCATCTACCATCAGTGAGTCTTTGAACAAATGAAGATTACGAAGTTTGGCATTCCTGATAGAAGCCTTAAAGTCGAACACAGGGAGTTTAGGATTTAAGTTTACCCCGCCGTCAAAGTCCAGTTTTATATTTTTATCATCAATACTCAGTTTTCCGTCGAAGTATTTTTTGTCAAAAACCCCATCCACTTTAACATTGGTATAACGGTAATCATTGAAGTCTATATATTTTACATCGCCATTAATTTGCTCGGTCAGGCTGTTGAGTTCTGTACCTTTACCTTTCACATAAACGGAGGCAGTTATCTTTCCAAGGCTGTTTTCATCAATCAGGTTCCCTAAATTGAAGTCGTATGTTTTTACATTTCCGGAGTAAGAAGGGACACCTTGCTTACTGATTTTCATGTTTACATCTGAAACGATCCGCCCCAGTTTAGTTTTGAACTCGCCAAAAGCGATAAAGTCATTTTGGAAGCCTGTAAAATTCCCATTGAAATAAATATCCCCGAATTTCTGGACAATCACAGGGATCACTGTTTTACGGTTCCCGGTTACATTAGCCAGCAGTTCATCTAAATCCTTTTTATTAGTAGAAGCCATTTCAACTTTCATCTCCATAAAAGTTTCATCGAGTTCAGGCAAGCCTTTCAGGTTGAAATCACCTTTGATATAGGTAGCCTTACCGGCCTTAACAGAGAGCTTTTTTGCCCTCAGGTTATTTACGAGTCCGGTAATCTGTCCATCGATGTCAATGTTCAGGTTCATCTTTGCAACTTCCGAAGTGAAGTAGGCGACATCTCTTGATTCCAGGTGACTGTTCTTGAAATGAGCCTTCATTCTCACTTTATTCACATAATCGTTAAAGTCTTCATAATCATGGAACCTCATTTCGAAGTAATCCGACAGATGACTTTTATTCGTAACCAGGGTTAACTTTTTAAGTTCAATACGGTTCGTATCTACCGTAGTAAATGCGGATAGATTTTTCAGGTAAAAACCACTTTTCTCTTTGAAGGTCAGATTTTTTATATCTGCTTGCATCAGGTGATCGGTCGTATTCAGTTTTTCAAAAATACCGTTCAGACTGGTCAGCTCTACATCCTCGAAGTTTACTCCGTTCATGACGGTATCGACATTCAGGTTTTTATATTTTAATTGCAGGTTATTCAGGATTACCCGGTTAAAAGTGATTTTATAGGGTTTCTTTTTCTTCTTTATAGTGGTTGGAGAGCCTGAATCAAAGTAGTCAATGATAAAGTCAACATTTGTCCCTTTATTTTTTCCTTTATATTTTTTCAGGAAGAAAGAGCCGTTGTTCAATTGTACTGTATTGACGTCAATGATTCGCTTATCGAAGGACAGCATGTTGAGGTCTACAATAAATTTAGGGGTGCTTAACAGGGTGTCCTTCTGCTGATCGAGTACCAAAAGGTCCTCAATGACTAAATATTTGAAGGGTTTAACGTAAATGCTGTGTAAAGAAATCGTCGTGTTTAATTCTTTGGACAGGTAATCTGCTGCTTTTTTTGCCACAAAAGTCTGCACAGGCCGGAACTGAAGCGAAAATAAGATAATCGCGAGCAGCAGCAGAATCGATGCAATAAACCAAAGAAGTATTTTTAATAGTTTTTTGATAGTTTTGTAGCTTAATAATAATCAACGTGTCAGTAATACTTGCTATCGAATCCTCTTGTGATGAAACTTCTGTTGCTATTTGTAATAACGGCAAAATTACTGCCAATGTTATTGCAAACCAAACTATTCATGAAAATTATGGTGGTGTAGTTCCTGAATTAGCTTCAAGAGTTCACCAACAGAATATTGTACCAGTAATTCAGCAGGCATTAATCGATGCTAAAGTTAGCAAAAAGGATATAAATGCCATAGCTTTTACCAGGGGACCGGGATTATTGGGGTCTTTATTGGTAGGGGTATCCTTTGCCAAATCTTTTGCCCTTGCTTTAGACCTGCCGCTTATCGCTGTGAATCATATGCACGCGCATATTCTCGCGCATTTTATTGATGATCCGAAACCATTATTTCCATTTTTATGTTTGACAGTTTCTGGTGGACATACGCAAATTGTTTTAGTGAAAGACTATTTTGATATGGAAATAGTAGGGGAATCACTGGATGATGCTGCGGGTGAAGCATTTGATAAGACTGCCAAGATCCTGAATCTTCCTTATCCTGGCGGGCCGCTGATTGATTTGCATGCAGCAAAAGGTAATCCGCTGGCTTATAAATTTCCTGAACCTCAGATCAAAGATTTGAATTATAGTTTTAGTGGTTTAAAGACAGCGATATTATATTTTATCAGAGCGCAGGAAAAGATAAATCCTGATTTTATTCAGGAAAACCTGAATGATATTTGTGCTTCTGTACAACATAGTATTGTACATATCTTATTAAATAAGGTGAAGAAAGCAGCAAAGCAATATAATATTAAAGAGATTGCAATTGCTGGTGGTGTTTCTGCCAATACAGGATTGCGCAAGGCACTGGAAGAGAAGTCTGTGGAGCTGGGCTGGAAGGTTTTTATTCCTGCGTTTCAGTTTTGTACGGATAACGCAGCAATGATTGCTATTGCAGGTCATTATAAGTTTATAAATCAAGAATTTGTTGGTCAGGATATTGCTCCTGCATCAAGAATGGAATTTTAAGCTGTTACTTTGGGTAGCAGTAGTATATTTAATATTAAGACACTAAAATATTTGTTATGAATTCAATGAGTTTTTTATTTTTCGGCATGATGCTGGTTCCTTTCATTTTGCTTTTGATCTGGATGATCAAACAGGATAAGAATAAGAACTATATCGGTCTTGTCGTACTGGTTGCGGCTATATTTATAGCCGCTTATGTAGCGGTTAACGTGGATATGAAGTTTATGAACCCATAAGTTTTTTTGGTTTCATAAAAAAACCGGTATATCCTTATGGGGTATACCGGTTTTTTGTTGACTAGTAGGCTGGGCTTACAACAATTCTTCTAATTTCTCACCAGTTACTTCTTCTCTGATTTTTCTTTCGATTTCGTCAGCTAATTCTGGATTGTCCAATAGTAATTGTTTAACAGCATCTCTTCCTTGTCCTAATTTAGTTTCACCGTAAGAGAACCATGAACCTGCTTTTTTAACGATATTGAAATCTACACCTAAGTCGATGATCTCACCAACTTTAGAGATTCCCTGACCAAACATAATATCGAATTCTGCAATTCGGAATGGAGGAGCTACTTTGTTCTTAACGATTTTTACTTTTACTCTGTTACCTGAAACTTCATCAGCATCTTTAATCTGAGAAGTTCTTCTGATGTCAAGACGTACAGAAGCGTAGAATTTTAAGGCATTACCACCAGTTGTTGTTTCCGGGTTACCGAACATCACACCAATTTTTTCACGTAACTGGTTGATGAAGATACAGCAACATCCTGTTTTAGCGATTGTTCCTGTTAGTTTTCTTAAAGCCTGAGACATTAAACGGGCCTGAAGACCCATTTTAGAGTCACCCATTTCACCTTCGATCTCTGCTTTCGGTACTAAAGCTGCAACCGAGTCAATTACGATTACATCAATAGCTCCTGATCTGATCAGGTTGTCAGCGATTTCTAAAGCTTGCTCACCGTTATCTGGTTGTGCAATTAACAGGTTGTCTACATCTACACCTAATTTCTTTGCATAGAATTTATCGAAAGCGTGTTCTGCATCAATAAATGCGGCAACACCACCTTTTTTCTGTGCTTCAGCAATGATATGGGTTGCCAAAGTAGTTTTACCAGAAGATTCAGGACCGTAAATCTCGATCACACGTCCTTTTGGTACACCACCAATACCTAAAGCGATATCTAAGGTAATAGAGCCGGTTGAGATAGACTCAATAGATTCAGTAGGTGTATCACCTAATTTCATCACGGCACCTTTACCGTAAGATTTTTCTAACTTATCTAATGTAAGTTGTAATGCTTTTAATTTATCTGGGTTTGGGATCATCTTATTTAATTAGGTCGTAAATATAAAATATTTAAAACTATATACAGTAGTAATTATACTAATTTATTTAGCAAAAATAAGTAATTATTTTCAATAAATAATAAAATATCTAAAATTGTTGAATTTGATGGGTTTCCTGGCTAATAGCTTTAGCTGATTTGTTCAGTTTCTCATAATATTTACAGATCGAAGTGATCTCACAAATATTGCATTTTGGAGAACGCGCAACACATACATACCTGCCATGAAGGATCAGCCAGTGATGGGCAACATGAATAGTTTCTTCTGGTAAATATTTAACCAGATCTTTTTCTACTGCCAGTGGGGTTTTTCCAGTAGTGAGCCCGATACGGTTGGCTACACGGAATACATGCGTGTCTACGGCCATTGCTGGTGCATTGTAAATTACTGATGCAATTACATTGGCTGTTTTCCTGCCTACACCGGGCATTTTCTGCAATTGGCCGATATCTGAAGGCACTACATTATTAAATTCATTTAACAGCATGTTGGCCATACCTACCAGGTGTTTCGCTTTGTTGTTCGGATAACTTACACTCCTGATATAATCAAAAACGATGTCAGGGGTAACTTCTGCGAGTGCTTTCGCATTCGGGAAGCGTTGGAATAAAGCGGGGGTAACCTGGTTGATTCTTTTATCGGTGCATTGTGCAGATAAAATTACTGCGACCAGCAGCTGAAAAGGGTTATTGTAATGAAGTTCTGTTTCAGCATCAGGCTGTTTAGCAGAAAAATAGGCTACAAATTGTTTATACCTTTCTTTTTTAAGCATAGTGGGACAAAGATAAAACAAAAAAAGCTGCCATCACTGGCAGCTTTGTCTTTTAGATTGATTACAGAGACTTGGAATAAGCCAGGATTTTGGAAATAGTTTCCTCATCAGGGTTTTTATTCAACAAGTCCATCTGAGATTTTATGCTTTCATAAAACATTAAATCGAGGTCGTTGAAAAACTCACTACTTATATTTTCAGCATGCTGATTTAAGTAGTGGGAATTTGAGATAGGAGTAGAGGTTGTTATCATAAGCATTAAACTGTTTTTGTTTTCTAATTTAACGAAACAATTCAACATTTATTTTCATCAGAGCATATTGTTTTTTCCGTTTGTCTGTTTTTATTGTACTTATGGGCACTACAGACTTTCAGCAGTTTAATTCTGCCTTGGCAGAGAGATTACTAAAACGATAAAAAAATACAACAAGACGATTTCAACCTATTCTAGGTTACTTCCTTTACTTTCATCATTTTACGAAGATTACTCAAAGCATATCTCATCCGGCCTAATGCCGTATTGATACTTACATCGGTCAGATCCGCTATTTCTTTAAAACTAAGGTCTGCGTAATGGCGCATAATCAGCACTTCTTTCTGTTCATCAGGAAGAAGCTGGATCAGTACGCGCAGGTCGGTATGGGTTTGTTCTCTCAGTAATTTATCTTCTGCATTTTCTTCGTGAATTTGCAGCATATTGAGTACATCAGTCCCATCTGCACTGGTAATAACCGGCGCACGTTTTTCACGTCTGAAATAATCGATGACTAAGTTGTGGGCAATACGCATCACCCATGGTAAAAATTTACCTTCTTCGTTGTACCTTCCTGAGCGGAGGGTATTGATGACTTTAATAAAAGCATCCTGAAAAATGTCTTCTGCTAAATACTGATCTTTAACCAGTAAATATATAGAAGTGTATATCTTGGATTTGTATCTGTTCAGGAGTTCTTCAAGAACTGATTCATTTCCTTTCAGGTATAACTTCACTAATTCCTGATCACTATATGATTGTAACTTCATAGGATTATCTAAACTAAATTCCCTTGCTTGGTGTGCTAAAAAAAGATTGAGTAGATGTTTTTGCTATAGTGGTTCTCCTATGTTTTTTAAAAATGGTTATTTAATTGATTGTGTTACAAGTTCAAAAGAAGCATTTTTTTATCAGATTACAAGAATAAAAGTAGTAAAAAAAATTAAATTAGTTTAAAGAGCCGTATTTTTGCATTCTCCCCACAAACTAATTTTGTGTTTTTTGGGTTATATTAGCAAATCCTATAAGGAAGTCAATGAGTAAGGAAACGGAGAAAGATCCACATAAAAACATTATTATCAAGGGTGCCAGGGTACATAACCTCAAGAATATTGATGTTGCAATACCAAAAAACAAGCTGGTAGTCATCACCGGAATGTCGGGTTCAGGGAAATCTTCCCTTGCCTTTGACACGCTGTATGCTGAAGGACAAAGAAGATATGTAGAAAGTCTTTCTTCTTATGCCCGCCAGTTTATGGGCCGGATGAACAAGCCGGATGTTGATTATATTAAAGGTATTGCCCCTGCCATCGCAATTGAACAGAAAGTAATTACGTCCAATCCGAGATCTACGGTTGGAACTTCAACAGAAATTTACGATTATCTGAAGTTGCTTTTTTCCAGAATCGGCAAAACTATTTCGCCGGAATCGGGAGCTGTAGTGAAAAAGGATACGGTAAGTACGGTTGTTGATTTTGTATCCAAACTTGGAGAGGATAGCGTGGCTACAATTTTCTGCCCGCTTCATCCGCACAATAACAGATCTGTTAAGGAGGAGCTGGCTGTATTGTTACAGAAGGGATTTCTAAGGGTTTACCTTGGGGATACGGTTCATAAAATTGAAGCTGTACTGGAAGATGAGCAGTTTAAGGATACGGAGCTTAAGGATGCTGAGACGATCAAGATCCTGATTGACCGGATTGTTTTCCATGATGATGATGAAACGATGAGCCGGTTGGCTGATTCTATTCAGACTGCCTTTTTTGAAGGTAAGGGCGATTGTTATGTGGAGCATGAGGGTAAAATCACTCATTTCTGTGATCGTTTTGAATTGGATGGGATTCGTTTTGAGGAGCCTACACCAAATTTCTTTAGTTTCAATAATCCTTATGGTGCTTGTAAGCGTTGTGAGGGGTATGGAAATGTGATTGGAATTGACGAGGATCTGGTTGTTCCTGATAAGAGCAAGAGTCTTTATGATAATGCAATTGCACCGTGGCGTGGTGAAAAAATGCGGGAGTGGTTAAATAAGCTGATCAAGAATGCTTCGAAGTTTGATTTTCCTATTCACAGACCTTTTAATGAGTTAACGGAGAAGGAACAGCGGTTAATCTGGACGGGTAATAAATATTTTGAAGGACTGGATGCCTTTTTTGAGGAGCTGGAACAGCAGACTTATAAGATACAGTACAGAGTGATGTTGTCGCGTTACCGCGGAAAAACTATTTGCCCGGATTGTAAGGGTTCAAGGTTGCGTAAAGATGCTTCTTATGTAAAGATTGGCGGAAAGTCGATTGTGGATGTGGTATTAATGCCTTTATCTATTATCCAGGATTTCTTTGATAACCTGGAGCTTTCTGAAACGGATGTTAAGATTTCAAAGCGTTTACTGGCGGAGGTAACGAGCCGTGTGTTATACTTGAATAATGTCGGTTTAGGGTATTTAACTTTAAACAGGTTGTCGAATACGCTTTCGGGTGGGGAGTCTCAGCGTATTAATTTAGCAACTTCACTGGGCAGTAGTTTGGTGGGGTCTATTTATGTGCTGGATGAGCCTAGTATTGGTTTGCATCCAAGGGACACGAATAAGCTGATCGAGGTATTACAGTCTTTACGAAATGTTGGAAACACAGTAATTGTGGTGGAGCATGAGGAGGAGATGATGAGGGCTGCGGACCATATTATTGACATCGGCCCTGAGGCGGGTACTTTAGGTGGAAACCTGGTGTTTACGGGTACTTATAAGGAGATTATTAAGGATAAAAAGAGTTTGACGGGGAAATACTTGTCGGGCGAAGAGAATATAGCAATTCCTGCGGTGAGAAGAAAATGGGCTGACCATATTCTGATTAAGGGGGCACGAGAGAATAATCTTAAGAATATTGAGGTGAAGTTTCCACTTGGTGTTTTTACGGTAGTAAGCGGGGTTTCGGGATCGGGTAAAACGAGCTTGATCAAGAAGATTTTATATCCTGCGCTGCAAAAGGCAATTGGTAATTATGCTGGTGAACAGACTGGTTTGTATGATGGGATATTCGGCAATTATGAGCTGATCAGCCAGGTAGAAATGGTGGATCAGAATCCGATTGGCCGTTCTTCGCGTTCTAATCCTGTCACGTATGTGAAGGCTTGGGACGATGTCCGTGCTTTGTTTTCTGCTTTGCCTGCTGCGAAGGCGGCGGGGTTAAAGCCTGCTGCGTTTTCTTTTAATGTGGAGGGTGGCCGTTGTGATGTTTGCCAGGGTGAGGGTGAGGTGAAGATTGAGATGCAGTTTATGGCGGATATTTACTTGCCTTGTGAGGCTTGTGGTGGCCGCAGGTTCAAGCAGCAGATTCTTGATATTACTTATCAGGATAAGAATGTGGCTGATATCCTGGATTTAACGATTGATGAAGCGGTAGGGTTTTTTAAGAATGAGCCAAAGATTTTGAATAAGTTACAGCCGCTTGTTGATGTTGGTTTGGGGTATGTTCATTTGGGACAGAGTTCTAATACTTTGTCTGGTGGTGAGGCGCAGCGGATCAAGCTGGCTTCGTTTTTAATTAAGGGAAATAGTGCGAGTAAAACGATGTTCATTTTTGATGAACCGACTACTGGTTTGCATTTCCATGATATTAAGAAGTTGTTGATTGCTTTGAATACGTTGATTGAGCAGGGAAATACGATTTTAGTGATCGAGCATAATATGGATATGATCAAGTCTGCGGATTGGGTGATTGATATCGGGCCTGAGGGTGGTGATGGTGGTGGCAGTGTTGTTTTTGAGGGAACGCCTGAGGATCTGATTGGTACAAAGGGTTCTTATACTGCGAAGTATTTATTGCCGCATTTGAAGCCTTCTTTGGTTTAATCATAATTTTTTAAGGGCTGATGTTTATTCGTCAGCTCTTTTTTTTGACAAGTAGTACGGATTAATTAATTTTATATTAGCGCATGCTTTTTCTAACCTTATTCCTCGGGATAATTCTAAATTCGATAGGGTATATCCCGCCTGGAAATATCAACCTTACGGTGGTACAGATAACTATTACTCGTGGTATAAAACAGGCTTTGTATTTTATCCTGGCTTTTTCTGCGGTAGAGGTTTTGTTCACTTTTGGTGTAATGAGGTTTGTGCAGTGGTTGTCGAGCGAGATTAAAGTGGGCAATTATATTGATGTCGTGATGATTGTGATGTTCACGGTGCTGGGGGTGATCACGTGGCGGTCAAGGAAGGAAATGCCTAAGGCTGATTATTCGAAAAAGGATAGTATCAGGTATGGGATGTTACTTGGGGTGCTTAATCCAATGCAGATTCCTTATTGGTTGTTTGTGGGGACGTACTTGATTTCTCATGAGTGGATTGATATTGGATATTTGTCGTTAACGGTGTTTAGTATCGGGTCGGGAATTGGCGCCGCTGTAGCTTTGTATGGTTTTGCAAGGTTTGCTCAATATATTCAAACGAAGTTCGCTTTAAGTAGTTATGTGGTCAATAGGGCAATCGCGTTGTTGTTCTTCGCACTTTCCGCTTATCATGTTGTTAAGCTTGGGCTGGTGTACTTAGGGAAATAAAAAAACCTGGCATGTGTTTTCCGACTGGCATTCCCCGAACGGGAATGAGGTCTGGAAAACACATGCCAGGTTTTTTTATTTTCGATACGTAAGGTTTTATGGGTTAACAATAGGATGCGCTACAAGGAAGACAAATGTGACGACGCGGTTGGTTTGCTTGTTGGATTTTTAATAGGATTACTTGCTGGATTGCTAATAGGATTGCTTTTTGGATTGTTAGTTACTTGTTAGATTGCTATTAGAATTGCTCTTGGATTGCTTCCCGCTTATTAGAAAGAACTTTTTCTTTTCATTTTCTGGTTCCACAGAAAAAACATGTTTTATATTCCTGTAATCAGAACCTGCCAAATACCTTGTTGTAATATGATTGTCTTACAATCAAACTATGTCTGCCTGGCTAGTGTGTGAATTTATTATAGATTTAAAAATTAGAATTATAGAGACATTTATGGCTTGAATGATAGCCCATACCGAAAGAATAGGCAACCGGTTAAGTGCCTGCCTTTCTGAAGACTGTTGAGAAGTTTTACCGTTGGAGCTGGACTGGAAGGGAAACTTGGTTTTGCTATTTTTTCAGGAATTCAACGTTCCAGATCTTTTCGGCTTTCCGGCCGATTAGCCAGAAGGATGCAGCGAGTACACTAAAGAAAAGGGCTTTATGCCAGCTGTCCCAGAAATATTCGAAGTAACGGGTGTAAAGGTTGATGAACAGAAAGGTAATCCCGAATTCACGGGCAATGTCGTCACGGTATTTAAGTCCTATGAAAATACTGGCTACGCAGGCAACGGCCGAAATGATAGCCCAGTAGAAAAGACTGATTTGCTTGATGGCATACCATTTATCGAGGGTGCCGAAGTTACCGAATACGGAGATTAGCCACAGGGATACGAAAAGATAAACCATCCCGCAGATGTATGTGGTATCGTAAAATTGCTGGAAGATTTTTACGTTTTTCAGGGATAAAGAGATTGCTGTAAGGGCAAGTCCGAAAGCGACAAAACGTAAGGGGTAATTCATGCCGAGAAAGTAAAGGTTATCACGGGACATATAGCCGGTCTCTGTTCCAAACCAGGCGCCAAGGGAAATTAAAACGAAGATCCAGATGAGACGGGATTTGAAGAGATAAGCCAGTATGCCGTAGATGAATACGGAGAGCAGAATCAGAATGGAGAAGTGCCCGTCTCCTTTATCAAAGGCTTTACCGAGGTAGGCTATGGCATTGGCGGTAAGCATAACGGCGGTAAAAATAATGGCGTCGTTACTGAAGACCTGCATGGGCATGGTCTTTTTTCGGGTAAAGCTTATTTTATAGAGGATACCCGCTCCGACCGCAGAAAGCAGGCTGATAATGCTGTTGGGGGTGTCGTAAAGGTTTTTTAAGTAGTCGAGGAATTTATTGTCGATCAGCAGGGCGCCGAGTGAGATTACGCCGCAGGCCATCGCAATCCAGAAGGAGTATTGAGCTAGTCTCCGCCAATCAAATGACTTGGCCTCATAGCTGGCTTTTAGTTTTTCGATGTCGGCAGGAGTGAGCAGGTTTTCTTCCTGCCAGTGGTCAAGCATTTCATCTAAAAAGTCACTCTTTTCCTGGTCTATCTTCATTTGTTAGTAGTTGAGCCCGGACCCTGTTTTCAGGCAGGGTCCGGGCTTAACGAATCTAGTTGTTTAAATGAACAAACGGAAAATTAATTAGTTTAAACTTTCTTCAGCAGGTCAGGGATCTTTTTATTATTTCCCACAATCCATACGATATCCTCATTCTCAAATATGAGATCGGAATCGGGATTGAGGATACGGATGCCATTTCTCTCGATACCAACTACCAGGCCCTGTGTTTTTTCGCGGATACCGGAATCCCGGATGGTTTGAGCAAATACGGGTGAAGAGGTGTTGATGACGATCTTTTGAAGGGTCATATCCTTTTTAGGGAATGCGCTTTCCTGGTTATCATGGTTAGTACCTTTAAAAAGCTCTCCAACTGCCGCCAGCTGATCATCTGTACCAATCAGCATCACTTTGTCGTTTGGATACAAACGTTCATCACGTCCGGGGGTAGGGATCATCATATTGCCTCTCTCAATCAGCGCAATGTTTACACCGTATTTTTCTCTGACCGCTAATTCAATCAGGGATTTTCCAACAAGAGAGGATTCAGGAGCTATAGTCAATTCTGTTAAGTGGGTATCCCATGGTAATATCTCGGGTTGTTTGTTCTGTTCTTCCCTGGCGTTCAGGTTGTAAAGGAAGCGGTGTTCTAAACGGTCATAAAAGGCCTGGAGTTTCCTGCTGAAAATAATCATCCCGGTAACAATCAGGATCAGGGCGATGACCATCGCTACCCAGGTGTTGTAGAATTGGAAAATCAGGAAACATACGGCAAATATAGCCAGGGCAACCCTTAATACTTCCAGCGCGATTAGTGGCCCGCGGGTGTATTTTTTATTCAGCCATAAGTGGGAGTGTGCTTTACGTTCTATTCTCCGGATCGCCAGCGCCCATAAAAAAGGAGCCATGAAAATCAGGGAAATAATCAGGCTGATGATGATACCCTTATTGCCGTTAATGAGGTTTTGTGTGATAAATGGATGCAGATACCGGGAACCCAGAAAGATAATAGCAATCAGAATTACAGAGTGAATGATCGTATTGAAAGTGTATGATTTGAGTAAGGTTTTCCAGTCACTCATGGTTGTAATTCCGGCAGTACTGGAGCTGTATCTGTTGATGGCCGCCACCCAGCTTTTCGGAAGGGTACGCTCCAGGAACAGGTAAAAGGGCTCTGATGCTTTGATCAGGTAGGGGGTGGTAAAAGTTGTAATTGCAGAAACAGCCACCGCGATTGGGTACAGGAAATCACTGGTTACTTTCAGGGTGAGCCCGAGGGTTGCAATGATAAAGGAGAATTCACCGATCTGCGCTAAACTCATTCCGGTTTGTACGGAGGTTTTTAGGGGCTGTCCGGAGAGCAATGCGCCTAATCCCGAGCTCAGGAATTTCCCAAGAACGGTAGCAATAGTAATGATCAGGATAGGTACGGCATAATCGATCAGGATACTCGGGTCGATCAGCATCCCTACCGAAACAAAGAAGATAGCCGCAAAAAGATCTTTTACAGATTTAGTCAGATGCTCAATTTTCTCTGCTTGTGTGGTTTCAGCAAGAATAGATCCCATGATGAATGCACCAAGAGCAGGGGAGAACCCAACTTTAACGGCAAGTAAAACCATAAGCAGACATAAGGCAATGGAAACGATCAGCATCGTCTCGTCGTTCATGAGTTTTTTTGTCGCCTTCAGGAACGTAGGAACCAGGAAGATACCACCGATGAACCACAGGATCAGGAAGAACAATAGCTTCAGGATAGAGAAAAACATCTCTGCTCCGGCAAATTGCTGACTCACGGCCAATGTAGAGAGCAGGACAAGTAAAAGGATGGCTACAAGGTCTTCTACAATCAGGACACCGAAAACCAGGCCGGCAAATTTCTTATGTTTAACGCCGAGCTCTTCAAAGGCACGGATGATGATGGTTGTTGACGAAACTGATAAAATTCCACCGAGGAAAATACTATCCATCGTTTTCCAGCCCATGGCCTTCCCGGCAACGAAACCGATAAGCAGCATACAAACGACTTCAACAATGGCTGTAATGGAAGCTGATCCACCTACTTTAACCAGCTTTTTGAAACTGAACTCCAGTCCAAGACTAAACAGCAAAAAGATAACCCCGATTTCAGCCCAGATATGGATACTTTCATTGTCGGTTACGGTAGGAATAAAATTAATATGAGGGCCAACTAATAAACCGGCAAGAATATAACCGAGCACTAGTGGTTGTTTGATTTTTTTGAAAAGCAGGGTCGTAATTCCAGCCGCTGCGAGTATTAAGCCTAAATCAGTTATTAATACGGGTAGGTGTAGCATATATAATATTTAATTGTAAAAAAACGGGTTTTGGTTTTGCAATGAAGACGTTACCAGAAAACATGGTTAGGATACAAAAAATCGTATATGAAATTGTAGTGGAAGCAGGTTTGTACGTTATAAGCCTGGACAGGTGTATTTCTGACCGTTTTGCTTTCGGGCAGACGAAACAATTGTAAACTGACTATGGATTGTTTGGTTAAGCTTTGTTGTATAACGGTAGGGTGTTCTAAATCATCTGCGTTTAAGTTCGATACGTCCTCGTGCTGCGTTTTATTGAACTGATGATGAAGGGAAATTGCCTTAATTTCTAAGGCTGATATACAGGTAGCCTGAATACGCCCAGGCTTTAAGGCAAAGCATGAATTTGTAATGAAAAAGATTGTGATAATCATTAAAAAACGCCTCATTATTGTAAATATACAAAAAAAGAGGCGTTTTCTTTAGTGAATTGACGTTTATTTTGAGTAAAGATGACACATATTTGAATTAGCCCTGCTGTGCAAAATAAGCCAGTGTATCTTCTTTATCTTTTTGTAGTTGTATTTTAAGCGCTTCCAGTCCGGTGAATTTTACATCGTGCCGCAGGAATTCCATGAAATTCATTTTAATGTACTGGCCATAGATCTCTTTGTTAAAATCAAAGATATTCACTTCTATATTCCTGGTCATTCCATTGATCGTGGGACGCTGACCTATATAAGCCATCCCTTTATAGGTCTCATTTTCCATTTCAACGGTTACGGCATAAATACCGTCGGATGGGATGATTTTATAGGGCTGTTCAATAAATATATTCGCAGTCGGGAAGCCAATGGTACGGCCTATTTTATCTCCTTTAATTACCGGGCCGTACAAAGAGAAATTATAACCCAGGTATTCTGCGGCTAAACCAACTTGTCCTTCGAGTAGTGATTTCCTGATTTTAGTGGAGCTCACAGCAACATCATTGATGTCCTGTTCTTTAATTTCTTCAATCTCATAACCGTATGGTTTTGAAAAAGCAACTAAGTCGAGCATGCCACCTGAACGGTCTTTTCCGAAACGATGGTCATAGCCAACAATCAGCTGTTTAATACCAATGGTGTCTACCAGGATATTCTTGATATACTCGGCAGGACTGAGGTTGGAGAAATCACGGGTAAATGGAGTGATGATCAGGTGATCAACTCCCAGGGCGGCTAATATCTCTGCCTTTTCTTCAATGGTATTGATCATCTTCAGATCCTGATTTTCAGGGTCAATAATCAACCGGGGATGAGGGAAAAAGGTTAAGATTACGCTTTCGCCACCGGTAGCTTTCGCCAGTTCGCATAGTCTTTTAATAATCTTCTGATGTCCGAAGTGAACGCCGTCAAAAGTACCTATGGTTGCAACCGCATTGTTCAACCTTTTGAATTCGGAAAGGTGGTTATATGTTTTCAAAATCTTTAGTATTAATGCAAGGCATGTCGTTTTACTACGCCACCCTTAAGGTCAGAAATTTGCTGCTGCACAATAAAAGCATCCGGATCCAGCTGGCGGATTTCATTTTGCAGTTTACCCATTTCAAGTTTTGTAACTACAGTATATAAAATATCAATTTCTTTCTTCTCCCCGTATCCGCCTTCACCTTTATAAATAGTCACGCCCCTTTTCATATCATTGATCAGGAACAGCTTGATATCTTCTTTTTTCTCAGAGATAATCGTTACTCCAATGTATTGTTCCAGCCCGTTAACTACAAAGTCTATGGTCTTGGAAGCTGATAAATAAGTTAAGATTGCATACATCGCTGTTTCTATATCCAGGAAAATTGCCGCAACCCCAAAAATGAGAATGTTAAGGATCAGGATAATATTTCCAACAGTCAGCATACTGTTTTTACTGATATACAAAGCGAGTACTTCTGTACCGTCAATGACACATCCGCCACGCATAGCCAGACCAATCCCCCCGCCTAAAAACAAACCACCAAAAAAAGCAATCAGTAATTTATCATGGGTAACGGGCTGAAAAGGCAGGATAATCAGAAAAATAGCAAGCGTAATAATGGCCAGCGCTGTTTTTATGGCGAATCCTTTACCGATCTGTGAATAACCCAGAATCACAAACGGGATATTGATCAGCAGTATCAGATAAGAGAGTTTAAATCCAGTCAGTGTGCTGATTAGTAGTGATATACCTGTTACTCCGCCGTCTATAAACTCACTAGGCATTAAAAAGCTTTTAAGACCGAAGCAGGCAGAAACAATGCCCAGCCCGATGAGGGTAAAATCTTTTAGATGACGCAGGTAAGTATTTTTGAGGTGATTGTGCATAGTAACTATTAAGTATTTGTACCGGCTTGTTCAGCTGCGGCAGCTTCTCTCTTATTTTTAAGGTATTCCACCAGGTCGGTTACTTCAAAAGCGTCTTCTAAGGAGAAATTCCCACTTCTGGTGCGGGTAAGTTTTGATAAATAGGCACCATTTTCAAGATGTTTTCCGAAATCTGAAACCAGTGATCTGATGTAAGTGCCCTTACTGCAAACAATTCTGAAGTCAACTTCAGGTAAAGCAATACGGGTAATCTCAAAGACTGGTACGGATACAAAACGAAGCCTTAATTCCTGTTCTTCACCTCTGCGGGCTTTAACATATAAACGTTCCCCGTTTACTTTGACTGCGGAATGGGCTGGTGGATATTGCTGAATGTCGCCGGTAAATGGCGCAGTAGCGGCATAAATTGCTTCTTCAGTTAAATTAGTGAGTGGATATTCCTGATCCACTACCGTCTCCATGTCAAAAGAGGGCGTTGTAGCCCCCAGGATCATAGTTCCGGTATATTCTTTGTCTTCTGCCTGAAAGGTGTCGATCTGTTTAGTCAGTTTTCCTGTACATAAAATCAATAAACCTGTAGCCAGCGGGTCTAATGTCCCTGCATGGCCAACTTTTAATTTCAGGGGTTTTAATGAATTCCTTATCTTCCCTACTACATCAAAACTCGTCCACTTATAGGGTTTATTGATGAGTAATAACTCTCCTTCGGCAAAATTGAAGGTTCTTTCCAGTAACTTTTGTGCGCTCAAAATGGTAATCTAAATTAAGCTGCAATTTACACATTAAATTATTTGCAGGTTATGCCCGCTATATATTAATACAATGATGATCAATCCAGCAATGATACGATACCATCCAAACACTTTAAATCCGTGTTTGTTCAGGTAACCGATAAAACTTTTAATAGCGAGTAAGGCTACAATAAATGCAATGATATTAGCAATCACAAGCAGTTGAATCTGATCATGGCTAATGGTATTCCCTTCTTTATAAAAATCGAATAACTTTTTTCCCGTTGCCGCAAACATCGTAGGGACAGCCAGAAAGAAAGAGAATTCAGCAGCTACTTTTCTGCTTAATTTCATAGACATACCACCAACAATACTTGCACCGGATCTTGATGTGCCCGGTATCATCGCCAGACATTGAAAGAAACCTATTTTTAAAGCGGTAAGATAGCTGATCTCTTCTTCTTCATGGATGGTTGGTTTATTAAACCATTTGTCTACGAAAAGAAGAATTATACCTCCGACTACTAAAGATATAGCTACTGTCATCGGACTTTCCAGCATCTGGTCAATCTTTTTACTCAGCAGTAATCCAAAAATAGCTGCGGGAATAAAAGCAACCAGCAACTTAATGTAGAATTCAATTGTTTTAAAGAAACGCTTGAAGTATAAGACAACTACCGAAAGGATTGCTCCAAGCTGAATGGCAATGGTAAATAGTTTAACGAATGGATCGGATGCAATTCCCATAAAGGAAGAGGCAAGGATCATATGGCCGGTAGAAGAAACTGGCAAAAACTCAGTCAGTCCCTCTATTACAGCGAGAATAATGGCATCTATAAGTGTCATGTAATGCTTACTTTTTCAGGATTGCGTAAATACCAAATCCAAATCCAAAAAGGACAACCATTGGCGCAAGAAGTGTTTTTCTTAAATCATAAATGTCCGTTGTTCCGATCATCAGCATAAAGCCAACTACAACAATAGCCATACTGATTAACAACAGCTGATAATTCTTTTTTGTAAAAACCATTTCATTTTTAGGGTCTTGCGTTGCAGGACTAGTTTTTTTCTCGATCATTTGTTATTATCTGTAAAGGTCGTAAATTTTTAAACGTAAATATTTGCTTACTGCAAAGGTTGTACTCAGCGCGGTCAGGAAAATCCCCATCCCTACTAAACCAAGCAGAACGATACCAAATTCGGTATAATTTCTTAGAATAATGATCTCCGGAATTTCTTTTTGTGCGTAATATAAAAGCCCAAGCAAGATCAGGATAGCAATAAACGAAGCGATTAAGCCATGCAGCATTGCCCAGAAAATGAAGGGTTTGCGAATAAAGTTTTTCGTCGCACCTACTAATTGCATGCTTTTGATCAGGAAACGCTGTGAATAAATTGCCAGTCTGATCGTATTATTGATTAAGGCAACAGAGATCACCAGTAATATAGCTGCAAATCCCAGTACAATTAAACCAATGGTATTGATGTTTTTATTCACCATATCAATGAGTGAACTCTGATAGATCACTTCTTTAACAACCGGGTTTTTACTGATGGTCGCTTTCAATGCGTCAATGCTTTTATTGTTTGCATAGTCAGCTTTCAGGTAAACATCTACAGTAGAAAGTAATGGGTTGTAACCCAGGAAATTCACGAAGTCTTCTCCTAAATCTTGTGTAAGATTTTTTGCAGCTACCTCTTTATTGACATATTCTGTCTGTTTAACGGCAGGGTTAGCATCAAGTTCCTTTCTGAACTGAATAACATCAGCTTCTTTTGCGCCTTCGTCAACTATGATATTTAATACAATATTCTCTTTTACATAGTTAGAAAGATTCTTTGCATGTACCAGTATTAGTCCCAATACGCCAAGCATCAACAAAACCAGGGTTATACTAAATATAGTAGAGATATAAATGGTTTTCGTCTTCTTAGAAGCATCACTAACTTCAAATTCTTCCATATTTTATGAGTTGGGTGTATTTTATGTTCTGCGAAAATAAAAAAATATATGCAAACTAGATGCCTTTTAAACGGGTAAAATATCTTGTTTGGTATGAATATCGTTTATATCACTAAAGTTCTTTTGATAAGGCTTCTAAAACCTCCTTAATTTCTTTATTTTCGCCGTATATAAAGGATTTTTGTAATGGATTACCAATTTAAAGAAATAGAACAGAAGTGGCAGGGGTTTTGGGCAGCACACCAAACGTTTAAAGCAGAGGCAACATCAGCCAAACCTAAATTTTATGTGCTTGATATGTTTCCATACCCATCGGGTGCGGGTTTACATGTTGGCCATCCACTGGGCTACATTGCCTCCGATATATTTTCAAGATACAAAAGATTAAAAGGTTACAATGTTTTACATCCGATGGGATATGATTCATTTGGATTACCTGCTGAACAATATGCAATACAAACAGGGCAGCACCCGGCGTTAACGACTGAAGCAAATATCAGCACTTACCGTCGTCAGCTGGACCAGATTGGTTTTTCTTTTGACTGGAGCCGCGAAGTACGTACCAGCGAACCTGAATATTATAAGTGGACGCAATGGGTATTTATGCAGCTGTTCAATTCCTGGTATAACCTGGAAACAGACCGTGCTGAAGATATCAATACTTTAATTGAAAAATTCAATACTTCGGGCAGTGCTGATGTAAAAGCAGCAAGTGATGAGGATGTGAAAAGTTTCATGCCAAGTGACTGGGCAAATATGACTGCGGAAGAAAAACAGGAAGAGCTCTTGAAATACCGTTTAACATTTTTGAAAGAAAGTACAGTAAACTGGTGCGCAGCATTAGGAACGGTACTGGCTAATGATGAGGTGAAAGATGGTTTTTCTGAACGTGGCGGCCATCCTGTGGAACAGAAAAAAATGATGCAATGGAGCATGCGTATTTCTGCTTATGCAGAGCGTTTGTTACAAGGCTTAAATACAATTGACTGGCCGGAACCGGTTAAAGAAATGCAGCGCAACTGGATTGGTAAGAGTGTAGGGGCGAGTGTCCGCTTCAAAATCGAAACTGATGCAGCTATTAATACAGATTACATTGAAGTGTTTACTACACGCGTGGATACTATTTTTGGTGTTTCGTATGTGGTATTAGCTCCGGAACATGAACTGGTAGCTGCATTGACTACGCCAGCACAGGTAAATGATATTAAGAATTATATAGAGCAGACTAAAAAGAAATCTGAGTTAGACCGTATGGCGGATACTAAAACAGTTTCTGGTGCTTTTACGGGTACTTACGTGGTGAACCCGGTGAGTGGTGAGCGTATCCAGTTATGGATCGCTGATTATGTGCTTGCTGGTTATGGAACTGGTGCTGTAATGGGCGTGCCGAGTGGTGATCAGCGTGACTGGTTATTTGCAAAGCATTTTAATTTGCCTGTTGTTCAGATTCTTGATGCGCAAACAGCTATTGATGTACAGGCTGACAGTACTAAAGAAGGTAAATACATCAATTCTGGCTTCATTAATGGAATGACTTATACAGAAGCGGTCACTACTTTGAATAAGTGGCTGGAAGATCAGGGGGTAGGAAAAGCGAAAGTAAATTTCCGTATGCGTGATGCGATATTCGGCCGTCAGCGTTATTGGGGAGAGCCTATTCCGGTATACTTTAAAAATGGTCTGCCTTATTTGATCAAGGAAGAGGAGTTACCTTTATTGTTACCTGAGGTTGATAAATATTTGCCAACAGAAACTGGTGAACCGCCTCTGGGCAGAGCTGAAAACTGGACTTACGAAAATCAGTATCATTATGAGTTGAGTACAATGCCAGGATGGGCGGGTTCGAGCTGGTACTGGTACCGTTATATGGATTCCAATAATGCAACTGAATTTGCTGGTAAAGAAGCTATTGAATACTGGAAAGATGTAGATTTATATATTGGTGGTGCTGAACATGCAACTGGTCACTTGCTTTATAGCCGTTTCTGGAATAAGTTCCTGAAAGATATGGGTTATGTCAAAGAAGAAGAGCCTTTCAAAAAACTGATTAATCAGGGAATGATCCAGGGCAGGACGAATTTTGTTTACCGGGTAGCTGATGAATCGGGCAAAGGCACTAATACTTTGGTTTCTCATGGTTTGAAAAACAATTATAAAACTTCGGCATTACGTGTTGATGTAAATATTGTAGAGAATGAGATCCTGGATATTGAAAAATTTAAGTTGTTCAGACCTGAATTTGCTGATGCAGAATTTATTCTGGAGAATGGTAAATATATCTGTGGGGTAGAGGTAGAAAAAATGTCTAAATCTTATTTCAATGTCGTGAATCCTGATGTACTGATTGCCAGTTATGGTGCAGATACTTTAAGGATGTACGAAATGTTCCTTGGGCCGCTTGAACAAAGTAAACCGTGGAACACGAACGGGATTGAGGGGGTATTCAAATTCCTTCGTAAATTCTGGCGTTTATTCCACAATGATCAATGGGAATTTACTTTATCGGATGCTGAGCCCACAAAGGCTGAATTAAAGGCATTGCATAAAATTATTAAAAAGGTACAGGATGATATTGAGCGCTTTTCTTTCAATACTTCAGTATCCAGCTTTATGATCGCGGTTAATGAATTGACGGATCTTAAATGTAATAAACGCAGTATTTTGCAAGAGCTGGTTGTTGTGCTTTCTCCATATGCACCACATATTACGGAAGAATTATGGTCATTGTTAGGAAATGAGGGTAGTTTATCTTATGCTGCTTATCCGGAATTTAATCCGGCACATTTAGTAGAAGATGAATTCAGTTATCCGGTTTCTGTAAACGGAAAAACCAGGTTAAACTTAAATCTGAGTTTGGCGCTTGAGGCTAAAGAGATTGAGGAAATTGTACTGGCTGATGAGCAGGTTCAGAAATACCTTGAAGGTAAAACACCTAAAAAAGTGATTATCGTTAAGGGCCGTATTGTAAATATTGTGATTTAATTCAATCGCATAAATAATATACCGAATGGTTATTAAGGTGTCAAATCCTTAATAACCATTTTTATTTAAAGGCATTTCCAATAATTACCGGTAAATTTCTGCTGTTTACCGGCTATAATTACCGGATCAGCAAAAAGAATTTTAAATAGCCCGTAACAAAGTTAAATTTGCGGCGACTAAACAACACACACAGAATCACACTATTACTAAACTATGAAAAAACTACTACTACTATTTGTCTTTCTGGGACTGATACAGCAGGCTAACGCCCAATTCACACTAGGTGGCGGAACACAAAAAGTTACTATAACCGGAAGGATAAGTGCTGTTATTATTGACTCTGCTACTAAACAGCCCGTTGATTATGCAACCGTATCTCTGATTAGGGTTAAAGATAATAAATCGGTTAATGGCGGTGTAACTGATGCAAAAGGTAAGGTTGTACTACAAAATGTATCCCCTGATCAGTATAAATTATTGATTGGCTTTATGGGCTATAAGGGTAAAACCATGTTAGTGAAAACCAGTCCTGAGAAACCTGATCTGAACCTTGGGAATGTTTTACTGACCGGCACAGAAAGTAATTTAAAAGAGGTTGCTATTGTTGGTAAAACGCCAATGATCGAAACCAAAATTGATAAATTGGTTTATAATGCGGAACAGGATGTAACTACAGCGGGAGGTAACGCCGGTGATGTGATGCGTAAAGTGCCAATGGTAACGGTTGATATTGACGGAAACCCTTCTTTACGCGGAAGTTCTGCGGTTAGGGTATTGATTAACGGAAAGCCTTCGGGAACGATGTCAAACAGTGTTGCTGATGCTTTAAAGATGATTCCTGCGGAAGAGATTAAAAGCGTGGAAGTAATTACAAGTCCTTCGGCAAAATATGATGCAGAGGGTGCGGGTGGAATTATTAATATCATCACTAAAAAGAAAACTGCTCAGGGTGTAAATGGTAATGCTTCGTTATCAGTTGGTACACGCCAGAATAATGGTAATTTTAGTTTAAATGCTAAAAAGGGACGTTTAGGAATCAGTTCTAGCTTTGGGGGACAGTATGCGATTCCTCAGGATACGAGAATTGTTTTAGAAAATGATGTCTACAGCCAGCGGTCACATGTTTTTCAGGAAGGGTTCAGTAAGGCAAAAAGATATGCTTATAATGGAAGTATAGGTCTGGATTATGATATTAATGCCTATAACAGTCTTTCTACGAATATCAAATACAATGATTTTTCGAATGGTGCGAAAGGAAATTCAAATGTGACCAGCAGTATCATGGACACTATATTGAGGACAATTAATTATGTGCGTTCTTCTGATAGCAAGAGTAGTTTAAATAACATAGACTGGAGTGCTGACTACAGAAAAACGACCAAAAAAGAAGGAGAAGAGTTTACAGTTTCCGGTCAGGCAAGTTTTGGCAGGAATACAACCCAATTTAATACACGCCTGATTAATCCGGACGGGTCAGCATTGGCCCCTGATGTAAATGGTGATAATACGGGTAAAAATAATGAGTATACTTTACAAACGGATTATGTATATCCTTTTAGTAAAACGATGTCATTGGAAACAGGTGTTAAAGGGATTCTAAGAGATATAAAAAGCAAGTATCAGAGTAGCGAACAGGATTTTGATTATAAACAAAATGTTGTTGCAGCTTATGGCGTTTTAAGCTTTAAACTTGCTAAATTGTTTGATGTAAAGGGTGGTTTAAGAGCAGAGTATACTGACATCAGCGGGGTTTCTGGTTCTTCACTGAATTTTAATAATAATTATACTAATTTATTTCCAAGTATAATTGTCTCCAAAACACTGAAGGGAAATTCTACCTTAAAACTGAGCTATAATGCAAGGATGCAAAGACCAAGTTTGTCTTATCTGAATCCTTTCTTAAACAGGAATGACCCGGAGAATCAGCAGCAGGGTAACCCGAATTTAAATCCTGAAATAAGTGATATTGTGGAGCTTGGTTATTCGACCTTTATCAAAGGATCTGTAATTAATGCCTCTATATTTTACCGTACTACGAGCGATGTAATTGAGAGTTTGTATTTTCCTGAACAAAAGCTGACTACTTATGCCAACGTCGGTAAAAATAAATCTTTTGGTGGTAATGTGTTCGCTACTTATAATCCATTACCTAAATGGACTTTAATGGGGAATTTTAGCTTGAATACTTATGATTTAAGAAATTCACAGACGAATCAGAGTACGGGTGTATTTGTAAATTATTCGGTGTTTGCCAGATCTGCAATCTCTTTTAAAGGTGGATGGAATACGGAGATTTTCGGTGTATATAATGCATCAAGAAGAACTTTCCAGGGTACTTCAGGGCCAATGGCATTTTATGGTGGCGCGTTCAAGAAAGAGATCATGAAAAAGAAAGCAACAGTTGGTATCAATGTGTTGAATGTCTTTTCAAGAGATCTGCATATTCATAATGAGAATACAGGAGCTGATTTCCGCCAGAATATGAATATTTATTATCCTTTAAGGTCTTTTGGGGTTAACTTTAGTTATAAGTTTGGTAAGGTTACTTTTTCTGCTCCAAAGAAGAAAAAAGGGATTTCCAATGACGATTTAAAACAGGATGAAGGTGCCGGAGGACTAGGTGGGGGCGCAGCGCCAAAACAATAAGATCATCTGAACAACAGGGTTAAATTTTCAGGTAACTGAAGATTTAACCCTATTTCTTTTTAACCCGTTTCAGAATCATTACACTTAATGGATTGATCGGGTAACCGCTAATGTTATTTTGCAGCATGGTCACTGACTGATCATATAAAATAGGTACAATAGAGGCATTTTCTATAACCATGTTGTCCATTTTCTGATATAAAACGTAACGTTTTTTTGCATCATTCTCGTAATAGCTCTGCTCAAATAAACGGTCAAATTCTTTATTGAAATATCCGGTATAGTTTGGCCCATAAGGCACACGGTTTTTAGAATAGAAAACGGAAAGGTAATTTTCTGCATCCGGGTAATCAGCAATCCAGGAACCCCTGAAAAAATTAACTTCATTTTTAGACATCAGTTCTCTTAAGCTGGAGCTTGGTGTAACGTCAACTTTTACTTTCATGCCCAGTGAATTTAATTCACCCTGTATAAATTCGATGAGATCTTTGTAGGTTGTAGAAGTACTCAATGTGAGTTCTGGCATTCCTTTTCCATGTGGAAAGCCTGCTTCGGCCAGTAGCTGTGCTGCTTTTACAGGATCGTAATGATAGCCTTTTACCTTGATGCTGTCAAAGCCGGGCATTCCTTTAGGTACAAAGCCAGAGGTGGCAGGAGTGCCTGTGCTATTGCGCAGATATTTGATCAGTTTTGCTTTATCTATGCCGTAATTAATCGCCTGCCGTACTTTCTTAAATCTTAAAGGAGAATTTCTGACAATGGATTTTGAGGTGTCTACCAATATACCCACATATTCAGTACAGAGATAAGCTCCTTTGATTAACTGGAACTTTCCTTTGTATTTACTGGTCATATGGCCACTCTTGGTTAAAATATCATCGCGGTAACTTCCATCTACACTGTAAAAGAAATCGAGATCTTTTTTGATAAAAGACATGAACGCACTTTGTTTGTCTGTGATGAAAGAAACTTTAACAGCGTCCAGGTAGGGGAGTCTTTTACCATGTTCTTTCTCCCAGTAATTTTCGTTTTTCAGCAGCACCAGGATTTCTTCTTCTTTCCAGTATTTAAAACGAAAAGGCCCTGTGCCTATCGGATGGCTTCTGAAGTCCTTTCCATAATAATCTGCTACTTCATGCGGTACAACTACACAGTATTGTGTAGTCAGGAGATTCAGGAATGCTGGAAATGGTTTGGTTAAGTGAATAATTAAAGTAGTGTCATTGAGTGCCTGGAAGCTGTTTTTGTCCTTTACTTTATCACTAAAGATCCAGCCTCCTGAAGAAGCTACTTTTGGATCTGATAAGCGGTTAAAACTATAGGCAAAATCTGCTGCAACGACTTTTCTTCCTTTTCCGCTGGTGAAAAGAGGGTCGTCATGAAAGTAGACATCATTGCGCAGATGAAAAGTATATTGAAGGCCGTCGGGTGCGACTTCCCATGATCTGGCAATTGCCGGAATTGTATTCAGGGCACTATCTGCCTGAACAAGCCCGTTAAAAAGCTGGTTCATCATCCATATTGCAGGCTGATTACGGGCAAAAGCAGGGTCTAATGAAGTCAGGCTCTGGTCAAAATTCAGGTTAAATACTTTTTTTTCACTGTCCTGAGTCCCGGAATGGCAGCCAAAGAGCGTTATGAGACATAAAGTGTAAAATATATTTTTTATAATTCGGGGCATCAGATCAGGAATATTACTTTTGCACAAAGTAATAAATTAATCGATATGTCTTTTTTAAATGCACTTATAAATAATGTTGGGGATGAAACGCTGCGCGAAGATTTGCAGGAGCGGGTGGATATTATTCTGCATAAGATTAAATTTATGGACAAAGTGCCCGTCACCTGCCTGGATACAAATAACACTCCTAATCACGTATTGAACGTGCTCCTGGAAGCTGTTGGTGGCGAAGTGCTTGAAATTGTTCAGCAAGCGAAAGTACTGATCTATCATCAAACCAATACAGGTATTGGACAGCTGATGGGCCTTGTACCTGCTCTTTTAGAAAAGGAATGGCCGGCAGTTGCTTATAACAGAGTTTACCTGATGGAAGACACTTCTGCCTTTTTAAGTGATCCGGTATCCTTTGTAGAGGCTATGGAAGACATGGCAGAAATGCTTTATCCTGGCTATTTTATTTTTGGTAATGAAGGCAAAAACTGGACATCCTTCGCTGTTTAATAAGCAATAAGCTTGTCTATCTGCTGCCCTGTAAATTTTAAAGTATCTTCCTTATAGAAATTACCCTGTTCATCCAATTCAGTTTTGATAGCCGGAATATGTAAACGTAAAGGGAGAACATTCAGGTGCAGGTAACTGCATACGCCACCAAAATGATCAATTCCTCTGATGTTCCCATATTTGCCTGAGGAGATACCAACCAGGCATGCTTTTTTATCGTAAAAGCTGTCCGGGAAGTCACAGGCATCTATTAATGTTTTCAGAACACCGGGAAAACTGCCATTATATTCAGGAATGATGAATACAAATTTTTCGGTTGCCGTAATTTGTTCTTGTATCTTTTTAAATTCCGGAGATCTTTTTCCGTATAAATCGGAAACGATTAATTGTGCCGGAAGGTCTGTCAGGCTCAGTATATCAGCCTCCTGTCCTTTTTTAGCAAGTGTGTCTCTATAATATTTTGCGACTTTCAGCGTATTGCTATCGGGTCTGTTTGTGCCTGAAATGATCGTAATCATGTAAAAATTGTTAATAAGATGTTTAAAACACGCTATTGTTTAACGCTAATATTGTCATTTAGTTTGTATCTTAGCTAATTGTTAAAAAGCCCCTAAATGTAGGTAAAAATAGCGTTTTATACCTAAAGGATCTAATTCACAAATTCTCAGGAAATAATTGGTAATTATTAAAAAGATAAATGAGTAAAATTATTGCATTGGCCAATCAGAAAGGTGGAGTAGGTAAAACGACTTCATCTATAAATTTAGCCGCCAGCCTGGCCGTATTAGAGTACAAAACTTTATTAGTAGACGCAGATCCTCAGGCCAATTCAACTTCAGGAATTGGGTTTGATCCAAGAAGCATCAAGAATAGTATTTATGAGTGCATCATCAATGATGTAGAACCATCAGAAGCTATTCAAAAGACGGAAACTCCTAATCTTGATTTATTACCAGCACATATCGACCTGGTTGGAGCAGAAATTGAGATGATCAATCTGACCAACAGGGAATATAAAATGAAAGCCGTCCTGGAGAAAATTAAAGACCAGTATGATTTTATCATTATTGACTGTTCCCCTTCACTGGGTTTGATCACAATCAATGCTTTAACCGCTGCGGATTCTGTTATTATACCTGTTCAATGTGAATATTTTGCATTAGAAGGACTTGGCAAACTGTTGAACACCATAAAAATTGTACAAAACAGGTTAAACCCTGAACTGGAAATTGAAGGTATTCTTTTAACCATGTACGATGTACGTTTACGTTTATCAAACCAGGTTGTTGAAGAAGTAAGAACACATTTCCAGGAACTGGTATTTGATACGATTATACAAAGAAATACCCGTTTAAGTGAGGCACCAAGTTATGGGATTTCGGTCATCATGCATGATGCAAATTGTAAGGGAGCAATAAATTATCTGAACCTTGCCCGTGAGATTGTCCGTAAAAACGGATTGGTCAAAGAAAATCAGGGTTTGACTTCTGCAACTATTTAAATATAACTTAATGACATCGTTTCAGCGAAAAACAGGTTTAGGTAGAGGATTAAGTGCTCTTTTAGATGATTCAGATTCGGCTCATCCGCAAAAGAATGCAATTAACCCGGTCAGTGAAACTGAACAGAAAACGCAGTCAGGTAATATTGGTCATATCAAGATCAGTGATATCGCGACCAATCCTTATCAACCGCGTTCTGAGTTTGATCAGGTTGCATTAAATGAACTGGCTGATTCCATCAGAGTGCAGGGATTAATCCAGCCGATTACTGTCAGAAAAGCTGCGGGCGGAAATTATCAGTTAATCTCGGGTGAAAGACGTTTAAGAGCGTCCAAATTAGCCGGGTTGACGGAGATTCCTGCCTATGTCCGTGAGGCTAATGATCAGCAGATGCTGGAAATGGCCCTGATCGAAAATATTCAGCGTGAAAATTTAAATGCGATTGAAGTTGCACTTAGTTTTCAGCGCATGCTGGAAGAATGTAATCTTAAACAGGAACAACTGGGAGAGCGTGTAGGTAAAAACCGGTCAACGGTTACCAACTATCTGCGTTTACTTAAATTGCCTCCTGCTATACAGATCTCGATCCGTGATCAGAAAATCTCTATGGGGCATGCACGTGCGCTGATTAGTGTAGAAGAAACCGATAAGCAGTTGTTTATCCATCAGGAAATTATTGATAAAGGGCTTTCTGTGCGTAAGGTGGAAGAGTTAGTCAGAAGTATCAATAGTCTTCAGCTGAAACCAAAAAGTGTAAGACAGCCGCTGGGTGTGTCTTTCGAATATCAGAAATTACAAAAAGACCTGGCTTCAAGATTTGCGACTAAAGTGAAACTTAAGGTTGGTGAAAATGGTAAGGGGGCAATAGAAATTCCATTTGTCTCTGATGATGACCTGAGCAGAATATTAGAATTATTAGATTGGTAATGCCAAAAAACCTACTGTTATCGGTTTTGTTTTGCTGCACTGTATTTGCAGTTAGCGGACAGGAAAAATTTAGTGTAAAAGGTGATAGTCTTAAACGTACTCCGGTGAAAGCGGATACGGGTTATGTAAACCTTGGCCGTATTGCTGGCAGAAAGGCAGCAATCAGATCTGCGCTGATTCCTGGCTGGGGACAGTATGGGAATGGATTAACTGTCTATCGCGGGATAAAAATAGCTGCAATTTACACGGGAGGTACTTTGCTGGCCATGTCTTTTATCCAGAATAATAATAAATATCATGAATACCTGACTGAACTTCAGAACAGGGCCAAGAATGGCAATCTGCCCACACAGGGAAGCCCGCTGGCTGGTGTGAGTACTGCGGGGCTATTAACCGCAAAGGATGTATTCCGTAGAAATAAGGAAGTTGTTATTTTCTCTTTTGTAGGTTTATATGTGGTGAATATCGTGGAAGCTTATGTTGATGCAAGGCTTTCCTATTTTGATATCGGGGATAACCTGGCTATCAAAATTTCGCCTGCCATGATTGGTACACAGTCGATGATGTACGGATACAATGCTTTTAATCCGGGCCTGAAAGTCGCCTTTAGATTTTAATTTCAATATGATTCACCAAAAATCTTTTCTAAAATATAAATAAATGAACATAGCTTTAATCGGTTACGGTAAAATGGGTCAGATCATTGAACGTTTTGCTATAGAAAGAGGGCATGAAGTTGTCCTGAAAATTGGCATAGATAACCTGGCCGACCTGACTGTTTCTAACTTAAGAAAAGCAGATGTAGCCATCGATTTCAGTACACCTGATGCTGCTATAAATAATATATATACTTGTTTTGATGCAAATGTACCTATCGTTGTAGGTACAACTGGCTGGTACGGGCAGTTACAGGAAATAAAAGATGAATGTCTGCGCCGTAACAATACCTTGTTATATGGGTCTAATTTCAGTATTGGTGTGAATCTGTTTTTTCATATTAATGAAGTGCTTGCCAAAGTGATGAACAATTACCCGGTATATGAGGTGCAGGTTGAAGAAATTCACCACACGCAGAAACTGGATTCACCGAGTGGTACGGCGATGACGCTTGCAGAAGGTATTATCGAAAATATGGACCGTAAATCTGAATGGGTGAATGAACTGGATGGTAATCCGGCTATTGATGTACTGAAGCAGGAACAAGTATTGATCGCTTCACAAAGAATTGAAAATATACCAGGTACACACACTGTGATTTATAGTTCAGAGGTAGATGAAATAGAATTGAAACATACTGCGCATAGCCGTGCTGGATTTGCATTGGGTGCAGTAGTTGCAGCTGAATGGCTGCAAAATAAACAGGGATTCTATAATATATCTGATATATTTAATTTAAAATAACAAAACATATGAATTGGAAGTTCTGGCAAAAGAATAATACTGAGCCGAAAAAGAAAAAAACCAAAAGCAGAGAATGGTTTGATGCCGTTGTTTTCGCTGTAATTGCCGCAACTGTTATCCGTGTATTTTTTATTGAAGCTTATACTATTCCTACGGGGTCCATGGAGAAGTCGCTGTTAATCGGCGATTTTTTATTTGTGAGTAAAGTGAATTACGGAGCAAGGATACCTATGACTCCGGTTGCTTTCCCTTTTGCACACCATACAATGCCTGTAACTGGTACGAAAGCTTATTATGACGGTATACAATGGAAATACCGCAGATTACCCGGAATGCAGGATATCAAAAGAAACGATGTGGTCGTTTTTAACTTCCCTGATGGTGATACTGTAGCCCTGGAAGCTCAGGACAGAGATTATTATGATATGGTCCGTGCAGTTGGTAAACAGGCTATTCAAAGTCAGTATACGATTGTCAGCAGACCGGTAGATAAAAGAGAGAATTATATCAAACGTTGTATTGGTATCAGCGGTGATATATTAAGCATGTCCAACGGATTGGTGACGATCAATGGAAAGGCTGAACCGATGAAAAATACAGGACAAATTGATTATATGGTTAAATTTAAAACCAGTGATGTCAATTTCCAGGTATTTGAAGAAATGGGTTTTGTAATTGACAGGGACATCAGTGCTTTATCTCAGGATACCTATAATTTTGTAGGTACACCAGTAATGATGGACAAGGTGAAGAAACTTGATTTCGTTGCTTCTGTAAATACCCATACTGCTGCACCGGGAGCTGTTGAAGCGAATGTGTTTCCACAGGACCCAAACAGAAAATGGAATGCTGATAACTGGGGCCCTGTTCAAGTTCCTAAAAAGGGATGGACTGTAAAACTGGACAGCGTATCTATGCCTTTATATCAGCGGGCTATTTCTACTTACGAAGGTAATAAGGTAGAAAAAGTTGCTGGTGGATGGTTAATTAATGGTGTAAAAGCTGATAGTTATACTTTTAAAATGGATTACTTCTGGATGATGGGTGATAACAGGCATAATTCACTGGATTCAAGATATTGGGGATTTGTACCAGAAGATCATATTGTAGGAAAAGCTCTATTCATCTGGATGAGTTACGATACTAATGGTTCTTTCTTTAGCAAAATCAGATGGGGCCGTTTGTTTAACGGTATTCATTAAGCCAGGAGTTTATAAACAAATAAAAAAGGTTGCGATGTCAGATACATCGCAACCTTTTTTTATAACCGGCTAAGCTGTAGCTTATCGGCGAGTTCGTTGAGATCATTTACAACTGGTTCTACCAAAGGGATCCCGGATAATTTACGTTCCTGTTCAAATGCATATTCAGGCTCTCCCGGAATAATTACCCGCTTGGCAGGATCAATTGTTTCTGCACTTTGAAAGCGTTCTATCCAGTTATCCAGGTGATCCTTGAAATCTTGTGCAGGGCGAAATCCATCTATACGCATCGCACCGAAGAAATGACCCAAGCCTTCCCCTACAGGATTTGCTGATGGTTCCAAAAAAGCCACAAAAGGAGGGACCCACGGGCCATAATTAGCACCTGAAAGTACCGCAGTCAAAATATCAACTGTTGCACTTAAACCATAGCCTTTATGACTGCCATGATCTTTATCACTTCCCAATGGCAATAAAGAACCGCCATTTTTCAGTGCATTCGGATCAGTAGTGCCCTGACCATTTTTATCCTGTGCCCAGCCACCTGGAATTGGCTGGTTCGCACGCTGCGCAATTTCCAGTTTTCCATTGGCTGCTGCTGCGGTAGCCATATCAACAACTACAGGAGGATATTTACCTGCTGGGAACGCATAACACATAGGGTTAGTTCCTAATAACCTTTCATTCGCATAAGTAGGAGCAACCAGTGGGCTTGCATTAGTCATACTGATACCAATCATATCTTTTTCTACAGCCAGCAAAGCATGATAGCCGGCAATACCGAAATGATTGGAGTTTTTTACTGCGACCCATCCACTGCCATAGATTGCAGCTTTTTCCATAGCCACTTTCATTGCAAAAGGAGCCACTACCAGGCCAAGGCCGGCATCACCATCTACGGTCGCTGTGGTTGGGGTTTCATGTACAACCCTGATATTTGGTGTCGCATTAATTCTTTCTTTCTCCCATAAGCGGATATAACCGCTTAACCGGGCTACACCATGAGAATCTATTCCTCTGAGGTCAGAACGTAACAATACATCTGTGGCAAGATCTGCATCTGTAGCAGAGCAGCCCATTTTCAAAAAGACGCTTTTGGTGAAATTCCGTAAACGTGTTTCAGTAAAAGTATGAAAGGTCATTTGAATGAGTTAAGCGTATAGGACCGTAAATTTATAATCAAGCGGTTTGAATGCAGACAATAGATTCTCAATAAAATCGTCGCCATAAAGTACATACATCGGTGCAATATTCAGCACACGTTCCTGCAATACGCCTGATGGAAACAGTTTATTCTTCAAGGTGTCTATTTGCTGCAAAGAGGTCGTATGCTTACGCTTTTCAGCTCTTAAAAGTTTTTTCTCCAGGTTAGTGACCAGTTTCAAAGCTTTTGTTTTAGCCGCTTCCGCAGACATAGAAAGTGTTTTGTCGATTTTATAAGAGTTTAATTTGATCTGATCAAAAACAGCTCTTATTGCACGTTGTTCATCATCCAGACAAAGGGAATCTCCTACATGTACTTTAATCCACTGATTTTTCAATTGCTCATCACTATTGAATAAGGTGATCGGGCTGATATCCAGGATTTGCATTTTACGGGCACTTCTATCGTCGATCACCAAAGCCGAATTTCTTAGAATCAGGATAGGATAAGGGACTTTATAAAAGTCAAAATTAGCTTTTAGCTGTAACCAGTAGGTCACTTCAGCTCCACCACCAATATAAGCAAGGTTCGGCAGGATCAGTTCCTGGTAAACAGGGCGCATGACCACATTAGGACTAAAACGCTCCGGATGATGAGCTATTTCGTGTTTTAACTTCTCTTTGGTAAAACTAATTTCAGTATTCAGTACTTTATATTCACCATTTTCTTCTACAATACGTTCACGGAGCTGATTATCCATATAAAAGAAATTGATCTCCCGTGGATTTACCTGGGGTTTATAACCCTTTGCTTCCAGCGCTTCACTACTTGTATTAATTTGCGCGAAACTGTTCTGTTCAACAATATCCTGGTATACAATTGATGAAAACTGTGCTTTCAATGCTGCATCATCAGCATCCACACATACTAAACCTTTTTTACCAAATAAAGTGTCAACCAGTTCGCGTGTGGCATCAGCAAGAGTTTTATTGGAGGTATAAGCCTTTTCAACGATTTGTGAGAATTCAGTACCATTTTCACTGATCCCCAAATATCCTTTATAACCAACAAGTGCGTCTGTAATATCCGAAGTACTTAATCTGCCGGTCGCACCAGCAGCATTTTTCTTCCAGGTCAGCATTTTATCCTCGACTTTCACATGATTGATTTCTTCAAAATCATGGTCCTCTGTAGCCATCCAGTAGACAGGTACAAAGTTATAGTCAGGAAAACGTTGTTTGAGATCTGCTGCCAGTTTAATTGCAGTTACAATCTTATAGATGAAATAAAGGGGGCCTGTAAATATATTCAGCTGATGACCTGTCGTTATGGTAAACGTACGGTCATCAGCTAATAAGTTGATATTTTCAAGGACTAAAGCAGAGGGCTGCAAATGCTGATACTGCTTGTGCAGGCTGTTTACTAATAAGCTGCGGTCACCAGAATATTTCCGGTCTCCGATTGCTTTTTTAAAACCCTCTAAAGTAGGGGAGTACTTATAAAAAGACTCCAGATTATCCTTTCCATCTATGTAATCCAATACAATGGATGAAAAAGCGTGTGTTTGCTGATAAGAGATGTACTTGGCCTGCATTGCTACGAAATTAAGTTAATAAACCATAATTCAGCAAAACGCAATATTATTTTACAATCTGTCCATATAGATCAAAATCTTCAGCGCGGTCAATAGCTACGTTTACGAAACTACCATTTGCAGCATAACCTGTACTGGCATCGATTAAAACCTCATTATCAACCTCTGGAGAGTCAAATTCGGTACGTCCGATAAAGAAATCACCCTCTTTACGATCTACCAGAACTTTGTAAGTCTGACCTACCTTATCCTGGTTGATTTCATAAGAAATTCCTTGTTGTAATTCCATGATCGCATCAACACGCTCTTGTTTTACCTCATCAGGTACATCATCCACTAAATTATGTGCATGTGTTTTTTCCTCGTGAGAATAAGTGAAGCAACCCAGTCTGTCGAAACGGGTATCTTCTACCCAGCGTAACATTTCTTCAAAGTCCTGTTCAGTCTCACCAGGGTAACCACAAATCAGTGTGGTACGCATCGCAATTCCAGGAACTTTATCTCTGATCTGGTTAACGATGTCGATAGTCTTTTGTTTCGTGATTCCACGACGCATTGACTTCAGCATATTATCTGTGATGTGCTGTAAAGGCATATCCAGATATTTACAGATGTTTTCTCTTTCGTTCATTGCGTCCAGAATTTCCATTGGGAATCCTGAAGGGTAAGCATATTGTAACCTGATCCATTCGATACCATTGATATCAGAAAGACGTCTTAATAATTCGTCCAGATTACGTTTACCATAAATGTCCAAACCGTAATACGTTAAATCCTGAGCAATCAGGATCAGCTCTTTAGTTCCGTTAGCAGCTAATATTTTTGCTTCTTTAACTAAAGCTTCCATTTCTGTAGATACATGTTTACCACGCATCAGAGGAATGGCGCAGAAAGAGCAGGGGCGGTTACAGCCTTCTGCAATTTTGAAATAAGCAAAATGTGAAGGCGTGGTCAATAAACGTTCTCCAATCAATTCATGCTTATAATTTGCACCTAATGAATGTAATATGTTTTGTAAATCGTTTGTACCAAAAAAGGCATCAACGTTTTTAATTTCCGATTCCAGTTCAGGCTTATAACGTTCCGAAAGACATCCCGTTACAATTACTTTGCTGATTTTACCTTCTTCTTTTAACTGACTGTATTGAAGAATAGTGTCAATAGACTCCTGTTTTGCATTGTCAATGAAACCGCAGGTATTGATAACAATGATATCATCCTTATTGATTTCATTAGCTTCGTGAACCACATTTAAGCTATTCCCTCTTAATTGTCCCATCAAAACCTCAGAATCGTAAATGTTTTTGGAACAACCCAATGTAATTACGTTGATTTTTGGTTTTTTAACAGGGATAATTTTAGAAGTCGTTTTCGTATTCATCTTGTGTGTATATATTGCTTTTAAAAGAAGGCTTATTTAAACAGGCCGTCAACAAAAGCTTTTTTATCAAATAATTGAAGGTCATTCACACCTTCACCAACCCCGATGTATTTAACCGGGATTTTAAACTGATCAGAAATACCAATAACTACACCACCTTTGGCTGTGCCATCCAGTTTAGTAATTGCCAGTGCATTTACATCTGTAGCCTCTGTAAATTGTTTACATTGCTCAAATGCATTCTGTCCGGTTGAGCCGTCGAGTACCAGTAAAATCTCATGTGGTGCATTAGGGATTACCTTTTCCATCACTTTTTTGATTTTGCCCAGCTCGTTCATCAGCCCGATTTTATTGTGCAGTCTTCCGGCTGTATCAATGATAACTACATCTTCTCCGTTGGCAACGGCAGATTGTATAGTGTCAAATGCAACAGAAGCAGGATCAGAACCCATAGCCTGGGCAACTACTCTTACATCAATGCGTTCACCCCATAATTTAATCTGTTCAACAGCTGCTGCCCTGAAAGTATCTGCTGCACCCAATACCACTTTCAGCCCTTCGGCTTTAAGTTTATGGGCAAGCTTGCCAATGGTGGTTGTTTTACCTACACCATTCACACCAACTACCATGATTACATAAGGTTTATGGTCACCGTACTCGAAATTACGGAAATCATTGCTGTTATTTTCAGCGAGTAAAAGCTGGATTTCATCACGGAGGATCAGGTTCAATTCTGAAGTGGACAAATATTTGTCTTTTGCCACCCTGTCCTGAATCCTGTCAATGATTTTCAATGTAGTAGTTACACCGACATCAGAAGTAACCAGTACTTCCTCCAGATTATCCAATACATCATCATCAACTGTCGACTTTCCGGCAACAGCTTTCGTGATTTTGTTAAGGAATCCGTTTTTAGTTTTCTCTAAACCTTTGTTTAATACTTCCTGAGCTTCAGGAGCAGTTTCCTTTTTCTTGAAAAAATCGAATAGTCCCATAGAAATGTAGATGAAAACAAAAAAAGCCCTCCCATAAATATAGGGACGGCTTTAATATCATTAAATATTAAAATTACTTGCCTTGTCCAGCAATAGCATCTTTAACGTGATCGTTATGAACGATAACTTCTTTGAAAGAATAAGCACCAGATTTTGGTGATTTAGTCATCGTAATAACTTTTGAATATTCTTTACCTTTACCCGTTTTAAGGGTTGCAACTACCTTTTTTGCCATGATCTAAATAGATTGGAAATGTATTACTTAATTTCTTTGTGTACAGTTACTTTCTTCAATACCGGATTGAATTTTTTCAATTCTAATCTCTCAGTAGTATTTTTACGGTTTTTTGTAGAGATATATCTAGACATACCAGGCATGCCGCTAGTTTTATGCTCTGTACATTCTAGAATAACTTGTACTCTGTTACCTTTTTTTGCCATTTTATTAATAATTTAGTTGATTCACATCAACAATGTTTTTACAAAAATCCTTTTTTTACGAAACGGTTAATAGCTTCAGTAATACCAATTTTATTGATGGTTTTGATAGCTGAAGTAGAAACTTTCAGTGTTATCCAACGGTCTTCATCAGGAATATAAAATTTCTGAAGTTGTAAGTTGGGATAAAACTTACGTTTAGTTTTAACGTTTGAGTGAGAAACATTAAAACCACTCATAGCCTTTTTTCCGGTTAAATCACAAACTCTAGACATGCCTTTAATATATATTGTTAAATTGTTCTTCGCTTAATTTTTTAAGAGTGTGCAAATATCACGAAAATATTTGTAACGATCAAGAGTCCATGTGATTATTTTTCAAATTTTATAGATTACCTCTTATTGCTCTTGCGGCAAAGATACATAAATACCCCATAAATACGAATCTTAGGCAATTCATTGCGTTATTATGCTGTATTGTAGTGAACTGACTACAGATATTTTGCTATAATAATCTTTTAACTACCTTTCAAATAATTTATATTAGCTTAAAATTATCACCAAATATATTATGCAAATCAAATCTTTAGCCGAGTACGAGGAAACCTATAAGTTCAGTGTCGAGCATCCAGAAGAATTCTGGGCTGGTATAGCAGATAAATTTCTGTGGAAAAAGAAATGGGATAAAGTCTTATCCTGGAATTTCACAGACCCGCAGATCAAATGGTTTGAAGGTGCGAAGCTGAACATTACTGAAAACTGCCTTGACCGTCACCTGGAGAAAAGTGGTGACAAACCTGCAATTATCTGGGAATCGAATGATCCTGAAAAACCAAGTGTAACACTAACCTATAAAATTCTTCATGAACAAGTATGCCGGTTTGCGAATGTGCTAAAGAAAAATGGTGTAAAAAAAGGTGACCGTATTTGTATTTATATGCCAATGGTACCGGAACTCGCAATTGCGGTGCTGGCCTGTGCGCGTATCGGAGCAGTCCACTCTGTTATATTCGGTGGATTCTCTGCCAAATCAATTGCAGACAGAATCAATGATTCGGCTTGTAAACTGGTGATTACTGCCGATGGATCTTTCCGTGGAAGTAAACAAATACAGCTGAAAGAAGTTATTGACGATGCGCTGATCGGATGTCCGACAGTAGAGAAAGTGATTGTGCTTACCCACACACGTACTCCTGTTTCGATGTTAAAAGGCCGTGATTTATGGTTTGAAGATGAGATTAAATTGGTAGACACGATCTGTCCTGCTGAAGAAATGGATGCAGAAGACATGTTGTTTATCTTATATACTTCAGGTTCTACCGGAAAGCCAAAAGGTGTAGTACATACTGTAGGCGGTTATATGGTTTATGCAGGTTATACTTTTGCCAACGCATTTAACTACCAGCCAGACGAAGTCTTTTTCTGTACTGCCGATATTGGCTGGATTACCGGACATTCTTATATTGTCTACGGCCCGCTTTCGCAAGGTGCAACGACACTGATATTTGAAGGGATTCCTACCTATCCGACACCATCAAGATTGTGGGAAGTCGTAGAAAAACATAAAGTTAATATCCTTTATACTGCTCCGACTGCCATCCGTTCATTGATGAGTTTCGGTAAAGAGCCTTTAAAAGGGATAGACATGAGCACTCTGAGGGTTTTGGGATCAGTAGGAGAGCCCATCAATGAAGAGGCGTGGCATTGGTTTGATGAAGAAGTAGGCCACAAAAATTGTCCTATCGTAGATACCTGGTGGCAAACAGAAACTGGTGGATTAATGATTTCACCGATTGCTTTTGTAACGCCATTAAAACCTGCCTGTGCAACTTTACCTTTGCCGGGTATTCAGCCCGTGCTGGTTGATGAGAACGGAAAAGAGATTGAAGGGAATGGCGTGAATGGTAACCTTTGTATTAAGTTCCCATGGCCAGGGATATTACGTACTACTTATGGTGATCATGAAAGGTGTAAACAAACTTACTTCTCGACTTATCCTAACCTGTATTTTACTGGTGATGGTTGTATGCGCGATGAAGATGGTTATTATAAAATTACCGGAAGGGTAGATGATGTCATCAACGTTTCGGGGCATAGAATTGGCACGGCCGAAGTCGAGAATGCAATCAATATGCATGCTGGTGTGGTAGAAAGTGCTGTTGTAGGATACCCTCATGAAGTAAAAGGACAGGGGATATATGCTTTTGTAATTTATCCGAAATTGCATGATGAGCCTGAATTAACCAAAAAAGATATTCTGCAAACAGTAACCCGTGTTATTGGTGCTATTGCAAAACCAGATAAGATTTTATTTGTGACCGGGCTGCCAAAAACACGTTCAGGAAAGATCATGCGCAGAATACTTCGTAAGATTGCTGAAGGCGAAACTACAAACCTTGGTGATACCAGCACATTACTGGACCCGGGAGTGGTAGAAGAAATCATTGTTTCCGCGCAGCAATTGTAAAGATTTACGTCCTTTAAAACAATTTTCAGGCGCTGACTGTTCCTATCGAAACAATCATTAATTTAAAACATTACGCTATGGACAGTTTAGAGTTAAAAGGAAAATGGAATGAGTTGAAAGGTAAAGTAAAGCAAGCTTATGGAGACCTTACAGAAGATGACTTGAAACATGAAGAAGGTAAAGACGATGAGCTTTATGGTAAATTACAGCAAAAAACAGGTAAAACCCGTGATGAAGTCATCACCTGGTTAAAATCTTTGTAAAGATATTTTTTAAGCAACAAAAGGCTCCTCAAATTTAATTGAGGAGCCTTTTCTATTTTTCCAGGTCAATAACCAACGCGTTATTGACTATGGTAATGTTTACTCTTTGATCTGGAGTGAAACCTATTTCACTAAGCCAGCGGCCTGAAAGTTTGATTTCAGGGATTATCGTTTGGCTCCGGCGATTAATTCTGAGAATGGATTGGATTTTTAAGCTTCTGCTCCATGGCAGGCTGCTTACATTCGTCTCTGATACTTGCATAACTCTTTTGGATAAAATTTAAATACATAATGTTGGGTCATTAAATATACTTCCTTTAAGTTAATTTTTTATCTGAAGTTATAAACAAAACAGCCGTTTCGGATAAAATCCGGAACGGCTGTTACAAGGAGCTGTTATCAGGTTAATAACCGAATATTTGTTCCAGTGTAAGCGTATTCAGCTTACCAAATTTCTCCATATCCTGTGTTTTTACTTTTTTATCAGAAGCAACAATACAATAGTTGTATGGCTTGTTGGCTACCTGGCTAGTGTGAAAAGCTTTAATATCTGCAAAGGTTAAAGGCTGCAGACCTTTATACTCATCAATTCTCGAATCATGATCAAGGCCTAATCTCTGATCTGCATAATAATGATTGATAATTGCATTTTTAGTGATCCTTGAAGTTTCTAAAGAATTTAAAGAATTGGATCTTGAAGACTGAAAGTTTTTCTCAGATTCAGGCAATACGTTCAATAATTCATTCATCGCACTAACAGCATCATTCATTTTATCTGCCTGACTACCTACATAAGCGATCATTGAGTTGTCTTTTTCTTTTTTATCAGGAGCAGAATAATAGGCATAAGTGGAATAAGCCAGAGCTTTAGACTCTCTGATAGTCTGGAAAACGATAGAACCCATACCACCTCCGAAATAGCTGTTAAACAGATTGATTTTAGCCGCATCTGAAGGATTGTAAGTACCATTGTTTCTTATCCAGCGAATTTCAGATTGTACCATATCATAGTTGGCAAAATAAACCTGGTTATCTTTATTATCGGTGTAAACAAACTGCTGGGCAGGCACTGTTTCTGTAAATACTTTAGGCAAAGCATGAACTTTTTCGATGTTTTTAGTGAACACCTCAATTGTTTCCGGACCATAATAGTTTATAGAATGTTTGGTTTCATTGATGTGGTGTAAAACATCCAGTAATTGGGCAGAAGTTAATTGTTGTACTTCCTCATTGGATAAAACAAAATTAGTAGGGTTTTTGGGGCCATACTGCGCGTAACTCATCAGGCCAGAAAGAATCGCAGACTTGTTCAGTTTAGTATTTTCCCTTGATTTAAGGATACTGCTTTTCATCTCTTTTAATGCTTCTTCATTTGCTTTGCAGTTAGCGAACACATGTTCCACTAAATTTACAGCCTGGTCAAAATTCTCCTGAAGCCCGGTGATTTCAATCGTTGTTACATCATTTTTTACAGAGAATGAATAGTTACAAGCAATGTTATAGAACTGCTTGCTGATTTCTTCTGCCGAATATTTATCAGTACTTAAAAAGGCAAGATATTTTGCTGCATAAGGTAATAATTTGGAATTCCATGCCCCCATATCAAAACGATACGTCAGGTTGAAAATGCTGTTCTCTTTATTTTGAACAGTTACCACATCTGCGATGCCAGCTTTACCGAAATTCAGATCTTTCCTGTAATCAAGGAACCTGGCTTCAATAGGTTTTGAAGGCGTAGCCAATAGGTTTTTAGTAAAAGCAGAAGTTTCATTCGTATTTGTTTTAACCGGGGTAATTGCTGGTTTATCTACCTTTTGAATACTCTTATCTTCTCCTTTATGTTTCAAAATAACCACATAGTTATCCTTAAAGAATTTATTCGCAAAATCAACTATTTCTTTTTTGCTGATTTTAGCCATATCATCGGGATTTCTTAATGATTTATCCCATTTCGTTGCACGGTTTAAGATAAACTCATTGGTAACCGCTTCCACACGGAAATCATTCTTGTCAAATGATTCTAACAAGCTTAATTTACTATTGGCAACGGTTGCCTTGATCAGACTTTCATCAAAATCACCTTTTTTCAATAAAGTAATCTGGTCTAATAATAATTGTTTGGCCTGATCCAGTGACTGGCCTTGTTTAGGCTGGGCAACCAAAAGGAAAGTCCCATAATCTTTCATTTGCTGATAACCCGCACCAGCATTTAATACTTTTTGCTGCTTGTTTAAATTGATGTCCATTAAACCGGCTTTACCATTGGCAAGGATGCTGGAAATTAAATCAAGCATCATGCTTTCTTTCGTATTTTCTGCATAACCTCTGTAACCGATTCTAACCGCCTCGGCACTTGGGCCATTGATATCGGCAGTCTGAATTTTGGTTAATGGTTTTTCAGCAGCAGGATTGTATAGTTCAAGTGGTTTTGCTTTCATATAAGAGAACGACTGATCCACCTTTTTAATCATTTCATCCGCTTTAAAATCACCAGAAAGAATAACAGCCATATTATTAGGTACATAATATTTGTTATAATACTTGCGGATTTCTACCAGAGAAGGATTTTTTAAATGTTCAATTGTCCCGATAGTGGTTTGCTGTCCATAATTATGGGTAGGGTAAAGCAAATCATTCATCTTCTCACTGATTTTCCAGGAATCATTGTCAAGTCCACGGTTTTTCTCTTCATAAACAGCTTCCAGTTCTGTATGGAAAATACGGAATACCGGGTTGCGGAAACGTTCAGCCTGTAAGGCCAGGAATTTATCTGTTGCATTAGAAGGTAAATCCTCATTGTAAACCGTTTCCTCATACCAGGTATGTGCATTCGTAGACTGTCCACCGATAGATTTCATCATTTTATCATACTCATTGGCAATAGAGTAGTTAGAAGCCTCATTGGAAGTTTTATCTATCTGGGCATAAATTTCTTTCCGTTTAGCGGGATCAGTTGTTGCGTGATATTTCTCATATAGTCCTTCTATTTTATCCAGTAAAGGTTTTTCTTTAGCATAATCTAAAGTACCAAAACGATCAGTCCCTTTAAATAAAAGATGCTCCAGGTAATGTGCCAGTCCGGTAGAAGTACGCGGGTCGGTATTACTGCCAGCTCTTACAGCCATGCGAAACTCAATACTAGGCTCCTTCGCATTTTCAGAAAGAATTACAGTAAGTCCATTTTGCAAAGTATAAAAACGGGATTTGGTAGGATCGTTGGTTACATACTTATAAGTATATCCACCGGAGGATGCCGTTTTCCACTCATACCCCACCTGCGCCATTAAGGACGATCCAGCAAGGATAAAGCAGGATAAGAGAAATATATTTTTTTTCATGTTTAATAAGTTATGATCAAATATACTTTTGAAATATGAGAAACTACTTATATATATCCTATAATCTTGTACTTTTACCCCCATGAAGAAAGAGCAATCCAGACCCAATATTTTAGTAGTAAATGACGATGGTGTTACCGCGCCGGGTATCAGGAATCTGATTGAAGCCGTTAAGGAATTTGGTAACGTTGTTGTGGTGGCACCCGATGGACCGCAGTCCGGAATGGGACATGCAATTACCATAGGAAAGCCCTTGCGTTTTGATAGAGTATACCTGTATGAAGGCGTTGAAATGTATAAATGTTCAGGGACACCTGTAGACTGCGTAAAACTGGCAGTAAACAGGATATTTAAAGGTAAAAAACCTGACCTGTGTGTTTCAGGTATCAACCATGGATTAAACAATTCGATCAATGTTATTTATTCAGGAACGATGTCAGCTGCTATGGAAGGAGCAATTGAAGGTATTCCTTCTGTTGGTTTCTCTTTAGATGATTTCTCTGAAGAAGCTGATTTTAGTCACTGTCTTAAATTTGTTAAAACGATAGTCCGCCAGGTACTTGATCATGGTTTGCCACAAGCTACTTTGCTGAATGTTAATTTCCCTAAAGGCCCGGAGCTGAAAGGGATTAAAATTTGCAGACAGGCAAATGCAAAATGGGCAGAAGAATTTGACGAACGTAAAGACCCTTATGGCCGTCCTTACTACTGGTTGTCCGGCGTATTTCAGAATAACGATAAAGGAGAAGATACAGATGTATGGGCATTGGAGAATGGATTTGTGTCAGTTGTACCTGTACAATTTGATTTAACTGCACATCACGCTATTCCAATATTAAACTCGTGGACATTTAATGATTAAAAATATTAAAGACAATGTATGGGTAGGTTTTGGAATCGGTATTTTCCTTCCGGGGGTGCTGCTTTCTATCGTGTGGTTTATTATGCACCAGATAGCCTACCTGGCCAAAGCAGATCTCTTATTGATCGGCTGTATAGCTGTGAATGCTTTGCTGCTGAAGTACTTTTTCAAGGTGAATAAAGAAAATACCGGGAGAGGCGTATTAGGTGCTACATTTATATGGGGAATGCTTTTCTTTTTCTATAAAATCTCACAATCATGAAATATTATCTTGTAGCCGGTGAAGCTTCCGGAGATCTCCATGGAGCTAATTTAATGAAGGCGCTGAAGGATCAGGATCCGGAAGCTGAATTCAGGTATTTCGGTGGGGATAAAATGGAAGCAGAAGGCGGGACGCTCGCAAAGCATTATGCAGAAATGGCGTTTATGGGCTTTACAGAAGTGCTGCTTAACCTGAGAACGATATTCAGGAATTTAAAAACCTGTAAAGAGGATATCCTGGCCTATTCGCCTGATGTTTTGATCCTGATAGATTTTCCGGGCTTTAATTTAAAAATTGCTGGTTTTGGGAAAGAGAAAGGGATTAAAGTATGTTATTATATTTCTCCGAAAGTGTGGGCATGGAATCAAAAACGGGTACTCAAAATCAAAAAAGTAGTCGATAAAATGTTTTGCATCCTTCCATTCGAAGTAGAATTTTACAAAGGATGGGGGATGAAGGTAGACTATGTAGGCAATCCTTTACTGGATGAAAAAGCCTCCTTTACACCTGATCCGGATTTCCGTGCGCAGCACCAATTAAATGAGAATCATATTATCGCCCTGCTTCCGGGAAGCCGTAAACAGGAAATAGAACGGCTATTGCCAGCAATGCTTAGCGTTACTGAACAATTTCCTGATCAGCAATTTGTTGTTGCAGCGGCACCAGGATTTCCAGTGATCTATTACCAGCAGTTTATTGGTGCTAAAAATGTGAAACTGGTTTTCGGAAAGACATACGATTTGTTGAATGTCGCAACAGCAGCTGTGGTAGCTTCAGGTACAGCAACTTTAGAAACTGCTTTATTTCATGTACCGCAAGTGGTGGTTTATAAAGGAGGAACAATTTCTATTGCGATTGCAAGAATGCTGGTGAAGATCAGATTTATATCCCTGGTCAATTTGATTATGGATAGAAAGGTAGTTACTGAACTGATTCAGGAGGATTGCAATACGGTGAATATTACGGACGAGCTGCTCAGGCTGATTGATGGGCCGGGAAGAACGAAAATAATGGAAGATTACAGACAACTGTCTTTTATTATGGGCGAGCCCGGAGCTTCTGCCAGAACGGCATCACTGATTTCAGCATATCTGCTAAAAGGTTAAAACGAAAATATCTGCCTCGATTTTATCAGGGCAGATATTCATTTTATATTAAGCAGTCTTTTTGACTAATAAGTTACTGATTCTTTTAACCACATCATCCAGATCAAATGGCTTACTGATATAATCATCAGCACAAGCCTGCGTACTCATTTGTTTACTTCTTGGATTAGCAGACATGACGATAACAGGAATATGTTTAGTGAACATGTCATTTTTAAGATCATCGCAAATCTCGATTCCATTTCCATCAGGTAACATTACATCGATAATAAACAGATCAGGTAAAGAGTCTCTCAGTTTACTTTTCAGTTCACTAACTGACGAAGAAAGCTGCAATTCATAACCCTCATCCTTCAATAAATATTCAATGATATACCTGATATCACTGTCATCTTCAAGTACGTGTATCCTTTTGATCATAACTAATTATGTTTGGCTATTATTTGAACCACAAGATCAACAAATAGTGTTCCATAATAGGCATAAACGGCTATGTCGGGCTAAAAATTACATAACAGTGTGTAAAACTTATTCTTCTGAAGAATAAAAGGCAGATCAGCGATACCTGCCTGCCTTTTATGTAAAATATTTTAATTATACAGCGTCAATTGCCTCACGTAAAGCCTTTGCAGCAGCGGCAGGATCTTCTGCACCATAAATTGCAGCACCAGCAACCGCTACTATTGCACCTGCTTTAATCACAGCTGTAACATTGTTGATATTTACACCACCAGCAATTGAAACAGGAACACCAGCACGCGCAGCTTCGTCAATTAAAACCTGGATAGAATATCCTTCCGTCCATTGCTCATCTAAACCTGCATGTAATTCTACAAATTCAGCACCTAATTTAGTTACTTCCTGTGCACGTTTAACACGGTCAGCTACACCAATTGTATCTACAACTATACCTTTACCATGCACCTTAGCTGCTTTAATTGCACCAGCAATAGTTGCATCTCCCGCAGCACCCAATACAGTGACTAAATCAGCACCCGCTTTAAAAGCAATGTCCGCCTCTAATTCACCAGCATCCATTGTCTTTAAATCAGCAAATACTAATTTATCAGGGTGAGCTTGTTTCATGGCGGTAACCACTGCGATACCTTCATTTTTAATTAACGGAGTACCTAATTCAATAATATCAATATAAGGAGCGATTTTAGCAGCTAATGCTAAAGCATCTTTTGTAGTTAATAAATCTATTGCGACTTGTAATTTTGCCATTGTAATTTGTTTTTAATTATTGTTTGTATTGCTTTAAATCGATTGTTGAGAATGGATCGTTATTCCAGGTTGGCATGTCTTTTCCACAGCTCTTCCGCAGGAGTGCCATCGGCAGCCCACATCGTCTGAAAAAGTGCATCAGTTAACAGGAATAGAGCTTGTTCAAATAAGCTGCCCGCATACTGCTTAGAAATAGTTTTTCCATGATCCTGTTTTTGTGCTGCGGGAAGCAGCAGTACAAGTGTTGCTAAACTTCCAAGAGGAGAATCGCTGGTTGTAGAAAAAGCAATGACCTTTGCATCAGCAGCAATAGCTTTCTCTGCTGCCCTGACAATAGTACTGGTGGTTCCGGAACCTGAGGCAGCGATTAAAAGATCTCCATTCTTAATTGCTGGCGTAGTGGTTTCTCCTGCCACGAATACTGTAAAACCGAAGTGCATTAAGCGCATTGCGGCTGCTTTTAGTGCTAAACCAGTGCGTCCGGCACCAATTACAAATACGCGTTCTGCCTGCTGTAAATAAGGAATAACTGCTGCTAACTGCATAAAATCCAGCTGCGTTGCTAACTTCTGGTTCTCTTGTAAAATCAATTCCAGGTTTGCCTGTAAACTGGCTGCCTGTTCATTTATGTTTGCACTACCCATCTCTTTTTTGTCTGCCTCAAAGGTAATGGAGGCATCCAGCCCTCACGTTACACTATATGCGCATAGTATGGGACTATTTGGAAACGACTGCTAATACCTCCTTAACTATTAATATATTTGGCCCAGATGGAAGAAAGTACCGGCCTTGGATTAGAAAAGTCATTGATATATATCAGAAACCTGGAGAAATGTCCGCCAAGTTATCTGAATGATCCGGGGAGAAAAGACTTCTTTGAAATTGTCTGGCTGCAAAATGAATTTCCATTACACGCCATTAAGGAAGAAGAAAAACCAACAAGAGGGGACTGGATCTATCTGATTCCGCCATACCGGGTGCATCAATTGAATAAAGCAGGTAAAAACGGTATCCTGTTATCTTTTAAAAGAGACTTTTTAGACGAAGAAGATAAAGAATTCTACCTCGACATCTTTAAGATTTTTAATATCCAGGGGGAATTCTCCTGTCTGCCCTTAACCAGTGAAAATGCTGTTGAACTGGTTAAGATTTATCAATTGCTGGAAGAAGAATACAAAGAGCAAAGTAATAGCTTTTTAATTTTGAAAGCACTGCTAAAAGTCTTTCTGCTGAAACTTATCCGTATCAAAGAACACGTATTTACTACCCAGGACGTCAATCAGAAAAGGGTATATGAATTTATGATGCTGCTGGAAGAGAATTATCAACTGGAACGGAATGCCGACTTTTATGCCGGGAAATCAGGACTAAGCGCTAAACGACTCAATCAGATCTTAAAAGATAAATTGGATAAAACAGGGACGCAGCTCATCCATGACCGGATTATTCTGGAAGCTAAACGGCAAATCATCCACAGCGAAAATACACTCAAAGAAATTGCCTATAACCTGAACTTTACAGACCGTTCTTACTTTAGCCGGTTCTTTAAAAAACAAACCGGGTTATCTCCCGAAGACTTTCAAAAACAAGCTAAAAGCCATATTGAATCCAGATTCAATACCCTCGTTGAATAGATAGAACCTGATAAATATTGACTAGCTTTATTTTCTAAACTCAAAATTTATGAAAAGAATAGCCTTTGTTCTTCTGTTTGCTGGTACCATAGCGGCCTGTAAACAGGGGGGCCAAAAAAGTAATGCGAATCCGCAATTCGGCAAACTATGCGATCAGTATTACGAAGATTATTTAAAATTAAATCCAGTTTCTGCTACCTATGCAGGAGATAACAGGTACAATAGCGAATTACCCAATGATGGATCTGTAGCTTACCTGAATAGCACTAAAAACTTTTACAAACAATATCTGGATAGCCTGGGGAAATACAAACGCGACCAGTTGGATGAAAATGATAAGTTATCTTTTGATGTATTAAAGGATAATTTAGAAACCGGCCTTGAAGGTTTAAAATATCATTTCGAATATCTTCCTTTCAACCAGATGAATGCCTTGCCACTAACTATCGGTCAATTGGGATCTGGCACAGGTGCACAGCCTTTTAAAACAGTTAAAGATTATGAAGACTGGTTGAAACGTGTCAACGCATTTTCCGTATGGGCAGATACAGCTATCGGTAATTTTAAAAAAGGAATGGCATCCGGTATAGTTTTGCCAAAGGCACTGGTGGTTAAAATGTACCCTCAAATGTTGAGTATGGTAGTTACTGACCCGGCAAAAAGTTTATTTTATGCACCTGTTACGCAAATGCCAAAAGACTTTGCAGATGCAGATAAAAAAAGACTGACCGATGCCTATCGCAATACGATTATGACCGTTATTGTTCCAACTTATAAAAAGTTGGGAGAGTTTCTGAAAAATGAATATCTGCCGAAATCCAGAACTACTTCTGGTTTCTCTTCTTTACCGGATGGTACAGCCATGTATACTTACCTCGTTAAACAACAAACTACAACGAGTAAAACTCCTGAAGAAATTTATCAGACGGGTTTGAAAGAAGTGGCAAGAATCCATTCTTTAATGGATAGTATCAAAAATAAAACGGGTTTCAAAGGAGATCTTAAAGCATTTTTCGAGTACATGAAAACTGATCCTAAATTCATGCCTTATAAAACACCTGCTGAAATTCTGGCTGCCTTTGATAACATTCATAAACGAATGGAACCAAACTTGAAAACTATGTTTACGACTGTTCCCAAAACACCATTTGAGATTCGTCAGACAGAAGCTTTCCGTGCAGCATCTGCCAGTGCAGAATACAATCAGGGTTCTGCCGATGGTAAACGTCCGGGGATTTTTTATGTACCTATACTGGATGCGACTAAATTCAACACCACTTCGGGTATGGAATCTTTATTCCTTCACGAAGCAATTCCTGGTCACCACTATCAGATTTCATTGACACAGGAAAATACAGAACTTCCTAAATTCAGACGTTTTGGAATGCATAATGCTTACGTAGAAGGATGGGCATTATATTGTGAATCTTTAGGGAAGGAACTGGGTTTATATACTGATCCTTATCAGTACATGGGTGCATTAGGTGATGAAATGCACCGTGCTATCCGCCTGGTTGTAGATGTAGCCATACATACCAAAAATATGACCAGAGAACAAGCTATCAAATATATGATGGATAATGAGGCCATCAACGAACAAGGGGCAACTGCCGAAATTGAGCGTTATATGGGTATGCCTGCACAAGCATTAGGTTATAAAATAGGGGCGATGAAGATTCGTGAACTCCGCAGCAGATATGAAAAACAACTGGGCACTAAATTTAAGCTTGCTGAATTCCATCACCAGGTACTTAAAGACGGCTCATTACCGCTTAGTGTCTTTGAAAATAAAATGGATAACTGGGCAGCTACAGTAAAATAATTATATTCAAACGTGATCAGGAGAAGATCCTGATCACCGAAGAAGAACGTCCGGTACTGAGCTTCTGACCATAAGCAACCGGGTATGAGTTCTCTATTTCGGGACCTATTAAAGAGGCCAGTGTCAGGTCATCAGGATTGGAACGGAAAAGCACCGACCACTTTCCTGATGACCTGTTTTTATAAATTTCCAGAATACCCCGTCTGTGTACTACTCTGAACAAAGGGATATTTGGTGACAGTCGTTTCACCTGAAAATTCTCGCCATAAAGTGATATTTTATAATAAATCATAATGGCTTTTTTTGGGTTCTAAGCTAATTGATTCTCAACACGCTTTAATAAATCGTCTAAATCGAATGGTTTACTAATAAAATCATCTGCAAAAGCTTCTTTACTGCTCTGTTCAGCATTGGCATGTGCAGAAATAATAATTACCGGAATATGCCTGGTATCCAGACTCTGTTTCAATTTCCGGCACAGCTGTATCCCATTTCCATCCGGAAGTCTGACGTCCATCAGGATAAGATCAGGCAGGGTATTAAAGAGATTAATTTTAAATTCTCTGGCGTTAGCAGCAACTGTAACCTCAAATTCTGACTGTTGCAGAATATATTCTATGACATCGCGTATAGCTTCATCGTCTTCTATGATTTGAATCAGTTTTGACATAAGGTTTATTGATAAAAAATATGGTTGTTAAACAAGGCATACTGTACATTGTTTAACAAATTATTTTAATTAATAAACGGAGTTTTAGGGTAACTTGTTGTAGGTGAGTGAATTTTTAACTAAAAAATCCCTGCAAAACTGAATTTGCAGGGATTGAAAAATAAATTGAGCTGACCTTACTGGCTAACTACTTTGAATTCTGTTCTCCGGTTTAACTGGTGCATGGCTTCAGAACACTTCACACCATTTGCACAGCGGTTGAGTAACTGTGTCTCTCCATAACCATGCCCTGTAATCCTGCTTTTGTCAATACCTCTTGAAATGATATACTGTACAGCTGAATTTGCTCTTTTCTGAGACAACCACTGGTTATACGCGTCGCGGCCTCTGCTATCCGTATAAGAACTCAGTTCCACTCCAATGGTTTCATTGGTTTTCATCGCAGATACTAATTTATCCAGTTCCCTTGCAGCATCCGGTCGAATATTTGATTTATCAAAATCATAAAAGATATTCTCTATTCTGATCGGTTTGTTCAGGACGATGGTATCTAAAAATATATCTTTATGGAGCGTAGAAGAATCTTTCGGGTTCATTGTCGTAACCAGAGCATCGGTAAAACTATAAATGTCATCATTACCTGCTCCCCCCGGACGGTTAGAAGCCATAAAAACTGTTCCTTTTAAACCCTTGTAAAAAGCAAAATCATCCTGCGGAGAATTGATCGGGTAGCCCAGATTAACAGGCTTGTCTAAACGGGTTTGTTTTGCTTTATAAATATCCAGTCCGCCCATACCGATCAGTCCATCACTGCTGAAATAGAAATTGCCATCAGCAGCAATAAATGGGTTTCGTTCATTCCCATCAGTATTTACTGCATTCACATTTATAGCGTCAGCCCAGCTTCCGTCTGCATTTTTAGTTACGCTGTAAATATCTGTTCCACCTTTGCCACCCGGCATCGTAGAAACGAAGTATAGCTGATTACCATCGGCAGAGATCGAAGGATCACCAACCGACCACTCGTTAACCTTATTGTATTTGAAAGGAACCGGTTTCCCCCAGCTACCAGCAGCATCTTTTGAGCTACTGTAAATTTCAAGGTTTATTGTTCCCGGCTCACCTTTTTGACGTGTAATCTTTTTGGGAATTCTGGTCAGTGTAAAATATGCAGTAAGGCCATCGGCAGTAAAACTTGCCGCACCGATGTGGTAATTAGTTTCTGCATTCAGGGCAAAAGCCTTAAGGCTATCGTTCTTCCCCGCTTTTTCATACAAGCGCAGGTATTGATTTCCAGTCCATCCATAACTGGCAGGATCTGGCAATTTTGTCGGGCCGTCAAACTTTAGAAAAGGTTTAGACTTCTGCTTTTTAGTGTCCCCTGAAAAATTGCGGTCGGAAGTGAAAACTATACCCTGCTGGTAAGCGACTGCGCCCCAGTCCGATCCTGCACTATTCAATTCTTTTTCATTGACAAGCGTTACAGATACCGGGTTTTTGATCCAGTGTTGTGCAGAATCGCAAGACGCCAGCCATACCTGCTGCTGGGCAGCACTGACTTCAGGCTTTAAACTTATATACTTTTGATAAGTAGTTTTAGCCTCTTCATATTTGGAATTGCTTTGTAAAGCCTTCGCATAATACAAAGTGTTTTCTGCCGGACTTTTGGGGAGGGCAGAAGCAATCCCATACCATTTTTCTGCCTCAGGATAATTGCCCGTCAGCCGGTAGGCGTCTGCAAGACGCTGCGCAGCAGGTAAGGTTTTCTTTTTGTGATAAGCCTTTTGATATAATTCAATGGCCCTGTTATAATTAAATAATTCAAATTGGGTATCCGCTTCTTTAAGGACGTACTGTGCCTTTACTGTTAAACTCAGCAGGAGTATGGCGATGATTATACCTGATTGGATCGTTTTCATGCTATTAATCGGTGGAACGTGTTAGAATCTGTTTTAATTATGTAATCTCCGTCTTTTAGAAATACCTCGGAGATCTCATCCTGGTATTTTTCGTATTGAAATAATAACCAATTGATATTTCATGTGTACCACTGCTGTAACCTTGTAACGGGCCTATTGAAATGTCATAGGCATAACCCACACGCAGTGTCTTAGTCGGAAAAACCTCAATAGCCGCGACGGCCGAATTCCTGTTGCTCAGATCTCTTTGCAAATAATCTTTGCTATACAATTTGACCCCGGTACGGTAAGAACCACCCACCCAGATCCTGTCCATGAAAAGTACAAAAGCATTGATGTCCAGACTGGTTGGCCCACCACGATCATCCTTCAGCAAAAAAGAAGGTTTCAGTAAAATATCCTGTCCCAAAGGAATCAATGTACCCGCAGTTAAATAATAATGAGGTTTTGGCTGTGGAATAAAAGCATACCGGTCCACGTTGATATATTGGGCAATCAGGTTATCAGCAGATAACCCTGCAAAAAAACGGTCATCAGAATAATAAACCCCAACTCTTGCGTCGGGCAATACGGTATTTTGTGAACCTGTCGGCTGATCAGGTTCCTGATCATTGGGGTGTAACATCGAACCGTCAATACCCAGCTGTACCATTCCGATCCCCACACCAAGTGCCAGCCTTGAAGTTCCGCTTTCATTCATTTTCAGCCGGTAAGCATAATTGGCATAGGCTGCAAGATTGCTCTGTGCCCCCAGCTTATCTGCCGAAACCTGTAAAGCCAGCCCGACGTTACCGTTGTTTGCATTCGCATCAACTGCCAGGGAGAAAGTAGTTGGCGCTCCTTTGATCCCCGTCCACTGGCTACGGTAAAAACTATGTAAGTTCAATTGTTCTTTATACCCTGCATAAGCCGGGTTGATATAAATACCGTTGAACATATACTGGCTAAACTGTGCGTCCTGCTGGGCTTTCAGCACCTTGGCAGGAAGCAGCAGGCTGAAGACCAACACTAATAATAACAAGCTTCTTTTCATACGGGTATAATTAATTCTATTCTTCAATCTGATTCTGTTTATTGTCTTATTTCTTAAAGGTCCGGATCAGGGTGATATAACCTTTAAATACTTGCCAGTCTCCATTTCCACCCTTAGGTTTCACACGCAGCAGGTAATAGTAAGTACCCTCGTTCAGCCCTTCACCACTCCAGGTATTCTGGTAGTTTTTCTGTCTGAATACTTCATTGCCCCAACGGTTGACAATACTTAGCTCATTGTCACCATATTGATTTAATCCGCGTATTTCGAAGACATCATTTGTACCATCACCATTCGGAGTGAACAGATTCGGAATATTGATTTCGAAGAAATTAAGGGTGATCGATACGGAGGCAATATTTGTCAGATAGCCATACCTATCTTTCACTTGATAAGTGAAGTTATCAGGCCCTGAATAACCAGGATCTGGTGTATAAGAAACTGTACCATCACTGTTCACCACTACTTTACCATGTAATGGCTGGGTTATAATAACCACTGTAGACTTGTCAAAGCTTGAATTGCCAGGATTGTCATTGGCCAGCACATCGATAACAATTGTTGTATTAGCTTTGGCTTCCGCTTTATCATCTATGGCAACAGGCGATTTTGGAACTACAATAACTGTAGGGTTCTTGTTGGACTCCTCTGTTCCGGATGTTGCAGTCACCTCATTCCCGCTCGGATCTTTTGCTTTTGCAATTGCTGTATTGGTCACCTGACCCGCATCTTTATCAGCCTGGGTCAGCGTGTAAACTTCTGTAACAGAAGCGCTCGCTCCAGGATTAAGTCCTCCATTTACAGGAATTGACCTGCCCGTGATCCCAAGTTTGGTATCACTGAAAATAACCGGGTTCAAAGTAACAGTACCTGTGTTTTTAACTGTAAAGGTGTAGGTAATCTGGTTACCACTGAATGCTGCTGTTTTTACGAATATAAGGGTCGGTTTTGCGCCAATAACAATAACTGTAGCATCATCAGGAGCAGGCGTATCCGGATCATCAGATTTCGGTTTATCAACCGGATTACCCGATGGATCGGTACCTGTTGCACCTGCTTGATTACTATAAGTGCCGCCGTCGATATCTGCCTGTGTTAAGGTATGTTTCGCTGTTACCGTTGCACTGGCACCGGGGATGATAGCCGGTATGTTTGCCGGAATAATACTTCCTGCATCAGCACCCGGATCTCTCACTACAACATTACTCAAAGTAACGTTACCAGTGTTGGTCGCTACAATCGTATAAGTAATTACATCACCCGCTTTAGTGCCTGTATTGTTAGCCACTTTAGTTAGGGTCATCGATGAATTTCCCGAAGTCAGGGTAATGATAAACGTTTGTGGAGCAGACTGATCCACACCACCATTAGCTGTTCCACCATCATCTTTAAGGATGACCGTTACAATCACTGTTCCTGTTGCTCCAAAAGCAGGAGTAAAGGTCAATGTACCATCAGGGGCAATCGCTGGCTGAGTTGTAAACAATGTATTGTTTGCATTGGTGACCAGGAAGTTCAGCTTTTGTGCTGCCTCATCTGCCGGACCAGCACTGATTGCTGTTGCCCATGCTGGAACTGTTTGTGCTCCCGAATACTGTAGCAACACTTGATCAGCACCTTTTATAAAGGACGGTGCGTCATTGACAGGAATAACTGTTAAGGTTAATGTACTGGTTGCAGCACCGCCTTTTCCATCAATGACAGTGTAAGTAATTACTGGTACTGCTCCGTTATAATCAGGTACAGGAGCGAAAGTATATCCACCGTCAGTATTGATGGTGATGGTTCCTTTTCCTGGAATAAATACCGCAGTACCTGCCGGCTGGTCACCTGTGATACCAGCGATAGTAAATTTGCTGATGCTCAATACATCGTTGTCTATATCTGTATCATTTATTAATAAACCGTTTGCTGCGGTTACTGTCAGCGTTTGATCTTCCAGTAAAGTGTTCACATCTGGATTGGCAACCGGATCACTATTGACAGTACTTACACCGATCGAAGCGGTATTGTTGGTCAGTAAAGGGTCCGTTTCAGTTCCTGATACCACAGCTGTGGTCAGGTAAGGGCCTGTGGCTGCCAGGTTCGCCTGTATGGTTAAGGTCGTTACCGCACCATTAGCTAAATTGCCAATTGTCCATAATCCTGAAGCCGGATCATAAGTGCCTGTAGTTGCCGACTGACTGGTTAGCATATAACCAGCAGGAAGCAGATCTGTAACTTTAACCCCCGAAGCGTTGCTTGGGCCATTGTTGGTTACCTGAACGGTAAACGTTACCGGCTGACCAACTTTTTGTAAAGCCTGGTTAACCGTATTGGTTACCGCCAGATCAGTTACTATATCAATCGTTGTTGTTACCGGAGGTGTAGTTTGTGGTGTTGTACCCGGTTCTACAGGCGTTACAGTTGCTGTATTCTGAAGGTTCGCTGTAACAGTTGCCGGCAAGAACCCTGTGACGCGAATCGTAACCGTATTGGTATTGCCCGCTGGAATATTAGCCGTTACGCTTACATTATTAGTGTTCGTGCCGGTAGCACCCGCAGTCACAGTGGCTGACCCGCCAGGGGTTGCAACCCAACTAACATTAGTCAGTGCTGCTGGTACCGCATCGGTAATGAGTGTTCCTAATGCATCACTGATACCTGTGTTTACAGCTGTAATAATGTATTCAACTTCAGTTCCTGCGGTTGCATGAGCAGGACCGGATTTAGTGATCTCAATTATAGGGATTCTGCTAATTACAGTGCTTACCGTAGAAGTTTGAGGAAGAACCCCAATTTCAGCAGGCGTAGCTGTGGCTGTATTCACCAAAGGTGACACACTATTATTTGCAGGTACTTTACCACTCACAGTAATGGTAATCGTATTCCCATTTCCAGCAGGTACATTCACTTTTAAGGAGATATTACTACTATTTCCACCAGTTATCGGAGTAATTATATTTGCAGACCCGGCAGCAGTAGCCTGCCAGTTAATGCCGGTCAGTACAGCTGGAATATTATCGGCAATATCAAGGTTAAGTGCATCGCCGGTACCTTCATTATTCACTGTAATCAGATAGTTAATCGTTGCTCCCGCAGGTAATGTGGCTGGTCCTGTTTTAACTATTTTAATTACTGGTTTTCTGCTTACTGCTGTCACAACCGGAGTTGAGGTGACTGGATTCAGTGGATCTTCAACCGCTGTTACTGTAGCTGTATTGGTTATGGTGCCATTAAATGAAGGAGTCACGGTTCCTTTGATGGCAATAATTAATGCATCACCTGCGCCGGTTGTTAAATTGGCATTGGTTGCAATAGTATTTGAAGTCCCTGAACTTGCACCGGTAATTATCGTATTTCCTGTTTGGGTAACTGACCACTGCTGAACAGTCACATCGGATTGAACGATATCTGAAATCGCAGCATTAAGCGCCGTACTAGGGCCACTGTTGGTGACACGGATTTCGTAGTTGATTTCCTCACCCGCTAGTAAGGTAGCCGGGCCGCTTTTGGTAATTGCCAGGTTAACTACTGGTTTCACGACAGTGGTAACCGTTGAAGTTACCGGGATGATACCTGGTTCTGCTGGCGTTGCTGTTGCTGTATTGGTCAGGCTGTTATAATAAGCCGGATCAATATCACCAGTAATGGTCACATTAATGGTACCACCTACCGGCACATTGACATTTGCAGCAACCTGATTACCTGTGCCGGCAGCACCAGAATTAATCGCTGCGCCACCACTGGCAGTCGTTGTCCATTGTACATTTGTAACGGCAGGATCAATTACGTCTGTTACAGCAGTACCCGTTGCATCAGATGGGCCCGCATTAGTCAGGTTCAATGTATAAGTTATCTTTTCTCCACTGGCCGCAGTTGCAGGGCCTGATTTTACCAGAACCAGTCCTGGAGTTTTGGTTAATGTTGTAGTGATTACGTTAGAAGTCACTGCTGGATTACCGGGTTCTGTTACAGTTGCTGAATTGACTAAACCGGCTGTTGCCCCAGATGGAATATCACCAGTTATAGTAATTAAAACCTTTGCATTTCCTGAGCCTGGGATAGCTGCTTCTACAGCTAAGACTGACCCTGTTCCGGTAGCACCAGAAGTAATCGCAGCTCCACTGGCAGCAGTCGCAGTCCATTTCACATTTTGTAAAACAGCAGGAATCGCATCTGTGATCGCTGCCGCCAATGCATTACTAGGGCCAGTATTGGTTACTTCGATTGTATAGGTTATTGGCAGACCTGCGCTTGTTGACACCGGGCCGGACTTGCGGATATTCAATGCCGTAACTTTGCTGACAACCGTACTTACTGCCGGTGAAACTACCGCTGGATCCGCCCCGGTTTGTGCCTGAGCAATATTGGTAAATGTACCTGTAAATGCCGGGTCTACGGTTCCGGTGATATCAATAGTAATGATATTACCAGCGCCTTGCGGGATGTTTGCAGTAACTGCGGGTGGGATCATCGTTCCTATAACAGGAGCAGAGGTAATTGCAGCAGTTCCTGAACTTGTAGCTGTCCACGTATAATTGAGTAACTGCGGAGGAACCGGATCAGTGATATTCACTCCGGCCGCATCACTCGGGCCATTATTGGCTACCTGGATAATATAGTGTATCTGTTCGCCGGCAACAGCAGTCTGAGGGCCACTTTTTGACACCTGTAAGGTTGGATTATTCGTGATTACAGTTGTAGCGGCCGAAGTATTATTGGCCATATTATAATCAAGTAAACCAGCAGGAAGTGTAACACTTGCTATGTTATTAATTGACGATGGAAGCGTATTGGAAGGTACTTTACCATTTACTGTGATCAGTATATAATTACTGTTATCACCAGCAGGGATAGTGCCTGTAGTCTGAATGGTATTTGTATTACCGGATAATCCTGTTTGGATAGTGGCGGTTCCGACAACAGTTGCTGTCCAGTCGCTTACCACTACGCTTGCAGGTACTACATCATTAATCGTTAATCCAGTAGCATTAACAGTACCATTGTTAAATACTTTTATCGTGTAAGAGATATTGTCTCCCGCTGCTATAGATTGAGGGCCTTGTTTTTCGATATGCACATCTGTAGAACTGTTAACTGAGGTAGTTACAGAACTTGCGCGGGTATTACCTGCAACAACTGTCACCGTATTGGTAAAGATTGGAAGTGCGGTCGTCTCTACAAATCCATTCACAATGATTTCAATCGCATTGGATGTTCCTGCCTCTATATCAGCCGATGGAATATTAATCGCATTGGTTGTACCAGTAACGACTGCATTTGGTACTCCGGCTATTGCCGAACTGTAAAGAGCTGTAGCCGTCCAGTCGGTAACTCTTACACTCGCCGGCACATTATCTGTGATCTGAGCTCCGGTGATATTACCTGTACCGGAATTTGTAATTACTATTTTATAGTTGATCGGATCACCCACATTTGCCGTTGCAGGGCCTGATTTAGACACCCTGAAATCAGGAGAGTTCGTAATTGTAGTTGGAGAGACCGCCGTGTTATTTGCTGTTTCAGGATCTGCGATTGTACTGATTGCCGTAGCCGTATTTGGCATAGGCGATCCATCAGTCAATGCTGGATCTACTGTTCCGGAGATCATTACAATTACTGTTCCGGTTCCTGATGGTATATCAGAAGTCAGGCTCACATTTCCTGTTCCATTTGCAGCAGATACTGTTGCTCCGCCAGTTGCTGTTGCTGTCCATGTTGGGTTTAAAACACCAGCAGGCAGATTATCAGTAATGACAGTTCCTATTGCTGTACTTGGGCCGGCATTTGTGATACGGAGCTCATACTGTATAGGTTCTCCAGCTCCGACATTCGCAGGGCCGGATTTTACAATCCTTACATTTGCAGAAGCGGAAGTTGTGGTGGTAGCTGTACTCGTACCTGGTGTAGGATCAGTAACCCCGGCAGGTGGAGTGATGGTCGCCGTATTTGTAATTGGGGTGCCTGAATTGAATAGTGGATCGAGTGTGCCATTGATTGTTATGTCAAGTGCATCCAGACCATTTGCTTTTAAATTTGCGAGCAGATCTACATTGCCGGCCCCAGTTAATAAATTCGATGCGGCAGTGCCGGAAGTAGTCACGCTCCATACCGGGTTCAGCACACTTGCAGGAATAATATCCTGTACTCTTGCACCTATAACATCACCTGGCCCGGCATTGCTTACTTTAATGGTATAGCTAACCGGTTGACCAGCAACAGCTGTTGCCGATCCTGATTTAAGAATGCGCAGATCAGCGGTTTTAGTAACTCCGGTAGTCACTGTATTTGAAGTTGACGGGTTATTACCAGACTCGGCTGGTGTTACTGTGGCTGTATTCGCAATTGAGGTGCCAGTGAAAGCAGGATTAAGTTTACCAGTAATCCTCACATTGATGTGATTACCTGCACCTGCTGGTATATTGCCTGTTACACTTACCGCATTTCCTGTACCAGTAGCTGCGGTCACTGTTGCCGTACCAGAAACTGTAGCTGTCCAGTTCACATTAGTTAAGTTCGCAGTAACCTGATCTGTTATAACAGCCGCCAGTGCATTACTTGGGCCATTATTTGAGATCGTTAAATTGTACACTACATTTTCACCTGCATTGACAGATGAAGGGCCTGTTTTACTAATCGTTAATGCATTCTTATTGGCAATGGTTGTATTTACTGTGTTTGACTGTACTGGTGCAATTCCAGGTTCAGCAGGGGTTGCCGTTGCTGTATTAACTAAAGTTGTATTGACCTGGTTCGCATTTAATTTACCAGTAACTGTGATTTGAATAGTATTGGCATTACCTGCATTCAGATTTCCGGTTACACTGATTGCGTTGCCGGTTCCGGTTGCACCTGTAGTTATTGCTGACGTTCCCTGTGAAGTAGCTGTCCAGGTTACCGCTGTCAATTCTGCTGGAACCGCGTCAGTGATGACTAAGGCTGTTGCATTAGATGGGCCGTTGTTTACCGTATTGATCACATAAGTTATGGTCTCACCTGCATTTGCGGTTGCCGGCCCCGTTTTGGTAATGGTGACCGATGGTTTTTTGGTAATCGTAGTAATGACCGGCCCGGCTGTTTTAGGCACAGCCCCTGTTTCAACAGGAGTAACGGTTGCACTATTGCTGATGTTTGCGGTGGTTGCAGGATTAACTGTTCCTGAAATGGTAATCAGGATTTCATCTGCCGGGTTTCCGCCAATATTGCCTGTTACACTTAAAGCAGATCCCGTTCCGTTAGCACCAGCAGTGATTGTTGCTGTTCCGGTCGTCGAAGTTGTCCAGGTTGGATTTAATATACTGGCAGGAATAGCATCAGTAATAACCGAAGCAGTGGCATTTGCCTGGCTGATGTTTTTAACTGAAATGGTATAAGTAATTGCCTGACCTGCACTTAAAGTAGCCGGGCCATTTTTTTGTATGGCTAATACTGGTATGCGGGTTACGTTTGTGGTCGCTGTAGCTGATGCAGGTCCGGTTCCGGCTTCCGCAGGAGTCACTGTTGCTGTATTGATAAGCGGGCCGCTAAAACCAGCAGCCACTTTACCAGTAACTACAATTGTAATCTGGTTTCCGGTTCCGCTGGCGACATTACCGTTGAGGTTAATCGTATTTCCATTTCCTGTTAAAGCGCCAGTAACCTGTGCATTACCAGTAGTGGAGGCAGTCCAGCTGACTCCACTTATTGTTGCCGGTACCAGGTCATTAATCGCCAGGTTAAGTGCATCCGATGCACTGTTATTGGAGACAATGATAGTATAGGTAATTGTTTCTCCTGCATTGATAGATGAAGGGCCGCTTTTGGTAATTGACAGTACCGGTGTTCTGCTGGCAATTGTATTTACGGTAGAAGTAGGTGAAGGGCTGTCCGGTTCTGTTGCTGTTACCGAGGCCGTATTGGAGATCGAACCATTAAAAGCAGGATTAGCCTTACCTGTAATAGTGAAGATGATTTTATTTCCTGCGCCTGCCGGGATGTTAGCCGTGGCATCTAATGTATTTCCTGTTCCGGTTGCACCAGCAGAAATAGAAGCAGTGCCTTGTACTACTGAAGTCCATGCTGTATTTAAAATACTGGCAGGGATAGCATCCTGTACATGTGCATTTAAAGCATCACTTGGGCCAGTATTACCGACTTCAACTGTATAAGTAATATTGCTTCCGGAATTGACTGTTGGTGTAACACTTTTCACAATTGTCAGTCCTGATTTAGCACTTAATGCTGTATTGACTGGCGTTGAAGTTACCGGTACTGTGCCTGATTCTGATGGAGTCGCTGTAGCGGTGTTGACAATTGTGCCCGATGCATTGGAGGTTATTGTTCCTGAAACGACTACCTGTATAGTGCTGTTTGCGGCAAAATTACCCGAAACAGCAATGGCATTACCAGTTCCGGTAGCTCCCGAATTAATTGAAGCGGTACCTCCTGTTACTGTAGCCGTCCAGCTTACACCGGTAATTGCAGCAGGGACAGCATCCGTAATTTGTGTATTTAAACTATTTGAAGGACCTGTGTTTTTAACATTGATGGTATACACAATCGCATTACCAGCAGTTGCAGTTGCAGGCCCGCTTTTGGTTACCGTAAATACAGGTAGTTTTTTAACGGTTGTTACTGCCTGGGCATTGACAGGTGTACTACCTGGTTCGGCAGGAGTAGCTGTTGCAGTGTTGGTAATGTTTCCGGCAAAAGCAGGGTCTATGGTACCTTTTACAATGATGACTACTTTATTGGAAGTACCAGCTGCAACGTTAGCTGTAACATTTACGGTATTGCCGGTTCCAGTTGCACCTGCGGTGATTGTTGCAGTACCTGTTAACTGTGTTGTCCAGCTGACATTACTTAATGAAGCGGGGACAATATCCGAAATTTGCGTACCGGTTGCATTACTCGGGCCATTGTTTGAAACCTCTACCTGGTAAGTAATCTGGTTTCCTGCGGTAGCAGCTGAAGGCCCTGTTTTAGTAATTACTATTCCGGAAGTACTGGTCACATTAGCGTTCACAGTAGAGTTACTTCCTGTTCCTGTAGGTTCAGCAGGTGTTACGGTAGCGGTATTACTCACATTTCCCGTAGCTGCGGGGTTTATAGTACCGGTAATCTTTACCGATACGGTATTGGCTGCACCAGCAGGAATATTCGCAGTGATACTTAAATTATTCCCTGTACCAGTTGCACCATTCGTAATGGTAGCTGCACCAGCCACAGTACTTGTCCAGTTAACACCTGTTAGTGCTGCCGGTATGATATCTGTGATGCTTGCGCCTACCGCATTACTACTTCCTGTATTGGAGATATTCAAAGTATAGGTTGCTGTATTACCAGCTATTAAGCCTGCGGCACCCAGCTTAGTAATCGTTAATACTGGTTTCGCTGTTAAGTTAGTTGTAGTTGTCGAAGTATTGTTACCCGGTGTTGGATCGGTTATGCCAGCCGGAGGCGTCACGGTTGCGGTATTGCTGAGTGAACCAGTTGCCGCCACTGCTATTTTTCCGGTGATGGTTAATGTTGTAGTTTGTCCACTGGCTAAAGTTAAGCCCGTCCAGTTTCCATTCGAACTGGTATAAGTTCCGGAGCCAGCTGCGTAAGTATCCGCAGTAAATCCGGCGGGTAAATTATCTGTTAAACTGATTATATCAGTAGCCTGTAAAGTACTTGGGCCATTATTGGTTAAAGTGATGGTATAAGTCAAAGTTTCTCCAGGTATACCTGTAGCAGGGCTTGCCGTTTTATTAACTCCAAAGTCTATAACACGGTTAATCGGGGTAACATCGGTTGCGGTATTTCCTGGTGTAGGATCTGTCACTCCGGTAGGTGGAGTAATTGTAACTGTATTTGTTAATGAACCACTTGCCACAGGAGATACAGTACCGGTAATTGTTAAAGTTGTACTTTGTCCACTGGTCAGCGTTAATCCTGTCCAGTTTCCATTGGCACTGGTATAGGTTCCTGCGGCAGGTGTAAATGTAGACGCAGTAAATCCGGCAGGCAATGTTTCTGTAACTTTAACTACGTCGGAAGCCAGTAAAGTACCCGGGCCGGCATTAGTTAAAGTGATGGTATAAGTTAAAGGTTGTCCGGCTATTGCGGGTTTTGGTGCCGCGGTTTTAGCTACGGTCAAATCAATTACACGGCTGACTGGCGTGGTAACCGTTGAAATATTGTTACCTGGTACCGGATCAGTTATACCTGCTGGTACGGTTACTGTGGCTGTATTACTCAGAGAACCCGTTGCATTAGCAGCCAGAGTTCCTGTAATGGTCAGCGTTGTAGTCTGACCGCTTGCCAGCGTTAAACCTGTCCAGTTGCCGTTGGCACTGGTATAGGTTCCTGCGGCAGGCGTATAGGTTGTGGCTGTAAATCCAACTGGTAAATTATCAATAACCTGGATTACATCGGCAGCAGCTAATGTGCCTGGCCCATTATTCGTTAAAGTAATGGTATAGGTTAGCGTATTACCGGTTACCGCAGGGTTTGGTAAAGCTGTCTTGGCAATTCCCAAATCTATAACCCTGGTCGCCACAGTAACATCGGTTGCCGTATTGTTACCCGGTGCCGGATCAGTTATTCCAGTTGGGGGGGTAACGATTGCGGTGTTTGTTAAGTTTCCTGCTGGAGTACTGGCGCTTAATGTTCCGGCAATAGTTAAAGTTGTACTTTGACCACCAGCTAAAGTTAAGCCTGTCCAATTTCCGTTTGAGCTTGTATAAGTACCTGTGGAAGGCGTATAACTTGTTGCAGTAAATCCGGCAGGTAAGTTGTCGGTTACATTCACAATATCACTGGCTACCAAACTACTTATACCGTTGTTTTTTAAGGTTAAAGTATACGTTAAAGTCTGTCCTGCTATTGCTGGCTTGGGGCTGGCAGTTTTGGTTAAACTAAAATCAATTTGTCTGGTTACCGTAGTTGGTGTTGTTGCTGTATTGTTGCCGGGAACCGGGTCTGTAGTTCCGGTTGGTGGTGTTACTGTAACTGTGTTGGTTAAAGTACCTGAGGCCGATGGTGAGGCTGTACCCGCAATACTTAATGTAGTGGATTGGCCGCTAGCTAAAGTTAAGCCCGTCCAGTTTCCATTGGTGCTGGTATAAGTTCCATTGGCAGGGGTATAGGTAGTTGGTGTAAATCCAGCAGGCAGATTATCTGTTACGTTTACAATATCAGCGGCAAGCAAACCTGATGGACCATTATTTGTCAGCGTGATTGTATAAGTCAGTGCCTGGCCGGCAACTACTGTTGTTGGATTGGAAGTCTTGGTGACACCCAGATCTAACACACGGCTCACAGGAGTTGAAATTGTAGAAGTATTATTGCCCGGTACCGGATCAGTTATACCTGTAGGTGTACTCACTGTGGCAGTATTACTTAAAGCCGCAGTTGCGGTAGGACTTACCGTACCTGTAATTGTTAAATTGCTGCTTGTTCCACTAGCCAGTGTTAATCCTGTCCAGTCTCCGCTGCTGCTGGTATAAGTTCCGTTTTGAGCAACATAAGAAACAGGCGTGAACCCGGCAGGCAGATTATCTGTTACATTGATTACATCTGTAGCCAATATCGGGCTTGGCCCATTATTGGTTAATTTGAGCGTATAAACTAAAGTTTGTCCGGCAACAGCAGTTGTTGGCGTTGCAGTTTTAACTATGGCCAGGTCATAAGGAGCAATTGGTACAGGGGTATTCGTTGCTGTATTATTCGCTGTATTCTGGTCAAATTCTGCTGCTGATACCGTAGCTGTATTTGCATAATTTCCTGTTCCAAGTACTTTTGCATTGATCGTTAATGCGGTTGTAGCCCCGGCAGCAAGATTACCAACTGTCCATATTCCGGTGGTGGAATTATAGGTTCCATTGCTGGAAATAAAAGTATAACCATTAGGCAGCAGGTCTGTGACTTTAACTGCCGTTGCCGGATTTGTTCCGTTGTTTTTTACGGAAAGCGTAAATGCAATATTTGTATTTACTCTAGGTGTCGCATTGTCAACTGCTTTAGTGATGGAAAGGTCATTTTGTGGTACAGTAGTATTCACTGTTGAAATATCATTTGTCTGATCCGGATCACTGACACCAGAAGTACCTACATTAAAGTTTGCTGTATTCGTGATTACTCCGCCTGTTGGATAGTTATTAATCGTACCCGTCACTGTAAACGTTCCGGTAGCATTAGCCCCTAAACTAACAGTTGCGGATGACAGGCTGGTAGAGGTGAATCCGGTCGCTGAGCTATTTGCATTGCCATTTGTATTAAAAGCTACGGAGTTGATCTGAAAATTAGCAGGGAGCTGATTCAGCGCATCAGTAAATGCCAGGCCTGTTAAATTTGCATTAGTCTGATTAGTTAAAAAAATATTATAGGTTAATTGATCACCTACATTTGCGGTAAGTTTATCTACCGTTTTTTGTACACGTACCCCGCCCGGCGTAGTTACAATAAGATTTCTGATTTCGTGATTGTTATAACCACCACCCGTTGAAGATGCAAAGCCTATCTTAAGCTTAGGAGGGACCGTAGTCGCAGTTGTTAAAGTGTACTGAAAAAGCTGAGTAAAAGCGCCATTTGGAGTCGTAGTCCATCTTACGACTACTGAAAATGTATTTAAAGCACCTGTAGGAGTGATTTCTATCTGAACTCTCCTGTAAAATTGTGCGTCTGTGGGACGGGTTGGCGTCAGTGTGCCGTAGCCAATCTGACCTACAGAGGCTCCGGAGAGGTAGAGGTTTGAGGTAGCAAGAGCTGCGGTAGAGGGTCCTCTTAATACGACTGCATTCGGAGTTTGCCCCGGCCCTCCTTGTGTGGACGAGAAATTTCCAAATTCATCTAAACCAACACCAATATAACCGCCACTTAAACCATTCCCAGCTGCGGTTGCAGTATAACCCAGCGATCCCCCGTTAGGGCCTAATTTAAAAGGCGATGTGGTGGCATCAAAAAGGAATACTCCGATTCCATCTGCACCTCCGAATGCCGGATTATCCGAACGCCATGTTTTATATTCAAAATCGGCCAGAACTCCTAATGTAGAAGGAAAAGACTGATTGATATAGGCATAACCAGCTTTGGTTAAAGCAGCAGGAGTAAGCCTTAACCATCCATTATTTGCCGGATCTACACCACCAGAAGTTAATATTGCATCTCCGCCAATTGTTATTCCGGCAGCAGAACTCCCTTTAAAGTTTTCTGTAATCGTAAACTGTGCATTTGCGTGTATTCCGATCAGCAGAAATAACAAAAGAAATCCAATCTTTTGGAATTGATGATAAATACTGATTTTTCCCTTAACATATTGCGGCGCTTCCTTAAAAAGAGCTATACATTGTGAATTGTGGATTTTCAAGAAAGAGGGTCTTCGAGGGTAGATTAGTTTCATAGCAAAACTTTTGACGTGTAGTAGATTAGGTTAACCAATATGAAACCGGTTGCCCGGTTATATGGCATTATACTTTGGAAAATAATATCAAACAGAAGTTGATTCCAGGGGTTACCCTAAAAATCGTATCTGATTAATGTATATATCCGTAGTCAGAATTTTTGGAAAAGAGAAGATGGAAGTTTGAATGTAGATTTTTTTCATACTTTAATAGCTTTAGATACGTTATAGATCGTAATGCCTCAGTATATTATGAAGTATACAAAGGATTCTTGCTTTTTTTAGGTCTTGGTAGATGTGTAAAAGAAGAAAGGGTACTAGGTATTTTATATCAGGTTAGATAAATAATAGTTAAAAAGCATCTTATTTAAAAAGTACGTTTATTTGTGTACTTTTTTTCATACAAAATACTTGTCTATTGAGTGTCGGATCAAGAATTGTGCCGCTACTTGCCTGAAATGCATGTGTTTAGCTTATTGTTGAACAAAGTTAAACAGAATAAAAGCTCACCTTTTAATTTCTTTAGAATTGATTTAACGATTTAGCTAATGAATGGTTTTGTCGGTTAAGAATTGATAATTTCTTGTGATTTATTTTATTTTTCACGTTTAGTTAAGGCGACCGATGAAGACCTTTTTTTTCGCACAGCTCTTTTAAACCCCGAATTATTCTTTTGAAGAGTAGTGTAGTGTGGATTTTTAAATGGAAAGATTAAACGTTGAAATTCCAGTTTTATGATATTTTTTTGAAATTTATCACTACTGATAACCATTCTTATTTTGGTTTGTTTTTTTTAAATAAATAAATTTATTTTTCTTTCAAATATTAATCTGATAAGCTATGATTTTTGTCTGATTTTTTATTCAGGCGTCCTTTTTAGAAATGCAATTTGTGTTCAGTTTAATACAATCTATCTGTTGAAAGTAAAGTGTATTCCGTGATTATAATTGAAGGGATTTTTAAGATTTACGGAGCAAAAAAAAGTCTTTCAGCATGAACTGAAAGACTTTTAGAGTAGGATATAGAAAGATTCAAATCTTCCAGATCCGGGGGATAATCAGTTTATTCTTATTTAATAAGTTTTGATACCAGGTCTTTTAACTCGTTTATTTGTTGTTGCTGTAATTTATTCTGTTGATCAGTTTCTCTTTTTTGCTGATCGGCTTTCTGTTTTTGTTGAATAAGGTACAACGTCAGCTCTTCTACTTTTTTAACTAACAATTTGTTAATTTCACCCAGGTTAATACCTTTCATTTCGACTTCCTTTTCTGTTGGCATGTCTGGTAAATGATGATTTTTATCAACAAATAATTTTACCTCATCGAGCGATAGAAGATTATATTCTGGCTTGAATACATAATCTGGCCATGCTCCATTCCCATTCAAGTCAACTAATACTTCTTTTGAATGGATAGTGCCATTAACAGTTAATCTTGAATCAGGTGACGTTGTTCCTATCCCTACATTACCGCCCTGAAAGGCTAAAACAGGAAAAGGTGTGCCATTTAGCAATTGTGTAAATCTGTAATCAATACCACGTTCGCTATTGTAATTTGATAAAGTTAAGTTATAGCCTGCAAGTGACGGATCCCATTCCTGCATTGGAACGTCTTTAAAGGCGGTGGGAGATTTGAGTATATGCAGAGGGACATCAGGATTTGTTGTACCAATACCTACATTTCCGGCCTGGAAAGTTAAAACAGGTATAGCTATGTTATTGTGAAGTTGTGTAAATCTGTAATCGATTCCATGCGTACCGTTGTAATTTGATAGCGTCAGATTGTAACCTGAAGTTGATGGATCCCATTCTTGCATAGGAACGTCTTTGAGCGAAGCAGGTGATTTTAGTATATGTAACGGAGCGGTGGGTTCTGTTGTACCTATACCTACATTTCCAGCCTGGAAAGTTAAAACGGGTATAGGTATATTATTATGAAGCTGAGTAAATCTGTAATCAATTCCATGCAAACCACTATAATTAGATAATGTTAAGTTATAACCTTCGGTTGACGGATCCCATTCCTGCATAGGAGCATCTTTGAGTGTAGTTGGAGATCTGAGGACATGAAGTGCTGCGGTTGGATTTACTGTACCAATACCTACATTACCTCCTTGAAATGTCAGGATAGGAAAAGCTATGCCGTTACTCAGCTGAGTAAACCTGTAATCAATACCTCTTATGCTATTGAAATTTGATAAAGTTAAGTTATAGCCGCCAGCTACAGATGGATCCCACTTTTGCATTGGTACAGCTACTGTGCTTGATGTAGGTTTAAGGATATGCAGCGGGACATCCGGGTTTGTTATGCCAATACCTACGTTTCCGGTTGGAGATAGTTGGTTATTTTGCGCATTGGATATGTAGCCAACTAATACTATGGCAATAGTTAAGTAAATTTTCTTCATACAAAGAGAATGATAAGTTATTTTATTTAAGCCAAATGTAAATTAAAATTTCTTTTAAAATCTAATGTATTTATTTATATGAGGTGTTTGTTTTTATAAAGTTTAATGTCAGATACTTGTGGTGACTTCTGCTATATTGGAAAAACAAGCAATGAATAAGTTTTGTAAATAAAAAAAGTCTTTCAGCATGAACTGAAAGACTTTTTTTTAACTAGTAGTGGTGGGGGGAGAAGGATTCGAACCTTCGAAGTCTCGCGACAACAGAGTTACAGTCTGTCCCATTTGGCCACTCTGGTATCCCCCCGATCATTTTGATTCTCTTGTGGAGAATAGCGGAGTCGAACCGCTGACCTCTTGCCTGCCAGGCAAGCGCTCTAGCCAACTGAGCTAATCCCCCGGGGTGGCAAAAGTAATTAAATTTGGATGGGATGCAAATTAAATAATGAAAATATTGTCCCTTATATACTTAACTACGGCTATAATGGTGTTTAATTGGTTGAATATGTTGAACTTGTGCAGAATTAAATAAGTTAACAATTTATTGAGTTATTCGTTTTAACCTGAAAAGCAATGAATATTTCGCATTGAGTTAACAGTATAAATGCAAATTGCCCCGGAATTTACGCTTATAAATCAGCTAATGCGAAAACTTATACTTCTTTTACTCGTCTTTGTTCTGGGATGTATCAGGATTGCTGTTGCTGGTTTACCATCAGAAAATACTTTTTTACTCTCAGAAAGATCTACTGTAAGCATCCTCACCTGTAGTAAAACAAGTAAATATATTTATGCCTTATTTGGCCATAGTGCAGTCAGGATCACAGATCAGGAAAGGCAGCTGGATCTGGTCTATAACTATGGGACATTTGATACTGATGATCCCAACTTTTATATCAATTTTATTAGCGGAAGAATGAAATATTCTTTATCCGTTTCCACTTATCATTCCTTTTTACAGGAATATATAACAACTCAACAAACGGTTTCCGCCCAAAAACTTAACCTGACGCTGAAAGAGAAAAATAAACTCTTTTTACTGCTGAATGAACAACTCAAACCAACCCATAAATATTACTATTATGATTTTATAAAGAATAATTGTGCAACAAAAATAGTTGACCTGTTAGCACAGACCATAGGGCCTGATTTTGACTATTCCCTTTCTGTGGCTAACCAGGGCACAGGTAATCCGGTTAGAACACTGGTGAGTAATTATCTGACAAATGATGCTCTGTATATGATCGGAATAAATGTTTTATTAGGAAGCAAAGCAGATATAACTTCCAGCAAGGCTGTCAGCTTATTTCTACCCGATACTTTGCAAAAGAGACTAGACCAGATTCAATTGCGAAAGCGTAAAATGGCTGACCCAGCTGCTTTTTTATTCATACCCGGCAAAGAAGAACATGTTTCTCCAAATGTTTTAACTACTTCTCTCTACAGTTTTTTATTAATCCTCTTATTGATCAGTCCGTTTATAGAGCGGGTAAGCGGTGCAAATAAATTAATGATGTGGGTAACTATAACCGTTTTTACAATGGCCGGTTTGCTCGGTTTTTTACTGCTCTATCTGTCCCTGTTTTCCAGTTTGGAATTAGTGAAGTATAATTTAAACCTGCTGTGGTGTCATCCCTTTTATCTGCTGGTTTTCTGTAAAAAAATCAGTAAACCTTTAGCAGTAATTTTCCTGACCAGTATAGTCATGTTCGTTATGTTATATTTTAAAACAATGAGTTTTCTGGTTATACTTCCGATTCTGATTTTACTGATTGTACTATTATCTCTTCACTACAATACTTCTGCCAGTAACCAGGTTAAAGGTGTAAATACGGTATAGTCCGTCATCACTGATATCAATCGTTTCTACTAAACCTGTTTTACTAAAAGTATCGGTTACTAAACTACCTTTCTTAACCTCCTGTAATACATCGGTGGGCGTGTCATTGTTCAATCTGATCATAGTTTCTGCTGTGAAATATTAAGATAGCTATCAGAAACAAAGATAAGGGCATCTATTCGCTTATCAGTTATTTCTTTTTTGAAAAAGAAAGCCCCTGTTTTTGGACGATACCTAAGAATTTGAGTAGTTCCTGACTAAATTGTGCCGGCTTTTCATAATGAATATTGTGTTCAATTCCTGCAAATTCGATCCGGGTTATCAACCCTGGAAACTGATTCGCTAAAGCAATGTTATCTTTTTCAAATGGCATTGGATCATGATCAGCTACGGGGTCAAGTATTAGCAGAGGAATATGCAGATTTCTAAAGATAATTTTCGGCTGTACCATGGTGATCGAAGCCCCATACAACGGAGAATTATTTGGTTTTAATACCAGGCTTTTAAATTGCTGATCGTCTTTCATGCAGAAAAAGTCATTTAACCCTGCATAAGTAATCCATTGATTGCCTTTACGTTTAACAATATTTAACAACTCAAACTGAAGCCCACCCGCACTCTTATCATATAAACTTTGATAAGCCGCAGCAGGTGAGTCAAAAGAAGCCTCATAAATACTACTGACTCCTTGTTCAGGTGCCATAGATTTAATTTTAATCTCCAGCGCTTCTTCACTCATCCGATGATTAAAAGTATTAAAAGCCACAGAGCCTCCATCTTCCAGTATTAAGGCTTTAACTCTTTCAGGATAACTTTGATAAAAGGCAGCGGCAATATACCCTCCTCTGGAAAATCCTCCGATAATTGCCTGATCAATCTTTAAAGAATCCATTAAGACCCGGATATCATCCGCAGAATTATAAAGTGATACTTCTTTTTCCGGAACCGGTGTCTGACCATGTCCATAATAATCAACAGCAATTAAATAATACCCTCCATCAGTCAGGAGTCTGGCCAGATCAGCCAGTTCATAACTGTGACTGAAACTTCCGTGTGACCAGATTAAAGGCGTGTTTTTTGGATTTCCCCAGCATAGATAGTGCATCAATACATTATCCGTCTGGACATAACCTCCATGTATACTTTCGAATTTCCGATAAGATGAATTCGCTTCAGTATATAATTGTTCCATATCCGGGGCAGTTCTGGATTGTGCCATCAGTTTGGAATTTGTTAAAGTAAGAGACAGACAGGTGAGTAAGAATAGTATTTTCATCTAAGCTTAGCTGTTTTTCTTTTTAAAATAATAATGTTAAATTAACTGATTAAACCAAGACTGTTATGAAAAAAATCATTTGTTATTTATGCCTGTTGCTATTTTTCTGTTCCTTTAAAAATGGTGATCAGAAAGCACAGGCCGCACAATTTCACTCCTCAAAGATAACCAAAACTGAGGCTGGCACCGGGACTGGCTGGCCAGGGAATATTCAGACGGGTGTCACATTTAAGCCATATATACTCTGTGATTATAATGACTCATTTATTTTATATGCTAATCCGATAGCTGGCACATCAAATAGAAAATGGATAGCCCGCACAGCTCAGGGGAATATTGAGCTTACTGAATACAATTCATGGAGCGTTGAAGTTCCGCCGCATACCTTATGGGTAGAGTTGACTGTAACTACAAGTTCTGGTCAAATAAAAGGCAGAGAACGTATCGGGTTGACGAATTGCCTGAATTAACTGATCTGCCATTGAATAAGAAAGCCAGCCTGGATTAAGCTCAATTCAGGCTGGCTTTTATCATTTGAAGAGGTTAATCAATAGGTATGTATTGAAATAAAGAACATTCATGATTATGTTATTCATTGGTTTTTATATATTTATATTCTACCGTGGAGAATATTGATTTATAAGTTGTTAACTAATATTTGAAACAACCAGCATATGTTTAACGAATTGAACAAATACAAAAAGAATGGACATTTCTTTTTGACATCAGAAGATAAATTACAGGAGGTTTGTAACGCACCTGAAAAGCAAATAGGTGTATTCCTTACCTATGCCCTAAAAAATGGGAGAGTTGAATTGGTATTTATAGGAGGGACAGGGGAGGTGACCAAAAAGGAATTAAATGCTATTCAAAGTACGGGGATCGGAGGAATAAAAGACCAGCTGATTAATGGAATGCAGTTTACAGATGTAGCCAGGGAAATATCCTGGCCCGCTCAAATGAAGAAAGAAAACATTGAAGCGCTGGATGTTTATTGGTATGTAACTCATAGTGATAAGTATACAGATAGTCCTGGAAAAGTGGAAAATATACTATTTGAAAGACATTATCAGCTCTTTCAGCGAATGCCAAGATGGAACTCAGACCTGTAAAATAGGTTTTAGGCATTTTGACTATATTTGCCGGAATGAAAACTTCAGTATATAACTCCAGGTACTTTATCGCAATCGGAGTATTTATCTTACTGTGTTTTAGTGGGATTGGTTTTTTTATAACCAGTAAATTCAATAAGCGCACAGAACGGATCAGCATGGATATGGCAACCAGCATTTATCAGCTGAAATCCAATGTTATCAATAATGAGTTCAGAGGTTTTGTCGGAGGATTGAACAATGCTGAACTCATCATACCTCAATTCAAATCTGCCAGTGATTTCCTGAAAGGGGAAAAGCTGGTCAATGCACTGCTGTTAAGCCATTCTAAAATAAAACATGGCTGGTATGCGATCGTTACCGGTCAGGATACTGTTTACAGGACAATTACTGAAAATGGGACTAATTATCAGCACGGTGAGCTATTAGCCTATCAGAAGAAATGGATTCATAGTCAGCTCGTTTCAAAAGATACGATCACAAGAATAGGAACAATTATCAATGTAGAAGATTCTATTCATGGCCTGCTGGCTACCCGGCATCGTCTTGCAGATTCCTCTACACTTATTCTGGGACTGGATATCAATTTCAAAGAATTACAACGTTACTTATGGGGGGTGGATAGTAAAAGTCGTGCAGCTATTTATATTGTTGATGAGCAGGGTGACTATGTGCTGAGCCCGGATGAGAAACAGATTGGGAAACAAATGCCGGGCGGAATTAAAACAGCTCGCCTGGAGAAGCTTCCGGATAGCGTAAGTTTTTATGAAATAGCTACTTCTTCTTACCTTGGGCTGCCTGTTTTTCGTTTTTATACCCCATTTGGTATTAGCCGGATGAAGTGGACCATGGTACTGGAGACCCCTGTTTTTGTGATAGATGAGGATGTAAAAGCAATTGAAAAATATGTGTTTCTGATGCTGATTGCTGCCACTTTAATTATCCTGGTTTTAATTGAATGGTCACAAGTCAAATGGCAGAAACAGTTCATGCTGCGGCAGCAGGCCGAAATACTGGCCGCACAGCAGGAAAAAGAAAATGCAATTCTGCAACTCGATAAACTTAAAGAAAAACTCGATCCGCATTTTCTGTTTAATTCCCTGAGCTCTCTGAATGGTCTGATTGAAGAACAACCCGACCTGGCTAAAGCATTTGTTGTTAAACTTTCCAGGGTATACCGGTATGTTTTAGATCCTACACCAAATGGACTCGAAGAAGTTTCCAGAGAAGTACGTTTTGCCAGTGAATACTTTTTCCTGTTAAAAATACGTTTTGGTGAGGCACTGGCATCTTTGGAAATCGATATTGATCCACAATACTCTTCGGCTTACATTCCGTTTATGAGTGTGCAGACCTTAGTCGAGAATGCTGTAAAACATAATATCGTTTCTAAACTTCAGCCTCTGCATATCAGTATCAGGAGTGAGCGGGAAGGTATAATAGTCACCAACAACTTACAGTTGCGCACCGATGTAAAGGATTCCGGGAAACAAGGCTTGAAATATCTGCAAGGTATTTATGCACACTTTGGGGACTTCCAGCTAAGCTATGGAATTGAAAATGGGACTTATCAATGCTTTTTGCCACTGATTAAAAAACCTTCCACTCCTTAAATCTGCGCTTTCACTTCAGATAACAGGACTTTCACTTTTAATAATTTCATAATCTCCCAACTAAGGGGGATTTTGTAGCATGATTTTGACTAAAAAACTTTTGAAATTGTCTTTTACGGCGCTCTTTTTATTCTTATGCAACGTAAACGGTTTTACCCAGATACCTAAAAAATTACCTGTGCAGCCTAAGAGATTGCCTGTGCATAAAGGTAAGATTACCAGCAAAAAAGCAGTTACAGATACGCTTAAAAAGAAAGCAGATAGCACCAGTAAAAAGGAGGAGAAAAGTTATGCCGAATTATTAAAGAAGGCAACTACCTTAAAAGGTTTATTTAAAGTGCATCAGGTAGAGAACGATTATTACTTCGAAATTCCGTTGAACCTGATGGAAAAGGACTTTTTGGTAGTCAATAAAATATCCTCAGTACCATTGGCACTTAACGAATCTGGTGTCAATAAAGGAATGAACTTTGATAACAGAGTTATTCGGTTTTCGAGAAATAAAGCAGCTAAAACAGTATGGGTTAAAGTGATCGTACCACAGGTAGAATCTCCTGCTGGCGATGCAATTACCCGTTCGGTGAAAGATAACTTTACCGGTTCAGTGATAGAATCATTTAAAATTGAAGCTTACTCACCTGATTCATCGGCCGTTGTAGTGAAAATGAACAAGGTTTTTGATGGAACAGAGAAAAGTTTCAATGATGTATTTAATGATATGGGTTTAGGAGCTACCCCTAAAACTTCCCTGTCCGCTATTGAAAAGATTAAAAGTTTTCCTCAGAATATTGTTGTTCGTGCATTAATGAGCACCAGGGTAATGGACGCAGGAATCAGCGTACCTATTAGTATTACGGTAACTACTAATATTCTTTTATTACCTGAAAAACCAATGAAACCTCGTTTTGCAGATAACAGAGTTGGTTTTTTCAGCACACCGAGATGGTATTTTTCAGATGCACAGCATAAACTGGAAACCAGAGAACTGGTTACCCGCTGGAGAATGGAACCTAAACCGGAAGACCGCGCAAGATATCTTAAAGGTGAATTGGTAGAACCAGTTAAGCCGATCATTTTTTATATAGACCCTGCAACTCCGCCAAAATGGAGGAAAGAAATTATTGCCGGTGTATATGACTGGCAGAAAGCCTTCGAGCAAGCAGGTTTCAAAAATGCAATTCAGGCCCGTGAGGTTACAGATACCACCGATTACGATGGTGACGATGTACGCTACTCAGAAATTACTTATGCTGCCTCGCCTAAATCAAATGCAATGGGCCCGGCTGTCGTAGATCCAAGATCAGGAGAAATCCTGGAATCTGATGTGGTATGGTGGCACAACGTAATGACTTCAGTTCAATACTGGATGCGTGTGCAAACTGGTATCATTGACCCTGAAGTAAGAAATAATGACGTGTCTGATCAAAGAATGGGACATGCCATCCGTTTCGTTTCTTCTCATGAGATTGGCCATACTTTAGGGCTGAAACACAATATGTCTTCTTCGGCATCTTTCCCCGTTGACTCTTTACGTTCACCAGCTTTTACTAACCGCATGGGCGGAACAGCTTCTTCAATTATGGATTATGCACGTTTTAATTACGTAGCACAACCAGAAGATAAAGTCACTAATATCACCCCGCAAATCGGGACTTATGATAAATATGCTATCGCCTGGGGATACCGCTGGTTACCAGCAGAAGATCCGCATCAGGAATTGCCAATTCTTAAAGAATGGATTAAAGTACATGCGAATGATCCTTTATACCACTACGGGGAGCAGCAGCAAATGAAAAACATTGTTGATCCCAGAGCACAATCTGAAGATCTTGGTGATGATGCTGTAAAAGCAAGCCGTTACGGATTGGCGAATTTAAAACGTCTGATCCCGCAAATCTTAACCTGGTCTGCACCAGAAGGTGATAATTATTACCAGGCCGGTAAACTTTACCTGGCTGCAATCTGGCAATGGCAAACCTATGCAGAGCATGTAACTGCGAACATCGGAGGCTATTATTTAGAAAACCCTGTTAGCGGAGATGGTAAAGATGCCTATACACCAGTACCTGTTAAGATTCAGAAAGGCGCATTGGAATATTTCAAAGATCAGGTATTTACTATGCCGGAATGGTTGTTCAACAAAGAATTACTTAAAAAAACTTTCCCTATAAAAGATACACCAGTAGGTCCTATGGAGTATGCACCATTAAACCTGAGACGTGAATATCAATACGGTCTGCTTTACAGTTTATTGGGTGAAGACCGTTTATTGAGAATGCTGGAGATGGAAGTCCAGTTTGGTAAAGAGAACGTATTTACTGTAGGCGAATTATTTAAAGATATCCGTCCTGCTATTTTCGCACAGACGCTGAAAGGAAAAACACTCTCTATTACAGACCGTATGTTACAGCAAAATTATGTGGATGTTTTATTGGTGAGTACCGATAAGATGCTGGAGAAGATTACTAAGAAATCTTTGTTCCAGACCAGCCTGAATAACTTACCACAAATTTGTGATTTAGGTTTAAATAGAGATGATGCTGATTTAGATCATGTCCTGGAAAACGGAATCAATCCTTCGGCAAACCTGAGAAATATCTACGTTTCTGCAATGAGCCGTACTTCGGAAGTTGCAGCAGCGAAAAGAGGAGAACTTTTACAAATCTTAGCCCTATTGGAAAGTAATAAGAACAGAGGTGATGAGGCAACTAAAGGTCATTATATGGACTTGATCCTTCGTATTCGTCAGAGCCTTCAAACAAAATAAAAGCACATAAAGAACACACACACAAATACACACACCACAATTAACTATTATCAAACACACCTAAACAACAAACTATGATTAAAAATCTACTGTTAATACTCTTCCTGATTGGCCTCAGTCTTTCAGGATACAGTCAGAAACAAACCACTATAAGTGGACAGGTTTTGGATCCGGAAGGATTACCAATACCAGGTGCATCTGTTTACGTGGACAAATCCACCATAGGTGAGCAGACCAATGTTACGGGAGTAATCCAGAATACAGCGATTGGTACCGTAACTAACTCTGAGGGTAAATTTACATTGGCTGTTCCTGAAGGTACGCCAGCCATTCGCGTAAGTTATATGGGTTATAGTTCTGTATTGGTAAATATTATCAATAAGACTAAAATTACCATCTCGATGACGAGTAATGACAATAACCTGGGCGAAGTAGTTGTGAACGGGTATACTGCGATTTCAAAACGTAAGAATACCACTGCAACAACTGTGCTGGACTATGACAAAGTCCGTCAGTCTGGTGTTTCAGGAATCGACCAGATGCTGGAAGGTCAGATTGCCGGTGTAGCAGTTACTTCATTGGGTGGAGGTCCATCGGGCGCACCTAAAATCCGTATCCGTGGTACAGTTTCATTGAACGGCGGACAAGATCCCTTATGGGTATTGGACGGAATTCCACTGGAGGGAACCAATTTGCCGAATAACCTGACAGATAAAGATAATATTGACCAGTTGCGTAACTTGCCAATTGCAGGTTTAAACCCGGATGATATTGCTGATATTACAATTTTGAAGGATGCAGCAGCAACCTCTATTTATGGAGCCAGGGCAGCAAACGGAGTGATTGTGATCACAACTAAAAAGGGGAAGAAAGGTCCGATATCAATAAACTTTAATGCCAATACATTCATCTCAGAACGTCCGAACCTGGATAAACTGAACTTGATGAACTCTACTGAGAAAGTTGATTTTGAATTAGGACTAGCAGCAAGACCAGACCTTCTTTACCGGAACAGTCAGGGTAGTGTGGCCAGAATTCTTAATGAGAGTAAAGAATTGGAAAACTACCAGACCAATGGTTTTTCAGCTTTAAGCCCTGCTACTCAGCAAGCAATTAACGCACTACGCGGAAACAATACAGACTGGGGTAAAGAACTTTACCAGACTGCGATTAACCAACAGTATAGTCTAAGCCTTTCTGGTGGAAATGACCAGGCCAATTATTATTTTTCAGGTGGCTATTATGACGAAAAAGGAACAACAATTGGAACAGGACTGAAAAGATATAATATGACTTTGAAGACTGATTTTAAAGTCTCTCAGAAATTAAAACTTGGAGTTGCAATTTTCGGTTCTAAATCAGATCGTAAAAACTACCTTGCAGACATAGATGGTTTTACCAACCCTGCAAGATATTCGAGAAATGTAAATCCATACCAGCAGGTTAGAAATGCGGATGGAAGTTATTCATATGACAGGGATATTTTCGGTACAAATAACCTGCGTGGTGATATTTATGTCCCTTTCAATATCGTTGAAGAAAGAAATAACACCCGTTATACTTTAGGAAATAAGAGTGTAAAGAGTATTATCGATATGGATTATCAAATCTTTAAAGACCTGAAATTCCATTCTGAGCTAGGCTTACAATTTGAGGAGACGGGCATTGAAAAATATGCAGGTGAAGAATCTTATTTCACGCGTAAATTCAGACAGGGTACAAGTTATTACAACTCTAAAACCAAGCAATACGAATACTTTTTGCCTGTCGGTGCAATTATGCAGAATCAGCAAACTTCTTTCTTTCAGTACAACTGGAAAAGTTTGCTGGAATACAAAAAAGTAATCAATGAGAAACATGAAATTGAAGCACTTGCGGGTACTGAATTCAGGAAAAATAACAGTGATGATCTTGCTACTAAAGCTTTCGGTTTTAACGAACGTACTTTAACCAATCAGAATATTCTATTCCCAAATTCAGAAAGGATAGATGATGATATTTATCGTGCCTACAAAAAGTCTAAATTAAGCAATGCTTATGCTTCTTTCTATGGTACACTTTCTTATACTTACGATCGGAAATATACGGCTTACGGAAGTATTCGTTATGATGGATCAGATTTATTTGGGGTAGATCCTAAATACAGATACCTGCCAATTTACTCTATCTCGGGTGCATGGAATGCGAATGAGGAAGATTTTGTTAAAAAAGCAAAATGGATCTCAAACCTGCGTTTCCGTACCTCATATGGTATCCAGGGAAATATTGATAAAAACACTACCCCGCAAATTGTCGGCAGATATAGTAGTGCAGATATACTACCAGGTGGTACACAAGAAACAATTAACGTAGAAAGCCCGCCAAATAATAAACTTCGCTGGGAAAAAACAACAACCTTTAATGCAGGTGTAGATCTGGGCTTATTTAACAATGCATTCCAGATTACTTTTGATTATTACAACAGGAACAGTAAAGATCTGATTGGCTTACAATCTTTGCCATTGGAAAATGGATTTGAATTCACCAACTCTAATTTTGCACAGGTAAAAAACAAAGGATTGGAATTGACTATTTCGACAAGAAATATCAGTACTAAAGGATTCCAATGGTGGACTGATTTCAACATCGCCCACAATAAAAGTAAAGTTACCCGTGAGATGGCCAGTGCTAATCAATTCACTCCATCAAGAGAAGGTTATCCTGTAAATGCTGTATTTGTTTTGAAAACAGCTGGACTGGATGCGAATGGAATTCCGCAATTTATTCAGGACGGTAAAGTGGTATCTGTAGAAAACTTCTATAAATTATATGATCCATATGCAGATTTCTTCCCTGGAAACGCTACAGCTTCTTCTTTAACTAACAAAGAATACCAGGGGTTATTTACTTACGCAGGTGATAGAGATCCTAAATATACAGGAGGTTTGATTAACCGTTTCCGTTTTGGAAATATTGATTTGTCTATTTCAACGATCTTTAATATTAGTCAGTTAATGACGATTACACCTGCTTATAATCCAGCAGCAGTTGACCGCGGAATGAATTTCTCTAAAGACATTTTAAACGCATGGACACCTTCCAATACGAATACCAATCAGCCTCAGATTTTTGATAGCGCGACTGGTGATGGTAGCCGCTGGATGGCTTATAACTGGTATAACAATACTGATCCTGGGAACTCTTACAAATCTTTAGATATTTTCGCTAAAAGAATGAGCTATCTGCGTGTAAACAGTGTCCGTGTAGGTTATACTTTACCAGCAAAAATCTCATCGAAAATCAAAGCGAATTCATTAAGATTTAGTGTCGAAGGCAGAAACTTATTCGTATTGAGCACAGGCTACAAAGGATATACTGATCCTGAGACTTATGGTAATATTTATGCTCAGCCTATTTCCAGAAGTATTTCAGTTGGTTTGAACGCAACATTTTAGACTTAAAAATAGATTCAAAATGAAGAAAATTATAAAATTATCTGCTGTTCTATTGGTGTTACTCACTCTGGGCAGTTGTAAAAAATATTTAGATATAGAACCTGTAGGAAAAGTTGTCCCTAAAACTGCAAATGATTTCAGGGATTTACTGAATACAGCTTATGCTGGATTCTCTACAAATAAATCACTTTTGGCCATACGCACAGATGAGTTGGCTATCGATGAATCTGGTAATGATATCGCATTTTATCGTGATATTTTTAAATGGAACGATGCTTCTCCGGACCCTGTGACCACCTCTTTCCAGTACCTGGAATTTTATAAAACTATATTTTATGCCAACGAGGTGATTGCAGAAGTGCAGGAGAAGGCAGGTAAAAGTGCAGAAACAGACCAGCTGAAAGGTGAGGCTTACTTATTAAGAGCGTATAGCCACTTTGAATTACTGAATGTATATGCGAAACCTTACCTGGCGGCTACTGCTGCGACTGATCGCGGGATACCTTTATCACTTAAAATGGATCTGGAACAAAAATATGCTCCTGCTACCGTTGAAGCTGTCTATAACCAGGTGATTGAAGATATTAATGAAGGTCAGAAATTATTAAATGTAGCTACCTTCGAAGCTGGAAAGAACTATCGTTTTACCACGCGTGCGGCACTGGCGCTGAAAGCGAGGGTTTATGAATTTAAAGGAGACTGGAACAATTCACTGGCTGCTGCACAGCAGGCTTTAGCATTAAACAACCAGCTGGAAGATCTGAATGTTGCGGGAAGTAAATTACCAAATCATTACCAGGCTAAAGAGAATATTCTGTCGATGGAAAAAACATTGGTGGTTTCTGTAGCGCAGGCATTCTTTATTTCTTCACACCTGCTGAATGTTTACAATCAGGCGAATGACCTTCGTTTTCCAATGTACTTCAGTAAATCTAGCAACGGTTATGTCTCTCAGAAAACAACGGGAAATGAAACTAAGATTTCTTTCCGTAACGGAGAATTATACCTGATTCAGGCCGAAGCGGCTTTACAAACTGGTAATACTGCACTGGCAACAGAAAGCTTACTGGCACTAAAGGCTAAGCGTTTAAAACCCGCTTATTTCCAAACAGAGCAAATCAGAATTCAGGCTTTGGCGAAATCAGATCTTTTAAAGGAGATTTATGCAGAGCGTGAAAGAGAACTAGCTTTAGAAGGTCATCGCTGGTATGATTTAAGAAGATACGGACAGCCCGCTTTAACGCATACTATATCCGGAACAACTTATACATTACAGTTAAACGATCCAAGATATACGCTGAGGTTCCCTAAGGATGCAGTCGTGAATAACCCAAATCTATTATAGATACCTATAGATTATCAATTGATACATTTAACTCCGGTCTGTTTTTGCAGGCCGGAGTTTTTTTTTACATTTACAGTTAAGCAATTCAAGCATGACTGTACTGATTATTGAGGACGAAGAACTAGCTGCAATTACCTTGCAGAATATGCTCGTGCACATCAATCCCGAAATACAGGTACATGCGATAGTCGGGACAGTAGAAGCTGCGGTAAACTGGTTACAACACCATCAGGCAGATCTGCTGTTTATGGATATCCATTTGGGTGACGGAGAGAGTTTCCAGATCTTCCAGAAGGTAGAAGTAAGCAGTCCGGTTATCTTCACCACAGCATACGATCAGTATACTTTAAAGGCTTTTAAGAATCAGGGAATTGATTACCTGCTTAAACCTTTTGACGAAGAAGATGTGCGTAGTGCATTAACTAAGCTGAGTAACATCCGCCAGACCAGCAGCATCAATACCCCTGCGCTGGTGCAAAAGGTGGAAGAGGTATTAGGCAAAACGCGTAACCGGTTTATGGTGAAGGTAGGTAAACTGATCAAAACAGTACCTGCCGATCAGGTTGCTTATTTTATGGCCGATGACAAGTATCTTTTCCTGGTCACCAAAGATCAGCAAAACTATATCATTGAAGAAACGATCGGCAGTCTGGAACTCAAACTGGATCAGGATAATTTTTTCCGGATTAACCGGAAGTTTATCATTCATATCAATGCAATCAAAGAGATGTATAAACTTTCACGGAACCGGGTCAGGATACATTTATCTCCAAAACCAGAAAATGTAGAGGTCGTTGTCAGTGAAGAAAGAGCAGAGGCTTTTAAAAAATGGCTTGACCAGTAGGCAATGTCAAACATAGAATCAGGATTTGTTGTATTGCCAGAATGGGGATTGATTAAAATCCCACCAGTCTTGTGCGAGCTTGTTTTGCAGTGCAGCCCAGTAAGGGTCGTTTTGATCAAATCTGAAGGCATAACGCAACAAACTATAGCAGGTTGTAAATTGCCCGGCTGCTATTAATGCAGCAGGCCTGTTTTCTGCAAGGTGGTTTTTGTCAAACCAGAGTGATGTATCCATTTCTGTTGCCAGTTCGGCTACTTGCTGCAAACACGGCGCGGGCTTCATCAGCTCGGTTAAGTTCATTTTTTTTCCATTAATCTGTACAGTCAGGTTCTTTTTATACCAGGGTTCACTTTTAAGATCTGCGATTCGCTGACAATCATTTTTAGGGCTCAGTGAGTAGATGGCATTCATCAGGGTGAACTGCCGCCAATGTTTTAGTTCTATTTGCTGCACTAAAGTTTCTTTTTCACCTTTTTTCAATAAGGTACCATCAGCTTTGAGCTTCCGTTCAGAAATCTTCTCAAATAATCTATCATATGATACTCTTCTTATCTTTTTTAGAAATACAATCGCAGAAAGATAAGCTACTGAGGTAGCACGTGAAATAATCAGCTGTAAAAGAACACTGAGCCGCAGGCGTAAGAAATAGGAGATGCGACCAAGAATAACGATACCATAGGTCTGTTTCTTATCCTGTACTTTTTGATAAGCGAAAAATCCGGTGATGGAAAAATAAAGGGTGGTCAAAAGTAAGGCAGCACTGATTCCTAAAAGTGAAAATGATAATTCAGTAAAAGTTTTAGTCAGTACCCCGGTGATACATAGTCCGGTGAACAGGATTAAAATAAGCAAATATTGAAGCAGGTTAAGCCTTTGCAGCCAGCTCTTTTTATTTTCTTCAGGGAAATTATAACCACTGGTATAGTTACTGCTCACATCACAGGTAATGTACAGATCATAGCCAAATACATTTCTGTTCTGAAGCCTTTCTTCTGCTTTTGTAAAAGAATCGATCCCCTGGTTATCATCAATTCCACCATCCATTAGTACAAAATGGGGGGGAGGGATGACGGGTTGTTCTCCTTTGTCTGGTGAAAAACGCGGGTCTGTTTTAATCGCAGCTTCCAGATCGCTTTTACTTAATTGGTTATAGGTGAAATCATTTGGAAATACGAAAGGTTCAAAACCTACCGGGAAACAGGAAGAGCAGGCTAATATATCAGCGAGCTTAATTTTCTTCAGGGTCTCCAATGCAACGCGCTCTGCTTTAAATCTAAGGAATTTATTTCCTGGCAGACCCGCATTCTGAAAACGAAAGAGCATACCATTGTCAAATTCGGTTGCATTGGCGCAAACTTCTTTAACCCCGTTTTTAACAGGTTTCCAGTAAATACCAAATACCTCTTCTTTAAAAAGCAGTTCATCGTAGGCAATTGAAAAAGCATTGATGATGTTCCTTGATTTATGAGGCCGTTTTTTCCAGGCGCTTTCAGCATTGAGAATTTTAAAAACACGGTCAATTAATTTAGTTCCGTGCAAAATATGCTTATTCATATGATCATAAAATTCATCGAAAGGTTGTCCCTTCCGCTGGCTGGCTGTATAGGCTAAATTTGTAATAGTCCCGCCCGAGGCAGAAGAAATGAAATGAACGAGGGAAGTCAGCTTTTTACCATCGATATAAACAGTCTCCATATAGGACAAACAGCCCAGTGAGTAAGATGCTGCCCGAAAACCACCGCCTGAAAAGCTTAATGCAATATGTTCAGGTTTTCGTGGTTGAAGCACTGAATATTCCATAGTGAGGTTGTTTTTTCTGGTCTTATTGATTAACGATAAAAGGTATGACTAATTTGAACAATATCAAAGAAAGGGCGCTGTTAAAGGTTTATATTAACTATTGATGTGCCAGCTCTTACTTTAAAACCCATTCTATCGTATCTGTAAAAGTTTTACTATCCTTTTTCGCAAGGGTTTTAATACTGTTTTTGCCCTTTTTTAAATGAACATCTTTAAAAATAAACTGTACGCTATTTGTACCCTGTATGGGTTGAACGGCAATCATTTTTCCATTTACAAATAATGCGGGCTGTCCGATATTTGAATAAACCACAACCGGGGTTACTGCATGTTTACGCTCCACTACACGGCGCTCTGTTAAATATAATACAGGATCTTTACTCCAGTTTGCTTTATACCAGTAAAAAGCGTCCTTTTTTAATTGACGATCAAAAGTCACCAATCCTTTCATATTTCGGGCTGGCATACCACCCCTGTTCCACATTGGAGTAGCAAAATCAAACATATTCCAAATATATGATGCCGCTATCCCAGGGTGTTTTGCAATAATAGGCCACTGTACCTCATGCGTTTTAGTCTCAAAGCTCTCAGGGTAAAATGCGGCCGTATAATCATAAGCATCTTTCAGGTCTGTTTGTTCCTGCTGTTGAAAAATATTACCATCTGCCCCATATTCAGTCAGAATAACTTTATGAGCAGGATATTTAGTCTCTATTTCCTTTGCCCAATCTTCTAAATTTCCAATCTTACCCTCATACCACCCGTAATAACGATTCATTCCCTGTATGTCGGCATTTAAATTAGTAGGCCGGTCCATTTCCCCATAACCACTTACGCTTACGGTATAGCGATCAGGGTCTTCTGTTTTTGCGATATCATTCAACTCGCGGGTCAGCACCGCAGGGAAATCTGAAGGAGTCTTTCCATAAACTTCATTATGTAAGCCCCAGACATAGAGCGAAGGATGGTTGTAGTTCTGCTTAATTAGTTCCATCAACTGTTGTTTTGCATTATCCGCCTCTTCTCCTGTACTGGTATTGACAAATGGAATCTCTGCCCAGGTTACAAAGCCCATAGTATCACAAGTGGAATATAAATATTCTGCCTGCTGATAGTGTGCAAAACGTATAGTCGTCGCACCCATCTCTTTGATGATATCTAAATCCTCTCTATGCTGTGCATTGCTCAATGCATTGCCAAATTGCCACCTGTCCTGATGTCTGCAAACTCCATGCATCGGATACAGCTGATTATTTAAAAAGAAGCCCTTTCCGGCAATAATTTCGAATTTACGCAGACCCAGTGGTTGCGTTACTTTATCAATAACATCATGCTTACGCAGCAATTTTGTGATCACTTTATAGAGATAAGGATTTTTTAAGCCATTCCATAGATGTGGTTTTTGTAACTGGAAATGCTGGACAAACTTTTGCCTGCCCTGCGTCGTAATTTTTTGAGGAGTCGTTTGCGCAGCTACAAGTTTTCCTGCCTGATCATAAAGCTCTGTTTTGATGGAAATATCCTGCCAGCTGGTTTCTATATTCTCAACTTTAACAGCGACACTCACCTCCGCAGATTCAGCACTGACATTTTTTTGGGAGATATAAATACCCGGAGCAGCATAATCTGTAGTCGTAATGTTCACTTTATTGGTCACCAGCAAGCTCACCGGACGATAAATTCCACCATAAATACCAAATAAGAAGTGATTGACGGGGATAATATCTTTGCGTGCCTTATTGTTCACTTTTACAAGAATTGTGTTTGCTTCTCCGATTTTTACCGCGTAAGTAATATCCAGACAAAAAGCACTATAAGAACCTTTATGCATGCCAACCAATTTTTGATTTACATATACTTGTGCCACTTGTCCAACTCCTTCGAAACGCAGGAATAAACGTTTGTCTTTGTATTCCCTGCCAAATACAATTTGCTTTTTATACTGACCTTCTCCCTCGTAAAAGTCTTTGGTGAGCTGCATATCGGTTGCATTCCAGGTATGGGGTAAGGTGACTTTTTTCCAGTCACTTTGTCTTTGGACGGTGTCATTTGTTTTGCTGAACATCCAGTCCTGATTAAAAGATATAGTTTTCCTTGCCTGTCCGGAACTGGAAAAACTGAGTGTGGAGAAAAGGCAAATAAAGGTTAAAATAAGATTTCCGGGTTTCAAATGAGGAGGTATCATAAACTAAGTTTTTGCTTTTTCATAGGTCTTGCTGTTGCCATCTGTTGATTTTGTTGTTTCCAGTACGATTACAAAAGGTTGCTTCTCATTGGTTGTTTTCAAATGGATGAAGCTTTCGTTTGCCTGAATTGCTTCGGGCATAAATGTCTGTTCTTCCTGACCAAGCCTGTAGGCTTTTAAAATGCTGGTTTGAGCAGGTAACTTAACCCTGAGCGCCCCTGATACAGGGACATTAAAAACAAGCATGTAAATTTTGTCAGTGCCTGTTTGCCTGGTGAAATATCCCCAGTTCTGAGTGTCAAGGCCGGCATACTCACAATTATAAATCGCTTCGTGGTTCACTGCCATCCAATTACCTGTCTCTTTAGCAATAGCCAGTTCTTCTTTGCGGATTGACCCCTCACCATCTGGTCCGAAATTCAAAACAAAGTTACCATCCAGTGAAACACACTTAGCCAGCATTTCCAATAGTTCATCAGTAGTTTTAATATGGCCTTCCCAAGCTTTGCTGTAGCCCCATTGATTTTCGGGAATTGTCATTACACAATCCCAGTCATTTCCATGAACATCATTGATTGTGGCAGGAATTTTACGCTCCCAGCCTTGTTCATAATCACCCATTAAATGTCTGTTGCTATCAAAGTGGCGTTTGCCATTTTCATCTGCACGGAAACGGCTTCCAATAATTAATCCCGGATGTAACTTACGCATTTCAGTTTCCAGACCGTCTGCAAAAGCTGCTTGTTTTGTCCAGGATTTATCCCAGGTTCCATCGAACCATAATCCTTTTATGGATGGATATCGGGTAAGCAATTCCAGTAATTGGTTACGGGTGAATTTTTTAAAACGTTCAAATGCAATACTGTCAGCTGGAGTCTTGATTTCGTAACGCCAGTCGGGATTATTCCAGTCCATAATGGAAAAATAAAGGATCACATCAATTCCAGCTTTATGATAGGCATCAACAAGTGGTTTGATAATATCTTTTTTATAAGGAGAGTTGGCAATGGTATATTTTGTATACTGACTTGGCCACAAACAGAAACCATCGTGATGTTTGGTAGTAATGGTTACATATTTTACACCCATTTGCTTTGCGGTTGCAGCCCATGATCCGGCATCAAATTTCGTAGGGTTAAAGTGGTTAATCAAAGAATCATAAGCCGGTTTTGGCATTCCATCCCACGAGCGTATCCATTCTGAAGCTCCATGATATATTTTACCGTTCCATTCTCCGCCTGGAATAGCATACAGTCCCCAATGAATAAATTGACCCAGGCCATAAGCGCGCCATCTGGCCATATCAGCATCTGTTCTGCGGCCAATACGGTGTGCGCCATGTTTCAGCATGGCTTCGCCGTTATTTATTACTGTTTGCTGTGTATAACCTATTTGATGAATCAGCAAGGTGATCAGGAAGATCAGTATGACTGGTTTAATGGACTTCATGCTCCGGCTTATTTAGGGAATCTATAAGCTAAACTAAAGAAAATGGAAAAAGAAGGGAAGACGGAAAATAAAATGTCTCTAAGATCAAACGTTTGTTTATGTATTTCAAACGTTTGAAATTGTGTTTTGATCAGAATCTGCTGCTCGGGAGCAGCAGATTCTGGTTGAGAAGTAACTTTAAATTCATGTCTACTTTTTGGCTTCTAATTTGATCACGTATTCATTTGGAGATACCCTGTTGACAGCTCCTGTCAATAGATCTATACCCCATGCGATAGGATTGATTAAGTTTAAAATTGCAACTCCATTGAATCCTTTTTGGGTAGCGATATCCTGTGAAATGAAACCGTCTTTTTTAACAGTAATTACTTCATTGTTCCCTTTTTTACTTACCGAGAATCTGGCAGGGGTTTTTCCTTTATAGGCATTGTTAACAAAAACTTCGGCATCCGGCTGATCAGAACTCACGGTTATTTTTTGTGTAGTACCAGTGAAAATTGTAGCACAACCAGATAATGATAAGGCAATTAGCGCTAAGGAGATTTGTTGTAGATTTTTATTCATATATTTTATTTGTATAATTATTAGTTTGTTTTTGTTATCATTTTTTGATAATTAATGAGTTCTTAAATTAAAATAACTCCTTAAAATTATGAATTTAAATTAACTAATCGTTATTTTTTAATTAAAAATGAAAAGATCCCGACTGTTGATTCCTGTTTAAACAAGAATTAAAAACCGTCATGTTTTAATCTTTTATTTTATTAGAAATGCTGTAATTTTATAACATCATATATAATGCTATCTGCCAATGAAAAATGTTACGCTCTTGCTCTTCTTTCTATTCAGTGCTGTTTTCGTTAAAGCACAGGATTCTCTAAAATACCGCGTCATCTTTATCGGTGATGCCGGAGAAATGAATGTTGCACAAAGAGAATCTTTGAAAAACGCAGCCAAACATGTAATTGCCGGAAAAACTACAGTGATGTACCTGGGGGATAATATCTACCCAAGAGGAATGGGTTTACCCGGAAGTAAAGAAGAAGAAACAACTAAACAGATTCTGCAATCTCAATTTCAGCCGATGCGTCAAATGGGAGCTGCGGTTTATTTTATTCCGGGAAACCATGATTGGGATAAAATGGGGCCGGATGGTTTGGCTAAAATCATACGTCAGGGAGAATATCTGGCTGAGCAAAATGACTCTTTATTAAAAATGATCCCGCCAAACGGATGTCCTGATCCTACAGCAATCCAACTCACAGACAATTTAACGATTATTGCTTTTGATAGCGAGTGGTGGTTATATCCTTACGCTAAACAAAATCCCGAATCTGAGTGCAGCTGCAAGACTAAAGATGATGTGATTGCCCGGATGCAGGAATTGCTGGAAGCTAACAGAGGGAAGATTATTTTATTTGCTGATCATCACCCATTGCAGAGTTATGGTGCGCATGGTGGATATTTCACTCTGAAAAATCATATTTTCCCTTTAACCTCGCTGAATAAAAACCTATATATCCCTTTACCTGTTATCGGCTCACTGTATCCTTTGTTGCGGTCTTCCTTTTTGAGCCCTGAAGACCTGAAGCATCCCTTTTATAAGGATATGATTAAAAAGATAAACGGGGTTTTCGGCGCTTATCCGAATCTTACTTATTTTTCAGGACATGATCATGGTTTACAGTTGATTAAAAGTGAAGAGCTTAATCTACAGGTTGTGAGTGGTGGCGGAGCTAAACATTCAGCCAATAAAAAGGGTAAAAACTCTATTTTTCAAGAATCAGAACAAGGTTATGTAATTGCCGATTTGCTGATGAATAATGATATGCGCTATGATTTTTACGTGTATACAGAGATTGGTGTCAAAAAGGTATACAGTTATACTAAACCTTTTGTACCTGTTCCCCGTGAATCCGGAAATACAGTTAAAGTGATCACAAAAGATAGTATTTCTATCAAAATATATCCAAAATATGATAGTGTAAGTAAAGTTCACCGTTTCTTTTTCGGAGAGAATTACCGGAAAGAATATGCGCTGGAAACTAAAGTGCAGGTAATCAGGCTTTCTGAGATTAAAGGCGGTTTGACACCGCTGCAACGGGGTGGTGGATTTCAGTCACACTCTTTGCGTATGGTGGATAAGCAAGGGAAAGAATGGGTATTAAGAAGTGTAGAGAAATATCCTGAATCATTGTTGCCAGAGAATCTGAGGGAGACTTTTGCGAAAGATATTTTAAAAGATAACATGTCCGCGCAGCATCCGTTTTCGGCATTAATTGTACCGGATATTGCTGAAGCAGTTGGTGTAGCACATGCTAATCCAATTATCGGATGGATTTCTCCGGATGCTAATCTGGGTAAGTACGGAAGAGTATTTGAAAATACGCTTTGTCTTCTGGAAGAAAGAGAGCCAACTGGTAAGTCTGATAATACTTATAAGATGTATAAGAAACTGGCTAAGGACAATGATTATACTTATGATGGGCCTCAATACCTGAGAGCGAAAGCATTGGATATTGTGATCGGAGATTGGGACAGACATTTTGATCAATGGAGATGGACGCTTGATAAAACAGGAGACAGAGAAGTTTATCAGCCAGTTCCACGTGACCGTGACCAGGTATTTTACTTAAGCCAGGGACTTATTCCAAGATACGCGCAGTCTTCTTATTTACTGCCAATGATTCAGGGCTATGAAAGAAATGTGAATGATGTAAACTGGTTTGTCTGGGAAAGCAGGGCTATGGCAACCCGTTTATTAAGTCAGTTATCAGAAAAACAGTGGATGGATATCATTCATACTTTTTGTGCGAATTTAACGGATGAGGTGATGGAGAAAGCATTAAGAAAACTTCCGGAACCGGGTTATTCTTTACGTCATGATCAGCTGCTGGCGCAATTGAAGGAAAGAAGAGCAAAACTACCTGAGATGATGAATGAATATTATCATTTCTTAAATAAGATCGTAGACATACAGGCGAGTGATAAAGGAGAGCTGATAGAAATTTCGGATGCTGCTGGTGGCGGATTAACAGTGAACATACACCAGTTATCTAAAAATAAAAAGGTGAAAGAGCAAATGTTCATCAAGACCTTTGATCCGAAAATTACGAAAGAAATCAGGTTATATACCCACAACGGAAATGATAGCCTTGTTATAAACAATAAAGGAACTGATATTAAATTACGCATTATCGGTGGTCATGGAATTAAAGCTTATCATTTAGAAAACGCTTACCATAAAGTAAAACTTTACGATAAGATTGATAGTGCTGTTTTTACGGGTGAAACCAGCAGATTTACTAAAATACTATTTAATGATACTGGCAATGTTTCTTATAAACAAACAGATTTATATCATAGAAGTATGTATTTGCTGAATGGAGGATTTAACAAGGATGATGGATTATCATTAGGCTTCTCTGTTAAATTTATGAATCCCGGGTTCAGGAAATTTCCTTATGGAAATACACAGCAGTTTTCTTTTATTCACTCTTTTAGTACGAAGGCTTTTAAGTTTGATTACCGCGGAGAATGGATGCACACTTTCGGAAAAGCAGATTTGATTTTGCAGGCCAGTGCTTATGCGCCGCACAATACACAGAATTTCTTTGGTGCGGGGAATGAAACCTCTTTTGATAAGTCTATTGATGGAATCAGCTATTACCGTGCAAGATTTAGTTTATACCAGTTTGATCCGGCATTGCGTTGGAAACGGCCAAAATCTTCCTTCAGTATCGGACCATCTTTTCAATATTATAGTTTCAACAAGGATGATAATACCGGGAGGTTTATCAATAACAGTGCGGACCTGCACTCATCAGATAGCCTGACTATCGCAAAAGATAAATTATATACAGGTGTTGTAGTTAATTTTATCAACAATACCCGGAACAATGAAATCCTGCCTTCTTTAGGAAGTTATATCAATTTGAAATTGCAGGGTTATACAGGACTAAATAAATATTCGAATACTTATGGTCAGTTTACCGGAAGTGTGGCCTTGTATAAAAATCTGGATAGCAGAGCTAATTTTGTGATTGCAGAACGTTTTGGTGGCGCAGTAACTGTGGGTAAACAACCATTTTATCAGTCTGCATTTTTAGGTGGAGAAGGAACACTGCTTGGCTTCCGTCAATTCCGGTTTGCTGGTGATCATAGTTTTTACAATAACCTTGAAATGCGTATTAAACTGGCAGATTTTGTGAGTTATGTATTGCCGGGACAATTCGGATTGCTTGGCTTTCATGATATAGGCAGGGTCTGGAAAAAAGGAGAAGACTCCACTAAATGGCACAATGGAGTGGGTGGGGGATTATATTTTGCCCCTGCTGCTATGACGGTTGTCCGTGTGGTTGCCGGACATTCTGATGAAGGATGGTATCCGTATATTGCTTTAAGTTTCCGTTATTAACAAGTGTTTTTTAAATTGTTTACAGCATCCCAAAGAAAAATTATTACCTTAAGGTATGAGCGAATTACTGAAAGAAACTACTGTTATATTAGAGAATGAACGTGCTTTAATCCGCCCGCTTAGTCCAGCTGACCATGAACATTTACTGCCTTTTTCATTGAATGAACCTGAAATATGGCACTATTCCTTATCACGTCCGGATAGTGCTGAAAGTCTGACTGCGTATATCAAAGCGGCGATGGATGATAGGGAAAAAGGCAATTCTTATCCTTTTATTATTTTTGATAAGCAAACCAATAGTTATGCTGGTTCTACACGGTATTATGATATACAGCCAACTTATAAAACACTGCTCATGGGGTACACCTGGTATGGTGGTGATTTCCAGGGGACAGGGCTCAATAAAAATTGCAAATATCTTTTATTAAAGTATGCCTTTGAAGACCTGGGGATGGAAAGAGTTGAATTCAGGGCAGACAATAGCAACCACAGAAGTCTTGCTGCGATGAAAAGTATCGGCTGTAAACTTGAAGGCGTACTTCGTAACCATATGCCTGATGGGCATGGTGGCAGACGGGATAGTGCTATTCTCAGTATTTTGAGAAAAGAGTGGTTTGATTTTGTGAAAGCAAACCTGGAAGAGAAGTTGTAAAATTAAAATAGATTTTATGTGATCATTCAGGATGACCACATAAAATCTGAAAAGATTACAGCCTATATTTTCTCTTTTTTGTCCTTATTAAAAGAGAATCTTCTGGCAATACTGAAGCCCCAGCGATATTGTCCTTTTAACCAGGAACTGGTTGTCTGAGAGATATACTGCATCTCTTCTATAGCTGCGGCATTGGTGAAGTTCAGATGAAAAACGTGACCGCCTGTTTCAATTTCCAAGCCTACTCCCAGAGGATTATAAAACTTTACTCCACTGGTTTGTTCCAGATAAGCTTTGTCATCTTTGTTCCGGAACGGAAGAAAATAATCGACCACAATAGCCATTCGCTTACTGATTTTAGCTCTTGCACCTGCACCAACTGCAAAAAGATTATTCTGATCTCTAAAGGCAGTAAAGTTTTTATGCAGGTAAGTTGGCGTAAGGCTGAAGGAGAAATTTGAATTGAACTTCCTCGCCAGGATAACCTGGCTGACAAAATTCATCCGGTCGCTGAATTTGTGGTAAGCGGTAGCGGCAGCAGGATCATCACTGGCCTTAACTGCGGCAATCGTATTACTTCCAAATAAAGTAACCGCAAAAGGGATATAATCGTCCGTGGTCTGTTCCAGTAACCTGTATTTTATACTCCCTTCGTATAACTGTTGGACGTCTGTTGCACCTTTTGCCCTGGCCAGACCAATGCTCAGCCGGTCGGTGAGCCCATAATCAAAACCAATCCGCACATCAGTGGAATTGTCCAGTCCAAAAAACTGTTTTAATCCACCGTTGCTGCCTGCGATATCTCCAAAGCGGTGATCGACTTTAAATTCCAGTTCATTTTTATGGATCGTTTCGTTGGTGTGTCCGTTAATTAGTTTAGTGTCTTTAAATGTAGCAAACACTTTTTCATGAACCGGGTTCGTATTGGTCAGTTCTTTCTCCAGGTCTTGTCCAAAACCACGAAGTCCGCTGAGAATAAATCCTATCAGCAGCAGGTTTTTCCGGAATAACATTAATCGTTTTTGTATCATTTTATACTGTTTTTCTTAAGTGGTCGGTTGATGAGAATCAGGATGGTTTTTTAGGTTGATATACTGCTGATAAACGTACTTCTACGAATTCAGCAATGTTCTTGAAAACCAGGGAAGGCACTTTGATATTGTGATCCTCGATTTTCACTTTAAAGGTTGTTTTTGCCGTAATTACTCCCTGAGCAATCGCCAGGGTTACTTTACCTTGATAGGGTTTGATAACTCCATGGATATCCAGATTTCCTGCTACAGAAACGGTATAATTGCCGTCTTTACTGAGGTCAATATCATCAGTGATTTTTCCGCTGAATTTAGAAAATGGAAATTTGTCACTTTCCATGTAGTTCTCATTAAAGTGCTCTTGCATCAGTTTTTTTGGGAACTGAAAAGAGGTGTTGCTGACTTTAAAAATGAGTTCTTTAGTTTTGGCGTTGATTACAGAGCTGGCTGTATTGCTTTTCCCTTCTATGTCTTCCATGACTGTGCTGGAAAAGAAAGAAACGGATGCATTTTTACTGACTAAAATATCCTGAGCGCGGGTATGAATTGCGAAAAAGCAAATGCAGAGCAGGAGTAATACCCTTTTCATTAGATAGTATGTTTTCATTGAATAGTATGATTTCATATGGCGATGATTAAATAATTATTGGAGCATACCCTGGTCAAACCAGTCTTTGATAGATTGAAGTTCTGCGGCGGAGAGTGTTCCTCCGATGGGCATGGTTTTGCTGACTAAAACAGCTTGTTTAATTTTGTCTGCACTGCCAGTAACGGAGGTATATCCGTTAAAACTCCAGGCAGCAGATGCTCTTTTACCAGGCGCATGACATCCGGCACATCTGGCCTGAAATAACGGTTGCAGTACTTCGGCATAAGAAACCTTAGTACCGGGTTTTTCCGGTACCACAGGTTTAGGTTCATCAGCCTGGTTTTTTGAACAGGCTGATAAAATTAATAACGTCATCATGATCGTCATCACAGGATAGGTGAATTTTGACATAGGGGTTAGTTTAAGGTGTTAATGCAATTGTGTTTACAGTAAGAATTGGCCAAAGACCTGCGCCTACACTGACTCCTTTAGTGTCACCGCGTTTAGCATCCGGGCCGAAGTAATAAAGTGGATGGCCTTTGTAGGTCAATTGTTTTTTACCCGCAGCTGTAATCTGTACAAACATATCTTTCTTGATTACTGAGGGTACATTCAGAACAGCTGATTCATAGATAGGCCAGGTGCCATTGTTACTTAAATCGGCTTTGGTATAAGTATTCAGGTTAAACTTATCAGGTGCAAATGCGTACAAGGTTCTGCCGGCTGCATCGGTCAGGTATTGGCTAATCCCTGTACCTTCTTTTTCATCAGCAGTATAATTTTTACCGTCAACACCTACCAGCTGGTTGTTCGCGAACATCACTGAGTAATCCGGTTTAGCAACAAACCAGGTTCCGCCTGAGCCATCTCCATTTACATCTCCTTTATTTGCATCTCCAGAGAAATAATATAAAGGCCATCCTTTATAAACAGTTTGTTTTTTGCCATCCGCACGCGTAATGGTACTGATATCGGTTGCTGTAATTCCTGTAGGGGCAGTTTCGTTCCCGGCATAATAAGGCATCCACGTAAGCGCACAACCACCTGAACAGCCTGATGTACCATTGGCATCAATCGCAAAAGCATAAAGTGATTTTCCGTTGGCATCGGTCAGGATACTGCCAAATTTTGCATCATTGGTCAGTGCAAGGCTTGACGGGGTTGGTGCGGTGACTGGTGGGTTGCCGTAAGGATCTTGTCCACCAGGTGTGGAGTCGTTGTTTTTTGAACAGGCCGAGAGCATAACTATCAATGTTAAACTGCAAAGAGCCATCCCTTTTCTTAAAGATAAATTCATGGTTGTTGAGGATAAATGTTAATAATATTTTTGATTATTGCGGTTACGGCGAACAAGAGCTAAAGGTTGTGTGGGATAGCAAAAAAATATTGTGAATAAAAATAATTGGCTGTGCTACAGCTTTTTATGTGTAAAATCAAATTTTCTTATTACGTTTGGCAACCTTTCGTCTATAAGCAACGTATTGGTAGGAAAATGGCGCAGGTTAAATTATAAGAATAGGTGCAAAGTATCATTATCGGGTGCATCAATAAGGAAAGGTCAAGTCAGTATTTACTCTATAAAGAATTTTATAGTTATTGCATGGCTATATGCCGTCGGTACGCTTTAAATGATTTTGACGCTGCCGAAGTATTAAATGATGGATTCCTGAAAGTTTTTACACATATAGAAAAATATGATCCTGAAAAACCCTTTAAACCATGGCTTGCGCGCATTATTACAAACACGGCGATTGATCATTACCGGATGAACCTGAAGTTTTCGGATCATGATGACGTAGATGATCATGAGGAAATTGGCCAGGCTGCCTCGGTTTATGAACAACTGGCTTATAAAGATTTACTGGTTTTAGTCCAGACACTTTCCCCGGCTTATCGTACTGTATTTAACTTATATGCTATTGATGGTTATTCGCATGAAGAAATAGCCAGTCTCTTAAAAATATCAACAGGAACATCTAAATCTAACCTATTTAAAGCACGACAACAGTTAAGAGAAAAACTCATGGTCTTGAATGTAAACAAGCCAGCAGAAGGAACTGCCGATTTACAACAGATTGAGGGAAGGATCATTGGGTATAATGGAAAATAAATCTGGTTTTAACAATGAAATGCAAAGAAAATAATAAATACTGATGAATGAAGATAACGATATAGATCAGCTATTTAGAGATAGGTTAAGTGATCCTGAGATCCCTTTCAATGAAATGAACTGGGAAAAGATGGAACGCAAGCTTGATGGGGGGAAGAAAAAAAGAGTAATTCCATTATGGGTGTATACTGCATGCGGTATTGCCGCTGTATTGTTGATCTCTTTATATTTGGTTTTCCTTGCTCCTGTAAGTCCGGATCAGCAGATCGTTAAAGATCCGTTAACGAATCGTGTGGTGAAACCAGGAAAAGAGGTTGTTCCTTTGACTACTGTGGATTCATTGAAAGCACAGGGCATGGAAATACCGGGCACGGAGAAACCAATTTTGGCGCTGCCAACTACAGGGGAATCTATAAGTATTCAAAATATATATACCGCTGAAAACACTGGCAAAATAAGCACTTCGTCATTGGCTGGACCGGGGAATACGTTTCCTATATTGAATTCTTCAGCAACGGTATTAAATCCTGTATTAACCCCTGTAACCACTATTGCTGCGACTACTCCATCAAAACCTGCTATTCCAGCAGTGGAAACAGACAGCGCTATACTAGCCAGAAAAGCCAATGCTTTAGCGCACAGTAAAGATCCGTTTGAAAGAGTTGAAGCCTCAGATATTGCACGCAGTGTAAAAAATAAAATGGAGAAAGCCTTGCAGCCACAAAATGATTTAATATTAAGTGCAATGGCTGCGCCTGATATGTCTTTTGCGAAGTCAAGTAAACCCTCTAAAGTAAGTTCTAATCTGGGCGTGCTGGCTACTTATGCTTTTACGCCGAAGATCAGTATGACTTCAGGAGCGATTTATTCGCGGAAGTTCTACAATTCGGGTGGGGGAGCATCCTGGGGCAACAACGGTTATGTACCGGGCTCAGACTGGCAGGTGAGTGCAGATTGTAACGTACTGGATATCCCATTGAATGTAAACTATAAGATCTTTAACAAGAAAAAACTATCAGTAAGCTTGAATACCGGGCTTTCCAGTTATTTTATGCTGAAAGAAAAGTATCAATTTACAACTGGGCAGGGAGCAGCAGAAAAAGTTACAAACCTGGAAATCGATAACCAGAATCAGCATCTTTTTGGAATCGCGAATGTGTCAGTTAGTTTTGACCATCAGCTAACCCCATCAGTTAGTGTAGGTGTACAACCTTTTGCAAAGTTACCATTAACAGGAATCGGATATGGAGATGCCAGTTTAAAATCAGCAGGTGTATCTTTCTCTTTGAATATCGGTTTATTTCCGGCTAAAAAACCGGGAAAATACGCAGCTGTCCGGTACTAGACAACTGCGTATGCGGCCTGTGATTTAATTAGATCTTTGTGGTGATATATTTATTTTCCAGCGTACCATCATCATATAATTTGATAATGGCATATCCCGGAGGCGTTTCCTGATAATAATAAGGCTGTGCAGACTTTTCATCTCCTTTACCCCACCAGAAACCACTCATTGCACCATTACAATAATATTCTACACCATTATACCAGGCTCTGTCCAGCAAATGCTGATGACCGCTCAGGCATACTTTAACTTTGTCTTTGTACTTGTAAAATAATTTCTTGAGTTCTTTGTGATCACCATGCTGTCCGCCTTCCCAGGTATTGGTTACTGTTAATACCGGGTAATGCGACATCAATAAAACCGGTGTATCCGGGGCAAGTTGTTCCAGCTCGTTTTCCAGCCATTTGAACTGCTGTTCATCGAGTGAAGTATTTTTATTATTACCATCCAGTATAATAAAATGCCATCCGTTTTTAGAAAAACTATAATAGCGGTTCGGGATTTTTAATCTTTTGACTACATAGTCTTTTCCATACATCTCATCCTCTTTAGAAGGCGCTGCCCACCAGGTATCGTGATTTCCAATACAGCTGTGTAATTCATAACCTGAAATCTGGCTGATGCATTTATCCCAAACTGCCCACTGTTCTATAACCTGTTCACGTTTGATATTGTCATAATCGGCGGCATGAATACTATCACCGCCATTGAGAAAGAAATCTACTTTTAAGTTTTTGATTTCCTGAAGGCATTTTTCAAATCTGCTGGTCGCATCTTCGAATTGTCTGATATGCACATCAGTAATGTGTGCTACAGTTAAGACTAATTTTCTTTTTGGCGCATTTGAGGTTTCAGCACTAATGGTGGCAGCTTCAGCGGCTTTTCCGAAAGCCAGTCCCAAAGCAGCAAGCGGGATAGTTTTTAATAAGCTTCTTCTTTTCATTGTATAGTTATTTTTATAAGGGCCTGTTTAAACTAAACAGGCCCGATGATTTTAAATGATTGTTATCAAACGATTACCAGCCCTTAGGTTGTACCAGTTTTGGATTTAGTAATACTTGTTGAAAGGGGATCGGGAAATAGTAATATTTAGCTTCGTTAAATGATCTTGGCGTATTCACGTTTTCCGGAAACATAATAAATCCTGAAGTCTGATTACTCAGATAAAAACTATTGCTGTTCAGGTAATACATCACCAGGTTTGCCTTTACAGCAGCTGGAACACCTGCAAGCGGATCCGTTTTTTCAGGAGATTCCAGAATTGCAATATCTTCAACGCCATCACCAGTCACATCCATTGCACCTAATTTCGCCACATAAATCCCCTGAGTAGGTCTTTCTAATAACTGACCGGCTTTCCATCTTAATAAATCATTGAAACGGAAGCCCTCACAAGCCAGCTCTACATTACGTTCCCGGCGTATTTCAAGTAAAACCCCTTTATTTCCACTGGAAACATGTGGATACATATTCACCAGAACAGGATCTGGGTTCGCATTTGCCAGGCTCATATTTAAAGGCGATACACCAGCACGGTTACGCAGCAGATTGATAGTCTGATCCAGATCGCCCTGTGTGATACTACCGAGTTCTGCTTTGGCTTCTGCATTAATCAGCAGCGTTTCTGCGTATCGGAAAATTGGTAAATCTGAATATTCCGTATATACTTTAGTATTGGGATCTATTGCATAGAATTTGATTTGCGGATAGCCTCCAAAGGTAGGTCTGATCAGATTTGGTCTGCCTAAAGTTGTAGAGAATCCCGGAGGCATAATCGTTACGGCCATCCTTGGGTCACGGTTATTAAAAACTTCAGTATAAGTTTTGGTATTCCAGCCCGGGCTGGAAGTAAAAGGAGTACCATCTGCCATCAGATAAGTATCAGCCATAGATTTACTGATAGACCACTGCCAGTCAAAAACATAATGTGTATCGTTAGAGCGGTTTAAAGCCTGGTCGAAATCACGGTAAAAAAGTATTTCCTTATTGGAGCCCAAATCTGCACTGGTAAATATCTTTTGATAATCTTCTCCTTTTTTACCCGTATTGTAGATAGAGAAACCTCCGCTCATGATTTCTTTAGAAGCTGAAACCGCTCTTTCCAGAAATGGGGTTGCACTGGCCTGGAGCCCCAGTTCATCATGATATTTTCGGAAAGTACCTTCATAAAGACAGAATCTGGAAAGCATAGCCAGCGCAGCCCATTTCGTGATTCTTGATTTAGTCCCATCAGCCTTCACATGGCTAACAGCATATTCAAGATCTGCACGGATAGAATCTGCTACGAGTGCGCGCGGATCTTGTTTTTTATAAAGTGCAGCTTCATCAGTCGCCTCCAGTACGGTCGTATAATAAGGAACATCACCATATCTTTTCAGCATCTCAAAATAGAAATCGGCCCTGTAAAAACGGGCGATACCGGTGAAATGTGCTACAGTTGCCTGATCTCCCTGAACATCCTGAAGGTTATTGAGCATATAGTTTATTCTGCGCAGGTTTTCCCAGTTCCAGGATTTAGGAGTCACTGTGGTTGCACTGATTTTCCCTCTGATCATGTTGTCAATTTCACTACCACCCAGGTAAACGGAGAGATTATCTGAAAACACATCATTTTTTCTCTCCATCACATCATTCAGTGCAGTGATCCCTGTCATTTCATAAAAACCATTACTGTAGGTTTCCAGATCGGCAGTAGTTTTAAAAAAATACTTAGGGTTAATTGAGGTTTGCGGCTCTCTTTCCAGGAAGTTCTTTTTACAACCTGTGAGTATAGTTATTGCGAGTACTACAATAACCAGCGGGGTATAATATCTTGATAACATCTGATTAAAAATTAAGGTTCATGCCAAATGAATAAGTACGTTGAAAGGGATAAATATTCCCCTGTAATCCTTCCGGATCCAGCTTTACCTTCAGTTTAGAATATTCAAAAAGATTCTCTCCACTCACATAGAAATGGACATTATCCAGCTTGAGTTTCTTCAATATGCTTTTAGGAAGCGTATAGCCAATGGTTATATTTTTAACCCTTAAATAAGCCGCATTTTGCAGATATCTGGTGTTAGGGATACCCAGTTCTTCTCCTGTATCTTCTGCCGAATAAGCTTTGACCCTTGGGAAGTAGGCATTTGGAGTTTCAGGTGACCAGTGATCCATATTCTGGGTCGTCACATTCGTCCAGGGTTGTGCATAAATACCCCAGAAATAAATATTACTTCCCTCTGCATACCAGTCTCTTTTGGCTACACCTTGTATAAATACTCTGACATCAAATCCTTTCCATGCAGCGGATAAATCAACACTATAAGGAAGACGGATCTGGCTGTTTCCGATCTTATAAAGATCTCCCGGATTATTTACCGTTTTATCTCCAAAATCTACTTTTCCATCACCATTGCGGTCTTTGAATTTAATATCACCTACAAAATACTGATAACGCTGATCGTCCGTACCCACAGCAGTCTGGTTCGCATGGTTTTTTAACTCTTCTGCATTCTGGAAAAATCCTTCAGTTTCCAATCCCCAGATTTCGCCAATCTCCATTCCTTCATAATAATTGCTTTTACCATCGCTTTTTCTGCCAAATGATTTGGTTGGGTTATCAAAGCGGGTAATATAGGCGCGGCTATCGCTTAAAGCGAAGGTCGCATTATAAGATAGTGGTGATCCTCCAACCTGAACTACATCTCTCCAGCTCAACTTAATCTCCCAGCCTTTGGTTTTCAAATCCGCAGAGTTGGCTGTAGGGGAGGCTGTTCCGAACACGCCCGGTAATAATTTTCCGGGAACAAGCATGTTTTTCGTGTACCTGGTATATTTATCAAGGTTCAATTCCAGTTTATTCTTGAAAAAGGTCAGGTCTGCACCGGCATTGATGGTAGAAACCTTTTCCCAGGTGAAATTACTGGAGATAGCCAGTGGTGGATTCACGTAATTAGGTTGCTTGCCATCTAAGATCTGACCGTTCTTTTTACTGTCCATTAAAGCCAGGTAATCATATTCGTTCACAGAAGCCTGGTTGCCGAGTACACCATAAGAACCTCTGAACTTGAATTGGTTCATTCCGATAGCTTCTTTTACAGGTTTGAAAAATGATTCTTCAGAAATTAACCATCCTGCGGATGCAGAAGGCACAAAAGCCCATCTTTGACCAGGGGCAAAACGGGAAGAACCGTCATAACGTCCGTTAAATTCAAGCAGATATTTTTCTTTGAAATTGTAATTCAGCCGGTAAAAAATCCCCTGTACAGCCCATTCTCCGATTCTCTCGGTAATGGTTTGGTCACCAGTAGCTAAATTTACAGAAGGAATAGCAGTGGAGATTAGCGATTTCCGGGAAGCATAGAAATTGGTATTGATATAATGCTCCTGGTTATAACCTAAAAGCCCTGAAATAAAATGATTGCCCAGTTTTTTATGTGCTTCTGTATATAAATTGACTACATCATATTTGATATTAATGTTCCGGTTGGATGCACTGGAAGTTGAATTTAACGGAGGTGCTAAATTTGGCCCTGTTTTGTAAGCTACAGGAATATCGTAAGCCCTGACCAGTGTATCGACCCTTCTGAAAGTTGCATCACCTTTTAAACTCCATACATCTTTAATTAAAGAAGCATCGAAAGAAAATGTCGTTTGAACAGTGTGGTTGGTAATATTTTTTCTGCCGCCTTCTTTAACCGCACCCAGTGAACCTGCTCCCGCAGCTGTCCATGAACCATCTGGATTTTTAGGGATGTCAGTTATATTGCTCCGGTTAATCGCCTGAAAATAAGTCTGATCGTCCAGTATGGTCGGTGCCTGGTAAGTACCTGCACTAAACATCGTGTTGTTGGCAATGTTTAACCATTTTGTAACGTTCATATCTACTTTGCCCCGCATGTTATACAGGTTGTTTTTCTCTTTGGCATCACGCGCAATTCCATTCTGGCTAAAGTAATTTGCAGACAGGTAATAGCTTAGCTTATCCGCTTTTTGAGAGAGCGTTACACCTGCGTTATAGGTCGCTGCGGTTTTATTATAACCTTCTCTCAACCAGTCTGTATTACCGATGTAAAACCATTTGGTGGGATCACTGGGATCGAGCATTATATTGGGCAGGGAAGGGTCTAAAGAACGTAAACGGGCAGCTTCAATTAATTTTGCGTTATAAGCAGGATTGTATAGTGGAAATGCTGCCTCATTTTTCATTTGCAGTACTGTATAAGGATCGGTTACTACTTCGGGTAATTTGCCGATTGTTCTGATGCCTGTATAAGTATTCACGCTTACATTCAGTTTGCTGCTTTTTGCAGATTTTGTGGTGATCAATACGACACCAAAAGCGGCTCTTGAACCATATATCGCCGCAGATGCCGCATCTTTCAGGACAGAAATACTTTCTACATCAGCGGAGTTTAACATTAAGAGTTCTGAAGCGGAGAAAGGTACATTGTCAACTAAAATCAGCGGGCTTCCACCGTTTAAAGAGGTATAACCCCGGATATTAAACTCGGGTGCAGTACCAGCTTTTCCATTGGCAATAGAAATATTCAGGTTAGGGATCAGCCCTTGCAAACCTTGTCCAAGATTCGCGATAGGCCTGTTTTCCAGTTGTTTGGAAGTAATAGCATCTACAGCTCCTGTCAGGTTAGCTTTTTTCTGTTTACCATATCCAACTACTACTACCTCAGTTAAATCTGCCAGCACTGGTAATAAAGTAATGTTCATACTACCCGATTGCGTAACCGGTATTTCCTGAGATTTATAGCCTAAATAAGTGAAAATCAGTATTGCATCCGTATTGGGTACTTTAAATTGGAAATTTCCATTCTCATCTGTTTTATACCAGGTTTTTGAGCCTTTGATCTGGATAGAAACAGAAGGCAATGGCAAACCTTTTTCATCTATGATCTTTCCTCTGACCTCAATATCTTTAAAAAGGCTGATCACCTTATTGATCAGGGAAATTGATAGTGGTTTAATCACAATAGTATTCGCTTCAACAGCATAAGTTAATTGCTGGCCTGAGAGACATGTTTTCATGACCTCATCAATAGAAGCATGCTTAAAATTGGCGTCGATGAATTTGCCGGCCTGTAACTTGTCCTGCTCCCAAAGCACATTGTAACCTGTTTGTTTTCTGATCTCCCTGAAAATATACTTGATCGCTACATTTTTTTTGGTGAAAGTGAGGTTCTGGGCATTGCTGCTGGCTGCCGCCTGCAACAGGAACGTAATCATTAAAACTGTAGTAAGTTTAACGCTCATTATTAATTGTCTTTTAAACGCCTGATCAAGACCTGGAATACCGGGTAACTTAACTGGCGAAAATTTGGCAAAGCAGGTACTTAACCTGCGAAAAAAAATAGTATAAATTGTATACATTTGATCGTTTGTTGTGGGTTTTGAATATGCTATCGTGGTTTATTTATTTAACCTCAATAAATCATGCGGTTTACGCCGCATTCCGGTCAGTGATGTTTGCAGCATCACTGACTTTTTTATTGGAGATTATATCCTGTATGGTCTATTTGACGACTATAATCTTCCTCCCTTCTATTTTAAAATGTACTGATCCTGTTAATTCAAGCGTTTTTAAGATTTGTGAGACTTTCCCAAATCTGGATACGGTACCACTGAAATGTTTTTGACGCAGGTCTGCCTGCTGGAAATCAACTTGAACATCATACCAGCGTTCTACCTTTTTCATGATGTTTTCCAGGTCTTCATCATTAAACATAAAAAGGCCGTCTTTCCAGGCTAATGCCTCTTCTATATCAACCGGGATAACTTTAATGTGATTGTTAGCAATGGCTTGCTGCCCGGGTTTTAATACTTGCTCCTGGTTGTTTGCCGTTAAGGATACCTTTACACTTCCCTCAGCAAGCGTTGTTTTACTTTGGCGTTCATCTGCATAGGCACTGACGTTAAAATGAGTACCCAGCACTTCTATTTTTTGCTGTTCACTTTTCACAATAAAGGGCATGTGCTTGTTTTTCGCTACCTCGAAATAGGCTTCCCCTTTCAGAATAACCTGGCGTTGAAGACCACTGAACCTGGCGGGGAAACTTAAGGAAGAAGCTGCATTTAACCATACTTTGGTTCCATCAGGCAAATTAACCTGATACTGACCACCTTTAGGGGTTTCAATGGTATTCAGCAGTGCTTGTGTTTTAAGAGCTGCGGCCTGATTATCCTGTATAGTATAAACGAGCTGACCAGTAGTTGTTTTAGTAATGACACAGCCGGATTGTTTGGCAATCTGCCCGTTAACCGCGTCATCGAGTACAATTTTTGAACCGTCTGCTAAAGTTAAAAGGGCCTTGTTGCCACCGGGATTAATATCTGTTTTGGTGAAATCTGCTGCTCCATTTTGTGGAATAGGACTGGTTGACCTGGTTCCAAAATACAGTGCTGTAGTAAGTAGTAAGATAGCAGCTGCTGCATAGCTGTAAATACGCTGTCTGGATAAACTTTTTTTATGATTTTCTGTGGTGATCTTTGCCCAGATCTGCTGCTCCATATCCTGATCATCGGGTTCTTCAATTTCCTCTTGCGCATTTGCAGTCTCATTCAGATACCAGCTTTCCACGATGGCCTTCTCTTCCGCTGTGCAATCGCCCTTCAGGTATTTCGCTATTAATTTTTTCGCTCTTTCGTTTTCCATGGTACCGCCGGTTTAACAGCTCATATAGGGTTAAGAACGTTTGCTCAAAGCTTGGTAGTAGAGGAAATGGAAAAATAATTCAGCAGTTGCTTAAAGATGAAAAAACAGCAGCATTGCAGTGAGTGCACCTAACCTTAAACGCAGAATTTTAATTGCGTTGTTCATCTGTTTTTTTACTGTTTTATCGGAGATATCCATTCGGAAGGCGATCTCTTTATGGGATAAATTTACTTTACGGCTCAATTCAAAGACTTCCCGCATTTTGGCAGGTAGTTTTGCAATCTCCTTTTCAATATGGCTGGCCAGTTCGCGGTTGCGTACCAGATGATCTGTGATATTTGTTCCTTCATCGATGAATTTTTCCAGGGAATTCATATATTTTTCTTTCACCTTTCCGCGCTCAAATAATTTAAGCATACTATTTCTGACTGAGGCATAAAGGAAAGACGATAAGGAAGTATGTAAATCTAAAGTGCCGGATTTAGACCAGACCATCACAAAGACGTCCTGAATAACATCTCTTGCTTCTTCTTCATTTTGCAATATTTTCCGGGAATAGCGATATAATAAATTCCAGTATCTTTTATAGATTTCTGCGTAGGCATGATGATCGCGATCTCTTAAAAGCGCAAGTAATTCATCGTCTGAAAGCGAATCATAAGTGACCATTAACCCATTCTTATATTTGGAACAAAACAACCGTTAATTCTTGAATATACGATTCTTTGTTTATTATTATTTTGTTAAATCTGTAACCACCGGATATAAAACATTATTTTGCTTTACAGGCATTGTTTTGTTGATTCGCAATTTTTTATTCTGAAAATCAGCTAATAATCAGTTTATTTATCTTTAATCCAAGTCCGGAACGATATCAAGCAATCTTTGTTGCATCTTTAAGAGTTTCTTAAACCAAATATAAATTAAAGATGACGATCCAGATTAAACATAATTTTGGGGCGGGGCCGTGTATCCTCCCTGCCAGCGTATTGGAACAAGCTGCCGAAGCAGTAAAAAACTGGGATAACAGTGGACTGTCTATCCTTGAAGTTTCCCACCGCTCTCCAAAATTCGAAGAAGTAATGCGCAAAACAGAAGAATTGGTAAGAGAACTTCTGGAAGTACCAGAAGATTATGCAGTACTGTTTTTACAAGGTGGGGCGAGTACACAATTCTCGATGATCCCACAAAATTTCTTACAGAAACATCAGAAAGCAGCTTATCTCGATGCTGGCTTATTCGGGCATAAATCTATTAAAGAGGCGAAATATTTTGGGCAGGTAGAGGTCGTTGGCTCTTCGGCCGGTGACAATTATTCCAAAGTACCTGAAATTGGGGAGGTCAGTAAAGATACTGCCTATTTTCACTGTACGTCCAATAATACTATTGAGGGGACAGAAATGTTCGAATTTCCTGATTTAGGTGTACCGCTGATCTGCGATATGTCTTCTGATATTTTTAGCCGGGTAATTCCGATCAGCCAGTTTGACCTGGTTTATGCTGGCGCACAGAAAAATATGGGCCCGGCAGGAATGACGCTGGTTTTAGTGAAAAATGAATTACTCGATACAGTGGAACATGCGGTTCCTTCGATGTCAGATTACCGGATTTACCGTGATAATCAAAGTATGTTCAATACACCACCTGTATATTCTATTTATGTGGCTATGTTAAACCTGCAATGGTTAAAAGCCAATGGTGGAGTTGCAGCAATTGAAAAAGAAAATATAGCTAAAGCTGCTTTATTATATGCAGAAATCGAGAGAAATCCGCTGTTTTTTGGAATGGCTGATCAGGCACACCGTTCCAGGGTTAATGTTTGTTTTAAAATGCATGACCTGTCCAGGGAAGAAGATTTTCTGTCTTTTGCCGCAGAAAGGGGGATGGTAGGTATCAAAGGCTACCGGACAGCCGGAGGTTTCAGGGCTTCACTTTACAATGCGTTAAGGCTGGACGCTGTAAAAGCACTGGTCGCTTGTATGCAGGATTACGAGAAACACAGTTTATTATCATATGGCAACAATTAGGCCTTTCGTAGCCTTAAGGCCTCAGGAAGTTTATTTAGATAAAATGTTAACCCTCAAAGCTTCTCCCTGTAATGGGGGGAGCAATGGGTTCATTGCCAGGATGCTGGATAGCGGACATCCTGAAAATAAAGAACTGACCAACGCGCATCTGCTGGCAAATCTGAAAAGAATGCTGCTTAAAGGTGATTTTTACCAGGAAGAGCATCCTTGTATTTTTATTTATGAAATCACAAAAGGCAGCCATACCCAAACAGGAGTCTGGGCGGTTACTGATCTGGATGATTTTGACCGCGGACATATCAAGACTCATGAATCTACCCTGAATTGTAATTCCTATAGTTTAATGAACTACCGGAATGAAGTAGGGCTGGAAGGAGATCCCCTATTGTTAACTTACCGGCCCAACCGGACAATCAGTTCGCTGCTGAACCAGATTAAGCAGGCAGAAGCCAGCTCTGTTTATTATTCCAATAAGATTTTTCACAGAATATGGCGGGTTTATGATTTAAAGACGATTCGCCAGCTAAGTTTATGCTTTTCAGAGTTACAGCATGTATATCTTGCAGATGGTCATCATCGCCTGGTGGCAGCGGCTAAATGCAGGAATATTGAATCTAAAACTTTAGTAGAGGCAAGGAATTTTAATTATATCTCTTCTTTTTATCTTTCCAGTGATCAATTGAGTATCAAAGGATCTCACCGGGTAATTATTCCGGCTGATGATATTTATATCGATCAGGTATTCCGGACATTGAAGAAGATGTTTTCTGTCACTAAATCACCACGAAATGAACCTGTAATCCCTTTAAACCCACGTGAATTTGGGCTGTTTATGGAAGAAAAATGGTACAGAATGGTTTATAAGCTGGTGGATAAAAATGTGATACCAGATGCTTGTCTGTTACAGCAAAAGGTATTTGAGCCTTTATTTAACATTGAAAATCCTGAAACTGATACGCAGTTAATTGCTGTAGGTGGCGCTGATGCATTGAGCGAACTTCAGCAGATTTTAGCAGAAAACCCTTCGGCTATTGCTTTCACACTGGCTGTGATGAATGCAGATCAGTTGATGGATATTGCACAGCAGGGAATTGTTCTGCCTCCAAAATCTACGTGGATAGAGCCGAAAGTCCCTTTTGGTTTATTGTTAAGGAAATTGTAGCCTGCCTCAGGTTTTACCTTATTAAAATGAAAATAAACCTTTCCATTTCGGAAAGGTTTAGGTACTGGTTTCTTCAGTCTGAAAAATATAATCCCACTTTAAAGTGCTTTAAAAACTATTTGTCAGGAATTGTCCGCCCGGGCATATCATTTGGGTTTAGGTTTCTAAAAAATTCAGACTAAAATGGAGAATCAAATGATATTTGTGCGTGTTGCCACATTAAATGATATCAGATATGCCGATGAAATAGTTAAAGAAACCGAGGCCTCGGCAATTATCAGAGGGTCGGGAATTGCTAAACGTACTCCTGAATCAATAGCGCAAAAAATGCGTGATGGTAAAGCTGTTGTCGCTGTGACCAGCAGCGGACAGTGGGTAGGTTTCGCTTATTTTCAAGCCTATGAAAACAATAAATTCGTTTCCAACTCTGGTTTAATTGTTTCTCCTGCATTCAGGAATTCCGGCGTAGCCAAAGCAATTAAAGAAAGAGTTTTTAAGCTGTCCCGAAGGATGTATCCGGAGGCAAAAATTATCAGTATTACCTCAGGTGCAGCGATCATGAAAATGAACTCTGCCCTGGGGTTTGAGCCCGTTACCTTTGCTGATATTACCCATGATGAATTCTTTTGGGAGGGCTGTAAAAGCTGCGTAAACTATGACATTCTGGAAGGTAAGAAAAAATGTAACTGTTTGTGTACAGCTATGTTATTCGATCCCGAAAAAGAGCAGGCAGATACTATTCCTGCCGAAGTATTGAGACATTTTCCTATGTATTTTTTCAGAAGCTAATTAATCTTTGTATTTATGAAAACAGATTTTGAATACCAAACTGATCAGGATTCTTTCTTTCCATATCAAGTAGAATCCTTTGAATTATTAAAAAAGTTAATTTCAACCCCTTCTTTTAGCGGACAGGAACAAGTGACCGCAAACTTAATTGAATCATTTCTCCAGGATAACTATGTGTTTACTTTAAGAAAGCATAACAATATATGGTGTTATAATCTTCATTTTGACCATAACAAGCCTACCATTTTGTTGAATTCACACCATGATACGGTTCGGCCTACAGCGGCTTATACGAAAGATCCTTTTGAACCTGTTGTTGGTGATGGCAAGTTATATGGTTTAGGAAGTAATGATGCCGGAGGCGCATTGGTCTCGCTGATTGCGACTTTTCTTCATTTCTTTAAAAGAAGAGATTTGCCTTTTAATATTTGTTTAGCGGCAACGGCCGAAGAAGAGAATTCTGGTGAAAAAGGGCTTAAATCTATCTTAGATGATCTGCTTCCTGTTTCCTTTGCTATTGTCGGAGAGCCTACCAATATGCAAATGGCCATTGCAGAAAAGGGTTCAATGGTTTTGGATTGTACTGCTTTTGGACGTTCCGGACATGCAGCCCGCGAAGAGGGAGACAATGCGATTTACAGAGCGTTAAAAGATATTCAGTGGTTTTCTTCTTATGTGTTTCCTATTGAATCCAGGGTGATGGGCCCTGTGAAAATGACCGTTACCGAGGTAAATGCTGGTATACAACATAATATTATTCCTGCGGAATGTAAGTTCACGGTAGATGTCCGGTTAACAGATGCCTATACCGAAAAAGAACTTTTACATATTATTCAAAATCATACTTTCTGTGAGTTTACGGTTCGTCCGGGAGTATTGAAGCCTTCTTGTATCAACCAGCTTCATCCGATCGTTAAAACCGGGCTTTCTATTGGCAGGGCAGCTTATATTTCTCCAACAAGTTCTGATCAGGGCTGGCTGGATATGCCTTCGGTTAAAATGGGGCCTGGTGAATCTGCCCGTTCTCATACAGCAGACGAGTTTATTTACCTCGAAGAGATTAAAGAGGGGATGGATATTTATGTGCAATTACTGGAATCTTTATTCCCTTACCTGGTGAATAACCCGGAAGCTAAAAATTAATAAAAACTTTCATTAGTGCTTTTTACTGGCCCTGGTATTTTAAATACCGGGGCTTTTCTGTTTATATTACCTTCAGATTCATGCACATGTTAAAATAGCTTAATAACTGGATAAACAGGTATTGCTTTTTTTGATGAAAAGATCCTTTCTTTAACCTAACCAATATAAACCAAAAACGTATAAAACGATTAGAATGAGAAAGAATCAATTTGCTGTAGTGCTGATCATCTCCCTGTTTTTTTTGTGGGGCTTCGCACTTAATTTAAATCCTATCCTTATCCCTCATTTAAAGAAAGCATGTCAGCTTTCTGATACACAATCTGCATTTATAGACTCTGCTTCTTATATCGCTTATTTCCTGCTGGCAATTCCTGCTGGTAAATTCATGAAAAGGTTTGGCTATAAAGGGGGGATTGTATTAGGTTTATTGTTATTTGCTACAGGGGCATTTCTTTTTTATCCAGCAGCAGTCACCAGGTCTTATGTATTCTTTTTAATTGCACTTTTTATTATAGCCAGCGGACTCGCTTTCCTGGAAACTGCCGCTAATCCCTATATTACAGTACTGGGGGATGAAAAAGGCGCGACACAACGTTTGAACTTTGCACAATCTTTCAATGGCCTTGCCTCTACGCTCGCACCATTTTTAGGGGGGATGTTTATTCTCTCCGGGCAAACACTGGATGCAAAAGCAGAAGCTGCAATGAGTCCGGAACAGCTGAATACTTATTTAAACCATGAAGCCTCTTCTGTTAAAATACCATTTTTAATTATCGGAGCGGTGGTCTTATTGGTTGCTGTTTTTCTGATCAGAACCCCATTACCAGAAATTGAAGATCGTGAAGGAGATTCAGACAGCGGTGGCTCTTTATTAAAGGAGAAAAACCTGATGCTTGGGGTAACTGCCCAGTTTTTTTATGTTGGCGCACAGGTTTGTGTAGCAAGTTTTTTTATCCGGTTCTCTGCACAAGTGGCGGGAATCGCTGAGAAATCGGCCGCATTATATCTTTCTGGTGCATTGCTTGGATTTATGGCCGGCCGTTTTATAGGAACTTTCTTAATGCAGTATATTTCTCCTTCCAAACTTCTGGCAATTTATAGCGTAATTAACATTGCCTTGATTTTTGCTGCGGTAACCACTACGGGTATGACAGCGGTCTATGCTTTATTAGGCGTTGAGTTCTTTATGTCTATTATGTTCCCGACTATATTCTCGCTGAGTATCCGCGGACTGGGTTCCAGAATGAAAGAAGGTTCTTCTCTGGTGATTATGGCTATTGTCGGGGGAGCAGTATTTCCTGTGATCATGGGTAAGGTATCCGATATGACCAATATCCATACAGCTTATATTGTACCAGCGGCGTGTTTTGCAGTCGTTCTATATTTCGCACTGACTAACCTGAAAGTAAAGAAAATCAAATTGACCACGGCACATTAATATTTGATCACTATATATTAAATTAGAGCAAATGAAAATTGATGCCCATCAGCATTTCTGGAAATATGACACCCGCAAACATGAATGGATCAGTGATGAAATGGCTGTAATCCGCCGTGATTTCTTACCTGAACATCTTGCTGGTGTACTTGCTGAAAATGATATCAACGGATGTATTGCTGTACAAGCAGATCAGTCGGCTGAAGAAACTGAATTTTTGTTGCAATTGGCAGCCTCGCATGATTTTATTAAAGGGGTAGTAGGCTGGGCAGACTTTCAGGCAACCGGCCTTCAGGCACAACTTGAAAAGTATAGTCAGTTTAAAAAATTGAAGGGGTTCAGGCATATTTTACAGGGGGAAAAACAACGTGACCTTTGCCTGGAGCGATCTTTCCAGGATGGCATTGCTTTATTAGCACCCTATGGATTCACTTATGACATTCTGATTCATCAGGATCAATTGCCATTTATTCCTGAATTTGTAGCTCGTTTTCCAGATCAGCGATTCGTAATTGATCATATCGCAAAGCCGGGCATTAAAGAAAAAGACATCAGGAATTGGAAAAAGGATATAGAATTGGTTGCTTTGCATCCTCATGTTTCCTGTAAAATATCAGGTCTGGTTACAGAAGCGGATCTGAAAACATGGACGAATGCAGACTTTATCCCTTATTTGGATGTAGTCGTGAATGCTTTTGGTACAGAGAGAATTATTTATGGGTCAGATTGGCCGGTATGTTTGGCCGCAGGAAATTATAAGGCTGTACTGGAATTGGTGAAATCGTATTTTAGTTCTTTTTCTGCCTCAGAACAGCAACTTTTTTTTGGAGGAAATGCGGTTGCGTTTTACCAGTTAAATGGATAAAATTTATTTCAGAGGGACAGAGATGATAAATTCGACCGTAATTACAAAAGATATTGATACTTCTTTAGCTGATTCTTTTTCGACTGCTTATTTATCAGCGGAATCTTTTGAACTGCATCAGGATTACAGGATCAGTTTTAATCAGTTCCTTTTTTTTAAAAAGGGAAAAGGTAAAATAGAGATCGACGGAGAACGTTATGCCTTAGCTGCAAACACTTTGATACTGCTGGCTAAAAATCAAGTTTATTCTTTTCAGGCTAACCAGGGTTTAGAAGCCTGTAGTCTTTGTTTTGGTGATTGTTTCTGGGAAAAAACGCCAGCCAGTGCAAATAACTGCAAGGCTACTTTATTCAATGATTCGCCGGCGCATCAATCTTTACAGCTGCAGAAAGAAGATGCAGCAGATCTTTCGGGATTATTTAATGCTATCCTGGTTGAATTTGAATCATCAGATTATACAAATAAAGGGGATGTTCTTGCTGCTTTTCTGAAAATACTGATGATCAAGGTGGCTAATCTTCATGCACTGCTGGCTAAGATTACCGATCAGAACGATCATAAGATTTACCAGCATTTTATAGACTTGCTGGCTACGCATTACCAGGTATCACATGATGTAGCTTTCTTTGCAGAGAAGCTCCATATTTCTAACAGAAAGCTGACTTCGTTATGCAGGAAACATGCTGATAAAGGGGCAAAGGAAATTATCCAGCTTCACCTGGTGGTAGAAGCAAAGCGTTTTTTGCAATTCAGCTCCAGCTCAATTAAGGAAATAGCCGCGCTGCTGAATTTCTCCAATCCTTACCAGTTTAGCCACTTTTTTAAGAAAAACACTTCTTTTCCACCGGAAAAGTACCGGAAACAAGTAACCGGTTTTGGCATGTGATCTACGGTTTCTGACATTTTATCAAGCTTCCGGCACCCTTAATTTTGGGGGTATAAAAAATTGAAATTATGTCAGTTACTACACCGAAATCTGTTGCAGGAATTGTGATTCCCGACAGTAAAATTGCCACTCAGGCCACCGAATTACTTCGTGAATATGGCACTGAATTTATCTATAACCATTCCTTAAGAGTTTTTCTTTTTTCTGCTTTAAAGGGCAATAGAGAAGGATTTGTCTATGATCCTGAGTTATTATATGTCAGCTCTGTTTTTCATGATCTGGGTTTGACTAAAAAATATTCCAGTGCAGACAAGCGTTTTGAGGTAGATGGTGCGAATGCAGCGCGTGATTTTCTGAAAGGTCATGGTTTGCCCAAAGATGCTTTACAATTGGTATGGGATACGATTGCTTTTCATACCACGATTGGCATTGCAGAATATAAAGAGCCAGAAGTTGCTTTAATGTATTCCGGTGTCGGTTTGGATGTGATGGGTGAGGGCTATGAACAATTAAGTGCAGCCAACAGAGAGGAAATTATTTCTGTCTTTCCAAGAACAGATTTTAAAAAGAAAATCATCCCGGCTTTCTTCTCAGGTTTTGAACATAAAACAGAAACAACTTTTGGTAATATTAAAGCAGATGTATGTGCATATATGATTCCCAATTTCCAGCGGAAGAACTTTTGTGATTGTATTTTATGCTCACCCTGGTCTGAATAATAAAGGGTGGCTTGCCGCAATTTTGATTATTTGTAATAAATTGAGCAAAATTTGTCAGCATGAAGAAAACTATCCTTTATTTAGCCGTTGCCGGTTCCTGTTTTGCCGCCTGTAAGCCAGGTGAAAAGAGCGAAACAGCAACCTCTCCGGATTCTGTAGCCATTAAGATGATTAATGATTCCAGTTTTGCCAGTCATATCCGTGTTTTAGCCTCAGATGAGTTTCAAGGCCGTAAACCGTTCACTATTGGAGAAACCAAATCTATTAATTACCTGAAAGAACAATTCAGTTTGCTTGGACTTAAACCCGGTAATGGAGATAGCTATTTTCAGGAAGTACCGATGATCGAGATTAAATCTGCTCCTGAAAGTAAAATGGTATTCAAAGGGGCTACGGGTGAAGTGACAGCAGACTATTTAACTGGTTTTGTTGCGGCGACTAAAAGGGTACAGCCGGAAGTGAAGCTAACGAATTCAAGTCTTGTATTTGCAGGTTATGGAATTGTTGCTCCTGAATATAAATGGAACGATTATGCCGGACTGGATGTGAAAGGAAAAACCGTAGTGGTTATGATCAATGATCCGGGGTTTGCCGATTCAACACAGTTCAGAGGGAAGAACATGACCTATTATGGTCGCTGGACTTACAAGTTTGAAGAAGCTGCCCGTCAGGGAGCAGCTGGTATATTGATAATCCATGATACAGAACCAGCGGCTTATCCGTGGTCTGTAGTCCGCAGTGGGTGGTCAAAATCCAAGTTGCAAGCGGAAGAAAAAGATAACAATATGTCGAGAGCTATCGTAGAAGGATGGATCAGTATGGACGTTGCCAAATCTTTATTGAAGCTTGGTGGTCAGTCTGAAGCTATTTTTAAAGCCGCCGGTAAACCAGGTTTCAAAGCAGTAGACTTGAAATTGAATACTTCCCTGACGATCAGGAATACGATTAAAAAATCAATATCAAATAATGTTGTAGCGATCATTCCCGGCACTAAAAGACCAAAAGAAAATATCATTTATTCTGCCCACTGGGATCATTTAGGGATTGGTGAGAAAGTAAATGGGGATTCTATTTATAATGGAGCAGTTGACAATGCAACAGGTGTAGCAGCGCTGCTGGAAATTGCGTCTGCTTTTCAAAAGTCACCACAAAAACCAGAGCGTTCTATCGTATTTGTCTCTTTCACCGGAGAAGAACAGGGGTTAATCGGTTCAGAATATTACGCTAAACACCCGGTTTATCCGGTTAGCCAGACGGTTGCTGATATCAATATGGATATGATGGGGATTGCCGGGAAAACAAAGGATATTGTTGTTTATGGGTATGGCCAGTCAGACTTAGAAGATTATGCAGAAGTTTCGGCAAAGAAACAAGGCAGGGTGATTGTAAAGGATCCTGTTCCTTCATCTGGCCTGTATTACCGTTCTGACCATTTTAACTTCGCTAAGGTGGGTATTCCGTCGTTATTTACAGGTTCAGGAGTAGATAACATCCAGCATGGAAGAGCATGGGGTTTAAAACAAGTGGCTGATTATACGAAATCACGGTACCATGCACCAGCTGATAATTTTGATGCCATCACTGACCATAGCGGCATGGTGGAAGATGCACGTTTATTATTTGATATGGGCTACCGCTTAAGTCATGAAACCACTTATCCTAAATGGAAAGAAGGTTCTGAATTCAAAGCGATCAGAGAGAAAAAGTAAGCTTAAACTGACCAGCAGGCTCAAAAAATGAGTATGCTGGTCAATTTATCATTTTAATTAATCAATAATCAGCAGGATATTATCAGTCATTTTGCTGGACACTGTTTTTGGAGCACTGCCATCAATAGCAATCACCATAGACTGATCAAAATCTAATTTATCCAGCACTTCTATTTTTGAGCCCAACCCTAAGTTAAGTTGTTTCAGATATTTTAAAAAGGGAGTGGAAGTATCTCTTACGCTACCTACTTTGCCCACCTGGTTAATCTCCAGTTCGCTCAGCCGCTTATTTGCATAAACTGGCATTTGACCATTGGAAGCAGGAATAGGATCTCCATGCGGATCAAAGGCAGGATTTCCTAAAAAGTCATCCAGTTTTTTTGCCAGCTGCTCATCGTGGATATGTTCCAGCTGTTCGGCAATATGATGAACCTCGTGCCAATCATAACTTAGTTTTTCTACTAAGAAGACTTCCCATAATCTATGTTTACGAATAATATCCAGCGCAGCAGTTTCTCCGGTAACAGTTAGAATTGCACCCTGAGTTTTATCATAGGTAATTAATTCTTTCTCCTTTAATTTCCGCAGCATATCAATTACTGAAGCAGGATTGTTTTCCAGCGCATCAGCTATGGCCTTCAGACTGACCTTGTTTTCACTTTTACTGATGTGATAAATCGTTTTCAGATAGTTTTCCTCAGAATAGGTTTTCTTCATTTTATAGCTTCTCCGGCACAAAAGTAAATAAATATTACTTACTCTATTGAATTAGATGAAACTAATTACTTATATTTGTGTTGCCGTATTTAATGATTTAAATAGGTCTAAATGGTGAAAGACGAAGCGACTGGTATGCGATTTCAGGAGTGGCTGCGTTAAATACACAGGTGATGTCTAATTCACCGTTTAATTAATTGATAGTATTTACTTACAAATTATGGAAGTAGCAATTACCGTACTCGAAAATGAAATCAGAAATAAGTCAACGTTTCTGAAAAAAGACGACCTGATGAGAAAAGATCTGAAACAAGCCACTATAGTGATGAAAGATATTTCCAAGCTTAAAACGGCAGTTAAATTATTAAAAGATCACCATCAGAGAAAAGAAAGAATACACTTGTAAGGAGTGTTTAAAATCATAGGATTTGTTCGTTTTAGCGCGTAATCCTCAAGTTTTTTCAAAGTTAGGTTTAAGTTGATAGTGGCCTCGGTGTGGTTCCCGGGGCCATATCTTTTTATTTTAATTATTTTTGACTTATTTAATTCATCTTTAGGTGTTTGGTTAATAATTATTCTATATTTATATTTAAATTCCCCAGCCAAATTATTATTAACCCATGCAACCTCAACCCACTCAAAACTCTGAGGAGTTATTACAAAATCAGGATGAATACAGCTACGTCCCTTTTGATGGTTTTGTAAATGTAAATGATATAGTTACCAGAAGAAGACAGCTGAGAAATGCTGAGTTCAATGTTCCTGAACAAACCTGGGAAATAAATATAAATATGGAACATCCGTCGGCGACGTTATAAAGGATCAGTTATTCACGATCAATTCATCAATTCTTTGGGTAAATTAATATTTTACTTATATTCAAAGTATCTATTATATCATTTGATATACTGCTGATGAAACTATTCACTGCCTATGTAACTGCCAGAAGGTGCCTTTACCTTCTTTTGCTAATTCTTTTATTAGTTATTTTTTCGGGTGTATTTAACTTTCTGTCCCGGCAGATGACTTTAATTCTGCATCTGATTTCACTGCTTACAGTACTGATGTTATTTGTAGTTTCCTTCGCTCAGGATAAAAAGAAGAAAAAAGGAAAGTCTAAAAAGGAAGACAAAATTACAAAACAGCCCTTAATTGAACAGTCAGCCAGCAATGTCTCTGAAAATGAAACGGGCTTTATAACTATTGCAGATCAGATTCCGTTTATGGTTTGGCGTTCAGATCCCGATGGAAGATGTATTTACGTCAATAAAAAGTGGATACAATTTACGGGGATGAGTTATAAGGATAGCCTGGGTTTTGGATTTGCGAAACCAATGGCTATTCCGGAAAACGAGCACAGAAGGCAAGAATGGTGGAAGATGATCAAAGGGCATCAACCCTATGAGATAAAATTCCGGATCAAAAATGTATCCGGAGAATTGCGCTGGGTAATGGCCAGAGCAAACGCTTACCATACTGATACTGTGTTTATGGGATACATAGGCAGTATCATCGACATTACAGATCAGGAAAACTCTACTATAGCCATTCAGGAGTTATCAGACCGTAAGGATGAGTTCCTGAGTATTGCCAGCCATGAATTGAAAACCCCACTGACAAGTATTAAGGCCCTTTTTCAATTGATAGGGAGAAGCATATCCCCTGAAGATAAAATCTATAATTTCCTGGACAGAGCCAATAGTAACATTCTAAGGCTGGAAACACTGATCGCAAATTTACTGGATGTATCAAAAATCAATGCTGGAAAGTTAAATTATGATTATACAGAGTTTGCCTTTGAGCAGATGCTGGAAGAAGCCGTACTCAGTATGGAAAATATTGCGCCGAAGCATCACTTTATCCTGCGCAAATCGGATGCTGTAAACTTTACTGGTGACCGGTTCAGACTGGAGCAGGTGATTTATAATTTTCTATCCAATGCCGTTAAGTATTCACCCGAAGGAAAAGAGATTATCGTAACCTCAGAGGTCAACAATGGAAATATCATCGTTTCTGTACAGGATTTCGGGATCGGAATAAAACGGGAGAACCTGGCTAAGATTTTTGACAGGTATTACCGGGTAGATAATACCATCATGAAGTTTGACGGACTGGGATTAGGGCTGTTCATTTCTTCGGAAATTATTAAACGGCATAATGGCAGTTTCTGGATTGAAAGCGAATTAGGGGAGGGGGCAACCTTTTACTTTATCCTGCCGCTTACTGAACAGCATCTGCATGCAGAAGTCCATACTGATGAATTTAGCTACTATCAGGATGAAACTATTGACGTACAAATCAATGAGGAAGCAAACAGGCTGGATGTAAACTGGACAGGTTATCAAAATTTCAAAAGTGTACAGGATGGCTGCCTGATTATGCTGGATCTGGTAAAAAAGAATCAGGTTGCTAAAATATTAAATGATAATACTGAGGTGCGGGGAAACTGGTCGGAAGCATCAGACTGGGTTTCTACGGAATGTTTACCTGCACTGGCAGAAGCCGGAGTACGTTATCTGGCCTGGATTTATTCGCCAAGCAGTTTTAGCCAGCTTGCCGCCGAAAAAAGTGCTGCCCCTTTGAAAAGTATGATCAACATCCAGTTTTTTAAAGAGAAAACAGCTGCTATAGAATGGCTTAACTCTTTGTCCTGAGTATCAGTAAATTTCAGTTCTTAACATTTTTTTGTGGAATACATAGGCAATTTCTTACATTGTATATAAATCAATTTATTAAATAAGAATCTTATGAAAAAATTACTTTCGTTAGTGGCCATATTAAGTTTCTGGGTAAGCTTAACAATGGCGCAAACCGCTGCACCTGCAACAGTTAAGGTTAAAAAAGACGGTACGCCAGATAAGCGTTATACACCGGCAAAATCGACTACAACAACGACTAAATTAAAGAAAGATGGTACGCCTGACAAGCGTTATACGACGACTACAACTACCAAAGTATCCCCTCCTGATAAAACAGTACAAAAGGAAAAAGCAAGCAAAGTAACTAAAGTTACCACCACCACAAAACCAGTAACGGCGGCACCTGCTGCTACGGCTGCCCCTGGAACGGTCAGACTTAAAAAAGATGGTACGCCAGATAAACGCTACACCAATTCGGCTGCACCAGCGGCCGCTCCTGTGCAAGAGACAAAAACGACGGTCACTAAAGCAACCAAAGCGCCTAAAGCTGCTGTTGCACCAGTTGCAAAAGACTACAAACCGACTGTTGACAGAACTATTTCGGGGCCAAATGGAGAAGAAATCCTTACCGGGCCACGTGGTGGAAAATATTATATCAATAAAAATGGGAATAAAACCTATGTAAAAAGAGAAGGATAATACAATACTTTAAGTTAAATAACTCTTAAATTTCAGTGCAAAAACAATTTACTAAAGGAGAATAAAACACCTTTATATCTTTTATATTAAATATAGTTAGCTGAAATTTAATGAATTAACATTTTTATTTGTTGTTTAATTCTAAAGATATTTTATATTTGTACTGTCCTTATGACACCACCAGTTCATATGAATTGATGACACGGGGCCGGGTAGACTGAACAATGCCCGGCCTTTCTTATTTCAACCCCCCTTTTTAATTACTACTCCATATGAAACCTCATGCTTTTTTGCTTGCACTCTGCTTATTTGCGGGCGCTGTAAGTCAGTCATTTGCGCAGACATCCGCGGGAAAGGAAGCCGCAGTACTCAATCACATTGCTGTTTATGTAACTGATCTTGCAAAAAGTACAGCATTTTATGAAAAACTATTCCACCTTCAACAAATTCAGGAACCCTTCAAAGACGGTAAACATATCTGGTTTACACTAGGAGCTGCCGGACAAATGCATTTGATTCTGGGCGCAAAACAAACCACTGTTCATGATAAAAATGAACACTTATGTTTTAGCGTAAATTCAATCCCGGATTTTATAAGGGAACTGGATCAGGAGAAAGTTGACTATGCCAATTGGCCTGGTACAGCTAAAGAGCCGACCATCAGGGTAGATGGCGTGAAGCAAATCTATTTTCAGGATCCTGACGGACACTGGCTTGAAGTAAATGATGATGTAAAGGACAAAAAATAAAAAATGAAAACAGACTATACCAACAGGGCAACGACAGCAGAGATCAGAACAAGATTTGATAATGATGTAGAAAGGTTTTCTAACCTGGATACCGGACAGCTGACTACGATAGATGCTCCATTAACCATGGATCTTTGTACATCGGCAGCACAGTATATCAATCCGGCAGCAACTGAATTGCTTGATATAGGTTGTGGTGCAGGTAATTACACGTTAAAGATGCTGAGTAAAACAGCTAATCTGAATTGTACCCTGAATGATTTGAGTTTACCGATGCTGGAAAGGGCAAAAGAAAGAGTAATGGCTCAGACCACCGGTACAGTGGCGACTATACAAGCCGATATGCGTCAGCTTGAATTACCAAATTCACACTTTGATATTATTCTTGCTTCAGCAGTTTTTCATCATCTTCGCGATGATGCAGATTGGGAATTGGTTTTTAGCAAGATGTATAAGAGTTTGAAACCTGGCGGAAGTATATGGATTTCAGATCTGATTGCACATGATTCTCCGGCAATTACCCAGCTTTTTAAAGATCATTACGGTGCTTATCTGGAAACACTGGGTGGAGTGGAATACCGTGAAAAAGTATTTGATTATATTGCTTATGAAGATACACCGCGTTCGGTTAATTACCAGGTAGATTTACTCCTTAAAGTGGGGTTCAAAAACATAGAAATACTGCATAAAAACTCATGTTTTGCCGCATTTGGTGGTGTAAAATAGGATAATTAACCTTATTTTTGAGTTGATCAGACAACTATGGAATTAATACCAAAATCACCCTTTGAAAAAATTATTGCCCCGGTAAGCAAATTCATTCACCTTGAATATACTGGCGGAATAGTCCTGTTTTTAAGTGTGATTATTGCCATTGTATGGGCCAACTCACCATTTCATGAGTCATACCATCATTTGTGGGATATTAAATTCTCCATTGGTTTTGATAGCTATGTATTGAACAAGCCACTTCATATCTGGATTAATGATGGGCTGATGGCTTTGTTTTTCTTTGTGATTGGATTAGAGCTGAAAAGAGAGTTCATGGAAGGCGAATTGTCTACCTTGAAAAAGGCTTCTTTACCGATGATGGCCGCTTTAGGCGGAATGCTGATTCCGGCTGCTATTTTTTTTGTGATTAATAAAGGATTAGCTTCTGAACACGGCTGGGGTATTCCAATGGCAACTGATATTGCTTTTGCGCTGGCACTGCTTTCTATGGCTGGAAAACATATTCCCGGCTCAGTGAAGGTATTTCTTTCTGCACTGGCAGTTGCGGATGACCTGGGTGCGGTTTTAGTCATTGCATTTTTTTACACCAGTAATCTGAACTTCGTTCCGCTGGGGATAGCGGCAATTTTTCTGCTGATATTAATTGCAGGTAATAAATTAGGGATCAGAAGTACAGCTTTTTACCTTTTAATAGGAATTGCAGTTTGGATTGGATTTTTGCTTTCAGGGGTTCATGCTACAATAGCAGGGGTTTTAGTTGCATTTACTATTCCTGCGGTGACTAAGATTAATGAAAATAGCTTTTCTGAAAACCTGAGAAAGTTATCCGCAGATTTTGAAAATGAAATTCCTAATAGTGGTTTATTGACCACTTCAGAACAACATAGAACTATCGAACAAGTCAAAAGTCTGACCCTGGCAGCAGAAACCCCATTGCAGAAAATTGAGTATGCTTTGCATCCCTGGGTTGCTTTTGTGATTATGCCGCTTTTTGCGCTTGCCAATGCAGGTATAATTATAGGAGCAGACTTCTTCTCTGCTTTGGTAAATCCGGTGAGCATAGGGGTTATATCAGGCTTAATCATTGGTAAATTTGCCGGTGTGCTTTTATTCACGTGGCTGATGGTGAAAACCGGACTGGCACAATTGCCGGATCAGGCAAACTGGAAACATATTACGGGAGTTGCGCTGCTGGCCGGTGTAGGTTTCACGATGTCCTTATTTATCAGTAACCTGGCATTCGAACAACCGGAATTCATTGACCAAGCTAAATATGGTATCCTGATTGCTTCTTTAATTGCAGGTATATTAGGGATCACGCTGCTTAAGAGTTTTAAAAAAGCTTAACCAGCCTGTAGTTTCAATCAGATCACAATAATTTTACTTGTAAAATATGCTGAATTGAAACAAGCTGATCACTATTTTGTTTTATCACTAAAACCAGAACATATGATTATCACAGAAAATAATACACCGTATAGTAACGAAGAAGAGGAAGATGACCAATTAAGTCAGCAAGACGTACAATCTGATGGAATAGATGCTATTCCTCCATCCGAAGCAGATACGCTGGCTACCGAAATTGACAATTTAAAACAAGCAGATAAATCCTCAGAAGCTTCCTACACTTTAGATGTGGATCGCGGATTTGCTCCTAAAAAAGAAGAAGAATAAGGTTTTTCACCTTCATAAAATCAGGCTGCCTCTAAACAGGCGGCCTTTTATTGTTAAGAATATTTATATATTTCCTGCGGATTTCAAACCGCAGCAACAAACAATTTCATGTATAACAAATATAAAGTGCTGGCTCTCGGGCTGGCTATTACCGTTGCTTCCTGTCAAAATAAGAACAAGGAAACAAAAACCGCAGCTACTTCAGCAGATTCCATCGCTACTCAGGCTCCTAAAAGCCTGACTTACAAAGTTGTGGGTACCTTACCACATGATACCGCTGCCTACACTGAGGGGTTTGAACTCCACAATGGAAAAATCTACGAAGGAACCGGAACCTATGAGAATTCATTTGTTTCCGTATCAGATACGAGTTCCGGCAAGCTGGAGAAAAAATTTCCACTGAAAGACAAGAGTATTTATGGTGAAGGGATCTCCATACTCGGCAATCAGCTTTTTCAGCTGACCTACCAAAACCATGTTGCCTATGTTTATGACCTGAAAGATCTGACCAAACCAACAGGAACCTTCAAGTGGCCGCAAGAAGGCTGGGGAATGACTAATGATGGTAAAAATCTTTATGTGAGTGTAGGGAGTTCTATTATCTATAAACTTGACCCAAAAAGCTTTGCTATTGTAGGGCAAATACAAGTCACTGATAATTTAGGCACAGTAGATCAGCTGAATGAACTGGAATATGTGGATGGATTTCTTTACATCAATCAATGGCAGACGACGAAAATATTAAAGGTGAATGTTTCCAGCGGAAAGGTAGTTGGGACAATTGATTGTTTCGGTCTGTTGTCAAATTATGCACCCAATTATACCCCAAAGTCTGAAGATAGTGTGCTGAATGGTATTGCCTGGGATAAAACGCATCAATTATTGTACGTAACCGGTAAAAACTGGCCGCTAATCTTCAAGCTGCATTTAGATTAACATGCAGATCAGTACATTCAATGCCTTTAAAAGCCGTAATTACAGGCTGTATTTCAGTGGTCAGTCTATTTCACTGATTGGTACCTGGATGCAGAAAACTGCGGTAAGCTGGGTAGTGTATTCAGAAACGCATTCCAAGTTCATGCTTGGGCTCACGCTGTTCGCGAGTATGTTTCCGTCTTTTATTTTTTCTTTCCTTGGCGGAGTTGCATCCGATCGGTATAACCGGTATAAGCTATTGTTGATTACCCAGTTTGCTTCTATGGGGCAGGCTATTTTAATGACTTTACTGATTTTCTTCAGACACTATTCAGTCTGGGAAATTATTGCTTTAAGTGCTTTACTCGGTCTGATCAACGCTTTTGATGTACCGGCAAGGCAATCCTTAGTTTATGAAATGGTAGATGATAAAGCTGATTTGCCTAATGCACTCGCTTTAAATTCTTCTATGGTCAACCTGTCCAGGCTTATCGGCCCGGGGATTGCCGGCATAGCGCTGGAAAAGTTTGGAGAGGATATTTGTTTCGGTCTGAATGCCGTGAGTTTTATTGCGGTAATCGGTTCTTTGCTGCTGATGAAACTTCCCAAATACTTGGAGAAGCCAAGAACTAAAAATGTGTTTGGAGAACTTAAAGAAGGATTCCAGTATATTAAACAAACACCCTCTATTGCATTTGTGCTGATTATGCTGGCGCTGATCAGTTTGCTGGTTTTACCCTTCAGTACGCTAATTCCTGTTTACGCGAAGGATATTTTCAAAGGAACGGCCTCAACCTTCGGTGTGATTGATAGTGTAATTGGTCTGGGTGCATTTTGCGGCGCAATTTTCCTGGCCTCTTTAAAACCCGGCAGGAACCTGAGAAAGATTCTGGCAACCAATACGCTTATATTCGGAGCCGGACTGGTCTTGTTTTCACATACGACCTATTATCCCATTGCCTTAGTTTTTGCGACTATATCCGGTTTCGGAATGATGTCACAGATTACCATTAGTAATACTTTAATTCAAACCACAGTAGATCCGGCAATGCGCGGAAGAGTGATCAGCTTTTATGCGATGGCCTTTTTCGGGATGCAGCCTTTGGGTGGATTATTGATCGGAACACTGTCCCAATGGATTGGTACGCCAGATACGGTTATGGCCCAGGGAATTATCACCTTGATTATCGGGTTTTCTCTATTCCGCTTTTTACGTAAGGATGAAGCTAAAAAATTAAAAGCTGAGCAGGAGGTTTAACCCTCCCGCCCAGTTGAGCAAATCAGATCGTTTCCAGGTACAATTGTTGTAAATCATGTGCAGAAATGTCATTGGCATTCAGCGTATGGATGAGTGATCCCTGGCGCATAATCCCAATCCTTGTACCCACGTTTACAGCATTAAAAATGTCATGTGTAGCCATAAAAATGGTTCTTCCATCCTTAGAAAGCTGTTTGACAATTTCGCTGAATTCATGCGTTGCTTTTGGATCAAGCCCGCTTGTTGGCTCATCCATTAAAATAACTTCTGCATTTTTGGCCACAGCAATAGCAATTCCTACTTTCTGGCGCATACCCTTGCTATAATTTCCAACTCTTTTGTGAAAAGCTTCCGGTTGCAAACCTGCCTGTAACAAATACTTTTCGAGTTCCTCTTTTTTATAGTTGAACCCGGCGATGCGGCTAAAAAAACCAAGGTTCTCTAAGCTGGTCAGGTTTGCATATAACATGACTACTTCCGGAATATAGGCCAGGAATTTATTCGTTTCCGGTTGGTCCGGACTAACCAAAACCCCGTTGACCAGTGCTTTTCCGGAAGAAACTCCTGTAAAACCCAGGAACAAATTAATTGTCGTGGTTTTACCAGCTCCATTCTGGCCGAGTAAACAAAACACTTCTCCCGGTTCAACTTTCAAATTCAGGCTGTTAAGTGCTACCTGATCCCCGTATTTTTTAGTCAGTTCTATGGCTTGTAACATACTGTTTATGGTTTAAAACTTAATTCCTACAGATACTTTTACATTAAACGGATCACCGTCGATATAATAGAAATTACGGCCATCGTATGGATAACCAGTAATCAAATCTCCGGATGACATGTAACGTTTGCCGGTCAGGTTATCTGCGATTAAACGAAAGAAATATTTATCCTGCACGTAACTTAAACCTGCATCATATTTGGTGAAATCGGGTATGTACTGATTTTTCTCTGAGGTACTGCGTCTGATCATCGTGGTCTGGCCTAAACTCAGGTTCAGACTCGCTTTGTTTTTCAGTGGAAAACTGTACTGTATCCAGGTATTAAAGATCTGCTGCGGGGTTTGTGGAAGTTCTTTACCCACTAACTCCGGATCTTCATCTTTAGTGATGGTAGACTTTACATAGGTATAGTTTGTCGAGATGGAAAGCTGATCGGTAATATTTCCAATCACGTCCACCTCAATTCCATTACTGGTTACCTGGCCGGCCGGGGTGACGAATCCTGCATTGATCAGATCCGTTACCGGGACATTCGATTTTAAGGTATGAAACCCATTCAGGGTTGTGTATAAACGGGAGTTGAACCAATTTCTTTTTATACCAAGTTCCATGTCCTTACCTTTTTGAGGATCAATAGCTGCTGTTCCTGTTATTTCTTTACTTACAGGATCAACAATAGCCCTCTGGTAACTTTGAGGGACAAAAGACTGGTCATATAAGAAGAAAATTGATGTAGCAGGATTAACCAGGTAAGTTAGTGCAGCACGTGGAGAAAGTGCTTTTTGATTGTAATTGTTGGTTTTAACAACACCTTTGGCATTCGTCGTTTCTTTTTCGTTCGTATACCAGGTATATCTCGCACCAAGGGTCAGTAAAAGTTTTTCCTGCAACTGGATATTGTCATAAACGAAAGCTGATTTTATAAAAGTATTGTTGTTCGTCCTGTTGATCCTGGTTATTAGTTTAACTATTTCCGGTCTGGCCGTATTTACTGTTCCAAATTTATTATAATCTGATTCTATCTTTCCGTTATTCAATGATAAAGAGTCCCTGCTGTTTGTATAATCTGCACCAAATAATAATTGATGTTTGATACTTCCTGTTTTGAGCTGACCATTTGCAAATAACTGACTGGAGAAGGTTTTTCCCGCACCCATGGAAAGGCTTGCTCTGCGTTTTGTATTTCCATCGGCATCAAAATTCACCATACTTCCTTTGGAGGTCATATTCCAGTTTTTATAAGGCGATGATAAATAAGAAGATTGTAAAGTGACCTGCCAGTTATCACTGAATTTATGCACGGCATAGAGTCTTGCGGTCTCATTTTGTGTATAACTTGTGGGCAAACTACGCTCTGAACTGTAATTTGTGCTGATCGGGCCTTTTAAGATGTCTTGTTCACTGCGTACTTTCACAATTGCTGAACCATTCTGGACTTCACCTCTGATAAAGTCATATTCTGCCAGTACATAAGTATCAGGACTAAAATTATACTGTAATACCGGAGCAACGACGTATTTATTGGTACGGATATCATTCAGGTAAGAGTCCTTGTGCTGATAAGCCGTATTGAAACGATAAGAGAATCCTTTTTTCCGGACTTCGGAACCAATATCTGCGGCTATCCTGTATAAATTGAAACTCCCCGCAGTTTGTACGATATTTAAAAGTTTATGGCCGGGGGTTTTAGTAAGGATATTAATTGATCCACCCGGCTCACCCACAGAATTCAAAAAGCCGGCCGGGCCTTTAACAAATTCTACGTTCTCTATCAGCGCTTCATCATCAATAGAAGCGCCATAACTAAAACGGCGTGACATCCCATTTAAGGTAGTATATGCTGCGAAACCACGAATTTGTGCGACGGCAGAGTTATCAAACGGGGTGCTGTTATAACCGAAATAAACACCGCTGGCATTACGTGCAGCATCTTTAAGTTCTAATGCGCCTTGTTGTTGCAATAACCCCGTTGATACGCTGATGATATTCTGGGGGATCTGAATTAAGGGTTGTTGAAGTTTTAAGCTATTGGAAAGGGTATCGGTTTTAATCCTGACCTTTTTTTTACTGGTCACATTAATCTGGTTGAGTTTATTGATATGGCTCGTGGTATCGGTTAACTTTTTGGGTTGTTGGGCATGAATAAAATTGGGCAGAGCGCTCAAACTGAGGATAAGTAAGTAAAAGGTTTTTTTCATTTGGTGTGGCAATTAGTGGAGTTGTTAATTATTCGGATTTGTTTTTTTTTGACGGGCAATCAGCAGGATCAGTAAAATGGCCAGCCAGATCGATAGGGTATTGATTAGTATACGGTTTGTTTTGGTTTGATCTGTTGCGGGATGAAACACGGGCAGGTGCTGAACTTCGGCCAGGCTTAATTTTTTATTGGACAACAGGTAACTGTTCATCAGTTTTACCCATTGGTTCTGAAAGATGCCAGTCTGGTTTTGATAATACAGATAATCACTGAGCCCGGTTTGTGCGGCCGAATTTAGCAAAGACTGCATTTGAGCGACCGGATTAAACCAGGCCATTTGACTTAACCAGCTATTATGTTTTGCGGCAGCAGCATTATATTCCTGAACATTTTTGTTCATCCGTCTGCCTAATAGGTCGTAATAAGCTACAAACCTTTTATTGCCATAAATCGCAGTATCTCCGTCAGTTTTCAACCTGAGATATTGCGGGTTGTTTTGATAGAATTCCTTCAACAGCTGCGGGATCGGCATTTCCCAGGTATGCGTCATTGTTTCCCGCTGATTGGATACGAGTTCAGTACGCAGTGGCATAGGATGTTTGAGTGCGGCGAATTTGTTGGTTACCGCTGGTAAGATTAAAGTCAGCAATAACCAGATGCCCAGCAAAATTAAAGCATTGATTGAGGAAGATTTGCGCAGGATGATCACCAGCCAGCAGACCGCAAACCAAAATAGCAGATAGGTATTCGTCACCAGAATCCATAAAAGAACATCAGGCAGATGCAGGGCAGTGGCGGCTGGACGACTAAAGAAACCAATCAAGCTGAGTATATTGGTGAGCAGGCTGATGAAAAGCAGGCGGAAAAGGATTTTATACCCTAAAATGCGCATGATTTCTCCACTTTGTACGGCAAGCAAACGGTCTGTTTGTTGTTCAGCTTCTCTGGAAAAAAGATCGTAACTCAGGATAATAATTAATAGCGGGAACAAGTAGATCAGCACAAAGGAGAAATCGAAATTACCTGACGCCAGTTTCTCCGGATTAGCAATTTCTGCATTGGGTGGAGTTAAAATATCACGTTTACTGCTCACGATATCAAAATAGGGCAGCAGATCGCGCTGACCAATAGCCATTACGGCGAGTCCATGAGGCGGGTTAGTTGCTGCTGGAGGCGCTTTAAATTCCACGACCTGTGGCAAACCTGCCTGCTGAGCCAGCATTTTTCCTTTAGCAGTAGAAGTATCCACATGAAACCTGCCGATCAGCTCCTGACGGTTTGCCTGCTGATTATTTGCCAGGGTATCCAGTCCGGTTAATTGTCCGGATACAAAAACTTGCCCATTGTACAGGCTGTACAAACTCATCAGCAGGAAAAATAGCAGCAAGAGTAATTGAACCGGCTGACGTAAGAATTGCCGCCATTCGAAACGGGAAATTAAAATGAATAACTGCATATTTAGCGCAATGAAGGTTTTGTAATGAAATATAAAGTGACAGAAAGCAGGCCTATCCAACAGCAGAGGGAGAGCAGTGCCAGACGCTGTAAATACAGCGTTTGCAGTAACGTTGGAACCTGATACTGGAAATCCTTAAGCTGTAGGAAAAATCGTGGATCTGCCTGGTAGCTTTCATTCGGTTTTACTGGATGACTGGCGAGTTCTAGATTCAGTTTGCGGATCAGGGTATTGCGGTATGCTTTCGCCTGAAGAAAGAAGGTTTGGTGGTGGTAAAAATCCGTGCCCGACATTGCCATTGAAAGCCGTTTCAGACTTATGAAGGGGTCTGCTAAACCGGCATAATTCAAAATAGATTGCTGCTGATTGAAAGTGTTTGCCAGCGCTGTATAATAATGGTCAAATACTTTATTCTGATAATCTTCATGGTATTGTAACATTAAACCGTCTGTATTAACCGGAAGCTGGGCTGAACTATCCGGCCGGTATTTTTTTAATAAAGCTGCATAGTGTTTTTCACCTCTTTCCTGGTAAGGCAAATCTCCATTAATCCCCTTTAGAAACCCTTGCTTAACATTATTATTGAAAGCAGCACGTGAGCTTAGAGGGTATGCGTCTGCTGCCTGGCCAGCTGCTATTTTAGGAAGCAGAATACTGCTGAACAACCATACTATTAAAACAGTGAGTGTTGCTGTTCTTGAAGTACTGCTCAGCGCAGATACAATCACACCAGTGAGTGTGACCAGTAAATAAAATAGCAGGTAACCGCCTGCAAGAATAAAAAACCTGCCTAATAAAGCTATTCCAGAAGGGGATAACAGGACGATGAAAAATAAGACTATAAAAATTGGCATGACCAGGAAGACCACCAGTAAATAGTTTGACCAGACTTTTCCCCAGGCTAGTTGTGAAGGACTTATACCTTGTGCCATCAGCATCCTGAAAGTGCCGGATTCTTTTTCATAAGTCAGTGCAGAGGAACTGATGAACAGCAGCAGGAGCGGGATCAGCATTTGCATAATCAAAGCCAGTGTAAACTGACCGAACCGCATCAAAGCATCGTTGCGTTCTGCATTGCTATAATCTACCTCATGCTGTACGTGGGCTTCAACGCGGTAGGTAGTTCCGAAATAGTCATTAAGTCCGGGATCAAACGCACTTAAAAGATTTAAAGGCTTAAAAAGATAAGTGCCGAAATGTGCAGCCTCATGCGGATTGTTATGTTGCGCTTCCCACTGCTGACGGAATTTTTTATTGGATAGTTCGCGGCTTTGCTGATCGTTCTGGTACTGAAAAACAGTTAACAGCCCGCTTGTCAGGAACAAAGTATAAATAATGATAGCCAGCGTGCTCATGATTTGATCACGGAAAGCTAACCGGAATTCTTTCCAGATTAAGGTACGTAAAGGAGTATAAGCGGATGAAGACATTTATTAATTATTAATTGCATCAAAGTTGCATTATATTTATAATATTTGCAACAGTGTTGTATTTAAGAATCGTTTAGCTATGTTTCAATCTTTCTCTTCTGGCAGGAAATTTCCGTTTTATAAACAACCAGATGCTATGGATTGCGGGCCAGTTTGTCTTAAAATAGTCTCTGCATATTATGGGAAAACTTTTCCAATAGCTTATTTCAGGAAACTTTGCAGCATAGGCAAACAGGGAACGACGATGGCCAGTATGATCGAAGCAGCAAAATTGCTGGGTTTCAAAACACTGGCAGCAGAACTGCCTTACAAACAGTTGTTCCATAAGGTCCGGTTGCCTTGTATCCTTCACTGGGAAAAGGAGCATTATGTGGTTTTATACCGGATGACCAGCAGGTATGCTTACTTAGCTGACCCTGCACTGAGTGGAAAGGTTAAAGTGCGAAAGGAAGATTTTATTCGCTCCTGGCAAATAAAAGAGGGCAGCACTATTGGCAGGGCTTTATTATTGGAAACAACTCCTGTTTTTGAGGAAAAACAAAGTATTGCTGATCATTCTGCTTCTTTATGGTCTTTATTGCCCTATCTGAAATTACACCGTAAAAGTTTGATTCCGATTGGTTTGAGTCTTTTACTGGCCTGCGGTTTTTCTCTGATTATTCCATTTTTGACGCAGCTGATTGTAGATAAAGGAATTCAGGGTAAAAACACAAACTTACTTTTTTTGATCTGTATCGGGCAACTGATGTTGTTTTCCGGAAGGATGCTGATGGATTTTCTCCGCGCAAGATTGCTTTTCAGGTTAGGCGCGAGAACCAGCATTGTTTTACTGAAAGAGTTCCTGGCCAAGCTGATGCATTTGCCTTTTTCTTTTTTTGATAACCGGCAGGCGGGTGATAATATGCAGCGGGTGAATGATAACCAGCGGGTCGAAGAATTCCTGACAAATTCATTGATCAGCTTTATTCTTTCTGCAATTACATTGGTAGTGCTGGGTGGGGTATTGTGTTATTATAATTGGCAAATCTTTTTAATCTTCCTGATTGGTGCGGTGACCAGTGTGGTCTGGTCTAATTCTTTCCAGCAGAAAAGAAAGGTAATTGACCAGAAGAAATTTAAAGTGCTTTCTGCCAATCAGCAGCTATTGCTGGAGATTTTTTATGCCATGCAGGAAATTAAACTGACAGGTAGTGCGGAAGAAAAGCAAGAGTTATGGGAAAGCCTGCAAGATCAGTCTTACGGGCTTAAACTGGAGGCTTTACAACTAGATCAGCTGATGCAGGGGATTGGCTATTTCATTAATGAAGTCAAGAACGTACTGATTACTTATGCGGCTGCGATGCTGGTCATCAATGATCAGGTTACTTTGGGTGGAATGCTGGCCATCACCTATATCTGCGGTCAGCTCAATACACCAGTTACGCAACTCGTTGAATTTGCCCGGGTTTCTCAAAATACAAAGTTCAGCTTACAGCGAATGGCAGAAGTTCATCAGGAAGCGGAAGAAGATTTTGAAGTCGAATACCAGGATATGGCCACTGCGCCCGAAGCTATCGAGTTGAAACAGGTGAGCTTTCATTATGGAAATAATCAGGCACCATTTGTCTTGAAAAACGTGGATCTGTTGATCCCTGCTGGTAAAGTTACGGCCATTGTTGGGATGAGCGGAAGCGGTAAAACGACCTTAATCAAGCTTTTACTGAAGTTTTACCAGGTGAGCAAAGGTACGATTACTATAGGTAACCGAGCTGTAGATCAGGTACATGCTAAGCAGTGGAGGGCAGCATGCGGGGTGGTTATGCAAGACGGTTATATCTTTATGGATACCATCGCAAATAATGTTTTTGCCGGATCAGTGGTCAAAGATAAAATGCGTCTTTACGAAGTATCCAGACTGGCAAATATGCATGATTTTTTTATGGCTATGCCATTTGGCTACGATACCGTAGTTGGAAAAGATGGTTATGGCCTAAGTGAAGGCCAAAAACAAAGACTGCTGATCGCCAGGTTGATTTATAGAAACCCGGCTTATATATTTCTGGATGAAGCAACCAACTCGCTGGATGCACATAATGAATTGTCAATCGTCAACAACCTGAATAATTTTTTTGCGGGGAAAACGGTGCTGATCGTTGCACACCGGTTAAGTACTGTGAAAAACGCGGATCAGATCGTGGTACTGCATCAGGGGGAATTGGTTGAAAAAGGAACACATCAGGAATTGATTGCAAAACATGGACACTATTACCAACTCATTAAAAATCAATTGGAGCTAAGTAAATAACCTAAATAAATAACAAATGAGCATCGAAATATTTCCACACTCTTTAGTCAGATACGCAGGGATGAACTACCAGGTTTTTGATTCTTTTAAACTAGAAGAATCAAAAGGGATACTGCAAAAAGACCATCAGATGAAAGCTGCAAAAACAAAGCTTAAAGCATTGATTTGTGATGGATTATTTGATCTGATTACGATTCAGACAGATGATGTGCTGAGGCAGCGGCTCATTAATCTTAAAAGACAAGTCTTTAATGATAAAAAGGTAAATCCACAAAAGCTGGAAGAATTGCTGGATATATTTCCAGCAGATCTGACACTGGATTTTCAGGATTATATGCAAGTGAGCCAGAACATGGAGACTTTCCATCAAACTAATACTTTAAATTATCAGCAGCTGATGATTGAACATAGCAGGAAACTTCAGGTACTGGCCATGGATACGACCTTGCAAAATGGATTGCTTTTATCCAGTCCCGTTTTACTGGAACAATTATCAGCTTATATGCAAAAAGAACCTGCCTCTTTCCGTCAAAAGGAATTGAGAATAGAGTTCAGTTTGCTGCGCTACCTAACCAGAATGTGTTTTAAAACTTCTCCGTTCAGCACTTTCACCTATACCGGAATTATGCAATTGGCCAGTACGCAAATTGCAATTCCTTCGCCCGCGGCTAAAACTGTTAAAAATAGTCTCCGGCTTAACAATGCATTATTTGAATATCTGAAATCTATCCTGATTCATCATCCGGGAGTAAATGAATTGCTGACTGTAAAACTCAATAAAACAGCAGTGATCAAAGCAGGTAAAATACAATTCCTGGTCAATTTTAATAACATAGAATCCTTTCAGCTGTTACCTGCCTCAGGTCTGCAACTATTGGTCTTTAACTATCTTAATGACAATCAGGAGTCAGTAAATGTGAAAGAGCTGGCAAATTATATGGCTTATGCAGTAGAAGAAGCTGATTATTTGTCAATTAAAAAGTATCTCTTTAAACTGGTTGCCGCAGGGCTACTAGAAGCTGGTATGGAAACTTCAGGAATTGACCCGCAGTGGGATCACAAAATATTGAAATTCTTTACCAAACTTGAGAGCAGTGAGCCAGCTGTTTTTCAAATCATTTACTTATTTAAACAGTTGCAGCAGTATCAGCTGGCTTATGTGCAGGGTGATACCACCAAGCGGAAGTTGATCCTGGATTATGCGGAAAAGACTGTGACTGCTGTTTTTCAGAAATTACAAACTGAGGCTGGGTTGCCGGTCAATGCGGACCGTTCTATTTCGGCCGGAGCTAAAACATCACCAATGAATGGTGCTTTTGAAACCTTGAATTTCATCCCGCATCATTTCGCTGGCAGACAACTGTTTTATGAGGATTGTTATACGGCTGATCGGGAAATTCTGGAAGAGCGTTGTCTTCAGGATTTTACGGCAAAGGCCGATCAGCTTTTAAATCACTTGCTTCAGCTGGATTTACTGAAAACCGAGCGGGAAAAAATGAGCCGCTTTTTTCTGGAACATTATTCTGCTCAGGCACAGGTTCAATTGATTGATTTTTACCAGGCTTATTATTTGCAGGTTAAAAAACCTGAAAAGGAGAACGCGGCAAAGCCAGGGGCAACTGTACCGGAGCCTGGTGATTGGGAAAAAGAGATCAGTGAAAAATTAACTGTACTCACGCAGCATAAACCGAATATCCTGAATCTGGTGAATGACTTTTTTCCGAAAGCATTAGTGTCATCTGCTCCTTATTCAAGGGGACTTTTCGTCCAGTTTTATAAGGGGAAAATGCAGCAGGAAACGGACTGCATGTTTGGGGTGATCAATACTGTATTGCCGGGAATGGGTAAGGTAAGCGGTCGTTTTTTGCCTTTGTTTACACCTGATATAACTACAGATTTTGTCAAATACAATAGTAAGCTTCATCCCGGAATGCTTAAAGCAGAACTCAATGATGCTTCAAGTTTTAATGCGAATGTTCACCCTTCTTTACTTACCCGGGAAATCGCTTTACCCGGTGGAAATAAGAGTTACCCGGAAAAACAGCAGATTCCTGTAGATGAGTTAGTCTTAAGTTTTGAGCAGCAGACAGGCGCTTTAAAACTAACTTATCAGCAGGAGCAGGTCTTTACTTACGATTTATGCCTGGAGTCTTTTTATAACCGCTCGAACCTGTACCAGCTCATGGCACATTTTAACCAGGAAGCCAAGCTTTCTTTACAGCCATTTATAAATCTTGTAGATGCTTGTTATCTGAATATAGAACAGGAACAAGAGCACGAGGTTGAAGCACTGCCGAGAATTACTTATGAAAATTCAGTGATTCTCAGAAGGAAAACCTGGCGTATAAAAACGGATTCAATACCTGTGCAGCAACCCGGAGAAACTGCCTACGCTTATTTTATCCGGATTAATGTTTGGCGTAGTCAGCACGGAATCCCTGTTACGTTGTTTTTATTCCTCAGGAAAAGATCTTTTGTCATTAAACCCACTGTTCAGCCGGAAGCTAAAAAAGAAGGGTTTGGGGATGATTATAAACCCCAGTTTATCTCTTTTGAACAGCCTTTATTAGTCGAAATGTTTAAGCGTTTGCTGGTCAGGGCAGGAGCCTATGTGATTATTGAAGAAATGCTTCCTGTAGCTAATGGTACGGATCAATCCAGCCATCCTGAGCCCGTGAAAGAATATTTACTGCAATGGTATCAATATTAAATATGAAAACTAAAGCTATACAATGGTTTGCTGCTTACTTGTTTTATGCTGGTGATCTGGATTTAATGTTAAGAGAATTGGTCACACCGTTTGTCTGTGAATTCTTTCCTGATGATAATACTGAAGCATCCTGGTTCTTTATCCGTTACTGGGAGAACGGAAGTCATATCAGGCTTAGAATGAATGCTGAGCTCTCTTTACAGAATGTTTTGATTAAAACATTGGAAAAAAGAGCAAATGAATTTTTTCTTCAGTACCCGGCCGATCATGCATTACAGTTTCCCGTTTATGAGCCTGAAATAACACGTTATGGGAATCACCAGAGCATGCGATGGGCTGAATTACATTTTTTTAAATCTTCAGCTTTTATTTTAGACTGGATCTGTACCAGAAAATCTGGAGCTTCTGCTTTAATACAATCCTTGCAATTACAGCTGATTTTACTACTGGCCACCGGGTGGGAAATTGCCAGGTTGATTATAGTCTGTAATTTTTTTATAGATGGCTGGCTGCCTCGTTTATATCTTTCAGGAACAGATACAGCAACTCAGAAAATATTTTGGTTAAAAGAATTTGAAACTTCGTTTAACAGGACAAAAGCGGTTATTTTACCTGCGTCAAAAGTTTTTTGGGAAGAAATTACCGCAGGAACGGCAAATCAGGAAGTACAAGATTTGTTTAAAGCGAACAGGCTGATCCTGCAAAATTATCGGCAGGCGGATTTTACGGAAATAAAACGCATTGAAATTATGACAAGTTTAATGCATATGAATAATAACCGTCTGGGTATCAGTAATCATGAGGAAGCTTATGGGATGTACTGTACGCTCCAATGTCTTGATTTTATAGCTAATTCTTAATTTAAAATGCATGCAATCATTTACCTCACTGCAAACTCAAAGAATTCAGAAGCAATTAGCACAAATTAAAAGTGATTTGCTCGCCTCTTCCAGAAGAGATGATGCTGGTGTATATTGGCAGAGTCCTTTTTATGAAACGGTTGACAAGTTTTCATTTCAAACTACATTTGATATTTTTAATGGAAATAGCGGCATTGCTTTGTTTTATATTGGCCTTTTTGAGCTTTCCGGTAAAACGGAAGATTTGAAAATGGCAGAAGATATTATGAATAAAGTCCTGAAAGAAGAAGCTGTATTAAAACCGCGGTCTTTTGGTTTTTATACGGGAATAACTGGTGTAATTTATGTCTGTATCAAGCTTTATGAGCATACTAAAGACGAGAAATATCTGCGTTGCGCATCGCACTTGTTATTGGATAATCAGGAAAATATTGTGAACCAGACGGCCAAGGCCGATTTGTTAAGCGGATATTCCGGCAGTTTACTGGTGATTACTTTACTTTATCATCACCTGCGTACTAAAAACCTGTTAACGCTTATTCATCAGCTGATTGAAAGAATCATCAAAGAAGCAAGAATTTCGTTAGTTGGGTTGAAATGGGATTATAACCAGTCGAAATCTTCTTTTGATAGTATGGCGGGGTTCTCTCATGGGGCATCGGGGATAGCATATGTTTTAATGCAGGTAGGCAATTATTTTAAAAATGATGGCTTGATTTATCTTGCTGAGCAGGCACTGGCTTATGAGATGCAATATTTTCATCCCGGTTCTGGAAACTGGCTGGATTTGAGGTTGGGAAAATTCAGGTTGAGCCTGCCAGATGCACACCACTGGGATCTGGATGTGTTTATACCAGAAATGAACAAGGTGAATTCCTGGGCACATGGTGCTGGTGGAATCGGTTTGGCCAGGTTATATGCCTATGAACTGACTGGAAAGGAAATTTATTATCAGCACTGCCAGCTGGTGATGAAAAAATGTTTAAAGGAGCTGGAAAAGATGCACCGTACTGATTTTACACTTTGTAGCGGATATATGGGATTATTACCTTTTTTATCCGGATTTGCTGACCTGCAACAGAAAAACTATACGGAATTAATTTTATCAGTTGCTGATCGGGCCAGCGTTCAATATTCACGTAAACGGAGTTATAATACTTATATTTCTGCTAATCAATTTGATTACGGACTATTATCCGGCAAATCCGGAGTCGGTTATATGCTGTTGCAATTGCTGAATAAGGAAATGGATAGTGTGGCTTATCCCGTATTGCCACCCAGTGGAAAAAAACCAGCTGCGGTAGCCGGTCATAGCAAATTTGCAATCAAACAGCGGATTTTCTCCACCTATTATACGCGAACAATTCATCTTTTAGACCAGAGTGAACCCGGTTTTATGCTGAAACTACAAGCTGAGGACTTCAATGAATTTGAGGAGCGGCTTTATCAAAAGATCAATGGTTTGCCTGAGCTTGAAGAATCGGGAATTGCTGAAGTTTTTGACTTTGAGCATAAGCTGGCAGTCAGGTGGAAATTACATAAAGGCTATTTATGTTATAAAAAAAAGAAGGAGTTTATATTGGACCAGGCTAAACAATTGTCTGTCGCGACCAGCGAGGAATTATGCAGCTTATCATTCAAGCTAAATGATCATGTAGGTTTTTATTCGTTGAGTATCCAACTTAAAAAGGTTCTTGGACTCTTGCAAACCTATCAGGCTGCATTATTTATGTCTGAAGAGAACGGCGTAAATACAATTTACATTGGTCAGCTAAGCACGTTGATACTGAATTATCTGAATCAGCAGGCTTTGAGCGGACAGGAACTGATCAGCTTAATTTTAGGGGATTTTTCAGGGAATGCGCAACTGCGATTGGAAACTACAGTATTACGCGAGAAAATCCTGTTACAAATGAGATCTCTGATTATCAGTGGAATGATTGGCCTGAAAGAACAGGCGTAAAAAGAGGGCCGGTTTCCCGGCCCTCTTTGTGAACAATTGATATTTAATTAAACTAGCAGATAACTGTAGTACACTTAATGGCAGGTGTATGGTGGTCATCTGTAGGCTCCGTATGTGTTGGCTCTGATACATTACCTAAACCGCCTGATAAACGCATGGCAACTTCACTGTCAATACTGGTTACAAAGCTCTCTAATTGAAGGTCTTCAAGATTTAACTTGATTTTTTCTGATTGATTTTTCATAAGATTATAATTTGTTTAATGTTCATGAAGCATCCTGGACGAGCCACAATGGTTTCATCAAATTTCATTAAGTATAATGCCTGCTATGATAACGGGTTTTTGGCTTATCCCCGGTTGCAACAATGCTAAGATAGTTATTTGCAACAGAGTTGCAAAACATATTTAAAGGAAAATTAAAATAAATAATAAGCAGGATGAAGCTTATCAAAAAACGATGTAAAGAGAATGATTTTAGGGTAGTTTTAATAGAAGACTGAGTAGTTTACCCAGCTAATAATTGAATGAAGCTAAACGACAGGTTCCTGCATAGCCGCAGTCCTTACTTTTTTAAGCTTCCAGGGAGCAGTTGTCTTTTTCAAGACCATTTTTTCCTGAACCAATGGTTTTTTCCCTTTTTTCTTTTTGAATTTTTTGCCGTACCAAACTAAAAATCCGGTAATTGGCAGACTTGCAGAAATCAGACTGGCTAGAAAAGCGATGATTTTTGTTGGAAGCCCCATTACAGCGCCTACGTGCAGGTCGTAATTCATTCTTCTGATTTTATCAGGAATGCTGGCATCCTCGTATTTCCCCAATAGCGGAGAGTTGCCTGCAAACTGTTTCATTGTATATTGATCGAAAGCGTACCTGTCTGCCTTATAAAGTGTTCCGGCTTTTAAATAAACGATGAAGCCTATAGCATCCGAAGCTTTTGCAGGAAGCGTAATAAACATCCCTGCGGCCTGATCAGTAGTAGCTAGCTTTCTATAAATTTTATCAATATTTTTTGGCTGAAACACAGCATTTGTGGTCGTATCCGATAACGGTCTTGGTTTAGCTTCTAAAGATTTACCCCCTGAAGTTACCCAGTATAAAGATTTACTATACCATTTGTAACTGTAAACAAGGCCTGTTAATGAAATTAGCAATAAGACAAGAAAGACATAAAAACCTGCAACTTTGTGCAGATCATAGTTGACGCGTTTAAAACTGCCGCTCCATTTAATTTTAAAGCTCTGATCACGTATTGATTTAATCCACTTTTTAGGCCACCATAAAACAATCCCGGAGATTAATAAGACTACAAAAACCAGTACGCCAACTCCGATTATTTTTGAACCTGTTTTACCCATCCATAATGTACGGTGTCCATTCAGAATAAACCTGAAGAAATCGGCATTACTTCTTTTGTTCTTGCGGTCAATATGAATGATCTCAGCAGTGTAAGGATTCATGTAAATAACCAGGCTTGTCCCTTTTTTACGGTTTAGAGAGTTGACGGTAGCCGCTTCATTTTTCTGCCCGTAATTGATAGAAGTAGGTTTTAATTTACCTAATTCCGGTTTCGCACTATCAATAAGCTGGGTTGGTAATAGAAAGGATTTCTCCTGAGGCTGTACAAACTGCCAAGGTTGATAGAAGTTTCTTATTTCTTTTTCAAAAACATAAATACATCCTGTAATACTTACAATAAATACAATCAGGCCTGAACCGAGTCCCAGCCATAAATGTAACCATGCATTGATCTTTTTTAAAGTCATAACCGAAACCTGATTATAAATTGGGGAAAGTCAGGAACCTTCACGCCATTTATTTAGAATGAATTAAGATAAAGATCGCAAAGTAAATGATATTAATCTAAGATTCCTAGCGATTATTTGTAATCATTCAAAATTGGATAGGTTTAATCGTTTTTTCGACTGGAATATAAGTAGAAATGGAGTTTTAAAGGATGAATTTATTATATTCATAGGCACAAATATTAGAACTAAAAACGCTCTTCATTCTAATCAGTTATTTATTTTAAACTATTTTAAAGCTTATTTAATAATTACTATAAAAACTAAAATTGTTTGATGAAGATCATATTTTGTGATGATAACAAACATGCGCTGACGCATGATTTACCCGGATCTTTATATATGAATAAATTCTTACTAATACTGGTACTCTCCTTTACTGGCGTTTTCCAAATCCAGGCGCAGGAGCCTGTGAAACCAGATTCTACAGCCAAAGGGAAGATTACTATGCGCGGGCTGTTTCAGGCCCGGTATCTCTTCAGCGGCAATAAAAATATCGATTTAAATGGCCTGCATCACACTGATGGTAAGGCAGTTTATAATGATTTTGATATCAAGAGGGCCAGGTTACAGTTCACTTCGAAAATATCTGATCGTACCGATGTAGTGTTATTGCTTAACCTCGCAGATTTTAAATCTGATCCTAAAAATAAAGTTTTGGAAAATGCTTATATCACTTATCGGCTGGATAACTTTATAAATCTGAAAATGGGACAATTCAGGCCTGCTTTTGGACTAGAGGATATGTATCCGGTTGATGTGATTAAATCAATGGATTATTCTAATCAATATACAGCTTTCGGGAATAATGGCTGGCAAAGCTTCCAGATTGGTGCAAGTATTTACGGCGCAACTCATGGAGAAATTCCTGTTAAATATGAACTTTCTGTGGTCAACGGCAATAACAGGAATCAACTGATGGATAATGACAATGGAAAACACTTTTCTACCCGGGTAGAATTAGGCTTGCAAAAAAGCCTGAAGATTAAATTAGGGTTGAATGGTGGACTTGCAACTGTTTTAGGAAGCAGTGTATACGCTTCGGGCGTAGATTTATCTGGTGTTGTTCCTTTAGGTAAAAAGTGGTCACTGGAAATAGAAACAGAATTTAAGCAGGGAAATAACCACACCTATTATTACGGGCTGGATTCTGCTAAACGTGTGGGCGGCGTGGGCAATTATCAGATGCGTGGTCTATATCTTCTGCCCAACCTGAGGTATGCAATCAATTATCACCGTCTAAGTTCATTGGAATTCTCTTGCCGGTACGAGAATTTTGATAGCGATTTTAAACACGCTGCTAATAATCCAAGACAAACCTGGACACCAATGATCAGTGCAGAGTTCTTAAAAGCTTATAGTGCACGCATCCAGTTTGGAGTTAATGTTGACCGTTACAAAAGAAATGTTCCCGGCACCACACAATACAACAATGAAATGTTTATAGTACAGGTCCAATCAAGACTATAAGTTAAATACGATCATGAAATCTACAGCTACTACAGCGGCGGCGGCGCCTCCAAAAAAAGAAATTCAACCGGTTCCATTGCTGATTACCGTCTTATTCGGGCTCGCAATCTGGTTTATTCCTGCCCCGGAAGGTGTTAAACCAGAAGCCTGGCATTTACTGGCAATCTTTCTGGCTACCATTGTCGGGATTATCCTGAAAGCAGCCAGTATGGGCACGCTTTGTATGATGGCTATCGCGCTGGTTGCCATGACTGGTGTACTTGCTCCGGGCAATCCGGGAAAATCGATTACACTGGCTTTAAGAAGTTTTGGTGATAAGGTAATCTGGCTGATCGGGATTAGTTTTTTTATCGCCCGTGGCTTTATCAAAACAGGTTTGGGAAGCAGGATCGCCTACATCTTTATTAAATTATTCGGTAAAAGTTCTTTGGGCTTAGCTTATAGTCTGGGTGCTGCCGATTTAATACTTGCTCCGGCCATTCCAAGTAACACAGCAAGGGGCGGTGGGATTATTTATCCGATCATGAAATCTATGGCGATGAGCCTGGGCTCTATGCCCGACCAGGCGGAGACACACCGTAAAGTAGGAGCTTATCTGACGTTGAACAGTTATTACATGAACCTGATTGCTTCGGCTATGTTCCTGACCGGAACGGCAAGTAACCCGATGTGTCAGAAATTTGCAGCAGATATGGGGATTCATATCAGCTGGATGTCCTGGTTCTGGGCTGCAATTGTTCCCGGACTGGCTTCAGTAATTATTATCCCTTATTTATTGTATAAGATTTTTCCTCCTGAATTGAAAAAGACTACGGAAGCACCAGCAATGGCTGTAGCGAAGTTGAAAGAAATGGGCAAGATCACAAAAAATGAGTGGCTGATGCTACTGGCATTCGTGATTTTACTGGTGCTTTGGGTAACCGGAGACCTGTTTAAAATAGATGCGACAACAACTGCATTTATTGGACTTTCTATCTTATTGCTTACTCAGGTACTGACGTGGGAAGATGTGAAAGCTGAAAAAGGAGCATGGGATACCATCGTCTGGTTTGCGACACTGGTGATGATGGCCGGATCATTAAACGAATTAGGCTTTATTCCCTGGTTTGGACATTTAATACAGACTTTACTTTTAGGGATGTCCTGGACATTGGCTTTCCCAATCATTATAGTTGTTTATTTCCTAAGTCACTACCTGTTTGCCAGTGCAACTGCACATGTGGCTGCTATGTATGCCGCTTTGTTAGCGGTAGGTATCGCGATGGGCGTACCTCCACTGTTACTGGCGCTGATGTTAGGTTTTACAGGTTCATTGTTTGGTACGATTACACATTATGCGCATGGCCCTGCTCCGGTCTATTTTGGAAGCGGTTACGTAGATGTTAAACAGTGGTGGATTATGGGATTGATTGTCGGGGTTGCTTTATTAGCAATCTGGATGGGATTGGGTGGTTTATGGTGGAAAGTCACCGGAGTTTATTAATCAGAATAATATGAACATAACTTTTTTAAAAAGTACTTTATCACGAAAAAACCTGATGGCCCTGACCGGACTGTTCCTGTGTTTTTTCCTGGTGATCCATTTATTGGGAAATCTACAGTTGTTGCTGCCGGCAGACCGGGCAGCAGAGAGTTTTAATTATTACTCTAACCTTTTATCGGGTAATATATTTATCAAGGTGATTTCTTATGTACTGTATTTTTCGCTGATCGCACATGCGGTGGATGCTTTAGTTATCACCGTAAGAAATAAACAAACAGCAGCCAAATATGCTTATGATAACCGCAAACAGGCCAGTAAATGGTATTCGAGAAATATGGGGATACTGGGTACCATCCTCTTGATTTTCCTGGTGATCCATTTCAAGGATTTCTGGTATGTCTATAAATTCGGGACAGTACCCTTTGATAGAAATGGCAATAAGGATCTATATGTTGTGGTTATCCATGCGTTTAAATCGTGGTGGTATGTATTGCTTTATGTGCTGTCAATGTTTGCCTTAGGTTTTCACCTTTTACATGGCTTTAAAAGTGCTGTCAGAACATTAGGGTTATACCATCCGGGATATGCCGCGCTCGTACAAACCTTTGGTACAGTCTACAGTTATGCAATTACTATCGGTTTTGCAGTAATCCCGGTTTATGTTCACCTTACCCAATTCGGATTATGGAATTAGATGCTAAAATACCAGCCGGCCCATTAGAAACTAAATGGAGCCAATATAAAGTGCAGGCGAAACTGGTCAATCCTGCAAACCGGAAAAAATTACCTGTTATTGTGGTTGGAACCGGACTTGCTGGCGCATCTGCTGCTGCCTCTTTAGCAGAACAGGGCTACCCGGTTACTTCTTTTTGTTTTCAGGATTCTGCCAGAAGGGCGCATTCGGTTGCTGCTCAGGGCGGTGTTAATGCAGCAAAGAATTATCAGAATGACGGAGACTCTGTTTACAGGATGTTTTATGATACACTCAAAGGCGGGGATTTCAGGGCACGCGAAGCTAATGTATACCGTTTAGCGGAATGTTCTTTAAACCTGATTGATCAGGCAGTAGCGCAAGGTGTACCTTTTGCAAGGGAATATGGTGGATACCTGAGTAACCGATCTTTTGGCGGAGTGCAGGTGAGCCGTACTTTTTATGCGCGGGGACAAACCGGACAGCAATTATTGCTCGGTGCTTATCAGGCATTGATGAGACAGGTTTCTCTGGGGAAAGTTACTTTACACAGCCGGCATGAAATGCTGGATCTGGTGGTTGCAGAAGGGAAAGCCAAAGGAATTATTGCTCGAAATCTGGATAGTGGCTTAATAGAGCGTTTTGCTGCTGAGGCTGTCGTGATTGCTACAGGCGGATTTGGTAAAATCTATTATTTATCCACGCTGGCTATGGGCTGTAATGGATCGGCCATTTGGAGGGCACATAAAAGAGGAGCGCTGATGGCCTGTCCAAGCTGGACGCAGATCCACCCGACGAGTTTACCTCAATCGGGAGATTATCAGTCGAAATTAACACTGATGTCAGAATCATTGCGGAATGACGGAAGGATCTGGGTTCCTAAATTACCAGATGAACAAAGGGCTGCAAATGATATTCCTGAACAGGAAAGAGATTATTATCTGGAAAGACGTTATCCTTCATTTGGTAACCTTGCACCAAGAGATATTTCTTCCAGGGCTGCTAAAGAAAGAATTGATGCTGGTTTCGGTGTGGGTGCACAGCGGAATGCAGTATATCTTGATTTTTCAAAAGCGATCAAAGAACAGGGAAAAGAGAAGATCAAAGAGAAATATGGAAACCTGTTTTCTATGTATAAAAAGATAACTGCCGATGATGCCTATGCTGCGCCAATGAAGATTTCTCCTGCTGCGCACTTTTCGATGGGCGGGTTATGGGTAGACTATGAACTGATGACTACCATTCCTGGTTTATTTGCAATTGGAGAGGCTAATTTTGCGGACCATGGTGCAAACAGGCTGGGGGCAAATTCTTTATTGCAAGCTTGTGTAGATGGTTATTTCATTCTTCCGTATACGCTGGCTAATTATTTATCGGGAGAATTGAAGAAAGAAAAGATAACGACTGCGCATCCTGAATTTGACCGGATTGAAAGAGAAGTTATCACACAGCTGGCCGGGCTTTGTGAGATCAAGGGCACAAAAACAGCAGATTACTTCCATAAGAAATTAGGAAAGCTATTATATGATAAATGTGGTTTGTCACGGTCTGCTGAAGGGTTGACTGAAGCTATTGAAGGGATTAAAGTGCTGAGAGCAGCGTTTTACAAAGACCTGATTGTTCCTGGAACTGCTGATGAAATTAACAGCGAACTGGAAAAAGCGGGCAGGGTAGCAGATTATCTGGAGATTGCAGAGCTGATGTGTCATGATGCATTAAGCAGAGAAGAATCATGCGGGGCGCATTTCAGAGAAGAATATCAAACTGCGGACGGAGAAGCGTTAAGGGATGATGAAAATTATTGTTATGTGTCTGCATGGGAGTGGAAGGGAAAAGATAGTCTTCCTTTGTTACACCCTGAACACTTAAAATTCGAGTTTATTAAATTATCAGTAAGAAGTTATAGTTAGGAATCATGAAGATACATCTTAAAATATGGCGTCAGAAAGATGCAAAAACTAAAGGAAAACTGGTAGATTATATGCTGGATCAGGTGGATCACCACATGTCTTTTCTGGAAATGATGGATACTTTAAATGAGCAGCTGATCCTTAAGGGAGAAATGCCTGTTGAATTTGATCATGATTGCCGGGAAGGGATCTGCGGGACATGCGGGATGATGATTAACGGGCAGGCCCATGGGCCGGTTCCCGGTCTAACTGCGTGCCAGCTGCATATGCGGGAGTTTGAAGACGGGGCTACAATTTATGTGGAGCCTTTCAGGGCAACCGCTTTTCCCATAAAGCGAGATCTTAAGGTTGACCGTTCGGCTTTTGACCGTATTATACAGGCGGGTGGATTTATCACAGCTAATACTGGTCAGCCTGTGGAGGCTAATACTTTATTGATTACTCATGAAATTGCGGAATCTGCTTTTGATTCTGCGGCTTGTATTGGCTGTGGCGCTTGTGTGGCTACGTGTAAAAATTCAAGTGCTGCACTTTTTACTTCTGCCAAGATTTCTCATTTAGCCAAAATCCCACAGGGAGAAAAAGAAGCAGCTAAAAGAGTGTTGAAAATGGTTTCCCGTATGGATGAAGAAGGTTTTGGACATTGCAGCAATACGGAAGCCTGTGAGGTAGAATGTCCGCAGGGCATCTCTGTATTGAATATCGCAAGGATGAATTGGGAGTATACTAAAGCAAATTTGCTGAAAGATTAAAATATATTTTTAATTGCTGTAGCGTTTGCTGATTTACTTACGTTTTACAGTTAATAGGTTAGATTCGAACTCCGGAATCGGGTAATGGTAGTTGCCTAAGGGATCTTCAGTGGTGTGTTTTGTTGCTTGCCAATGTTGATAATACAAGGAATTTGAACTTTTGGGTAGATGAAATTCCAAACACACACAAATGGATGCAATAGCCCCTCAGTCTTTAAGATTGAGGGGCTTTGTTTTTTACAGGGATATTTTAAGCGGTATTTTACCAGAAAATGCTGTATAAAGCCACAATAATTCCACCTACGATCAATGATCCGACAGCGAAACTCTGATTGGTTTTAAACATGGATCTGTCAACTTCCAGTCCTTTAGGATTGATCCCATTTCTGTTTTCCAGTTTACTGATAATGAACATCGCAATTACACAAATTGCAAATACGAAGCCCATCCGGTCAATGAAAGGAATCTCATATAGCATAGCACCGTTTTTCTGTTCTACCAGTTTCGAAAAACCATAAGGGCTTAACCATTCCAGGCTAACGAATGATGGCAGTACTTTAAAGACCACAGACAGGATAAAACCACCGATAGTTGCAAATAAAGCAGCATTAGACGTGGTTCTTTTCCAGAAAAATCCAAGTAAGAACATGGCGAAAATACCCGGAGAAACAAAACCAGTATATTCTTGTATAAACTGGAAGCCTCCTTTTTTATCAATTCCAAGTTGTGGCGCAATAATAATCGCAAGGATCATTGCGACAATAACGGTAATCCGGCCAACTATAACCTGTTTATTTTCGTCAGCATCTTTATTAATCACTTTCTTGTAAACATCAAGGGTGAATATAGTCGCGATACTGTTTGCTTTTCCTGCAAGTGAAGCTACAATAGCAGCTGTTAAAGCGGCGAAGGATAAACCTTTTAGCCCTTGCGGTAAGAGGTTAAGTAATACAGGATAAGCTGAATCTGCATTTAAAGAACCGTCTTTTAGCATGGCTTTATGGAAATCTCCGTAACCTTCTTTATATAAGACATAAGCGGCAATACCCGGTAAAACAACGATGACTGGCATCAGCAATTTCAGAAATGCAGCAAACAACAATCCGCTACGGGCAGTTTTTAAATCAGCACCTAATGCCCTTTGTGTAATATATTGGTTACAGCCCCAATAGTTGAGGTTAACAATCCACATTCCACCGATCAGTACCGAAAGACCAGGCAGGTCCATATAATGTGCATCTTCTTTATGAAAGATCATCTGGAAGTGATCGACGGCTTTTTCTTTAATCAGCGAGAGTCCGTTGAATACACCAGTGGTCCCAAAGTGTGTCGAAACTAATTCCAGTGCAAGGTAGGTTGTTGCCAGACCACCAAGGATCAGGAAAAATACCTGGATAACATCTGTATAGCCAATTACTTTCATACCGCCGAGGGTAATAATAACGGCAAAAACAGAAAGTACATACATACAGGCGGTAATATTGATCCCGGAGATGCTGTTAATGGCTAAAGCACCAAGGTAAAGGATAGAAGTCAGGTTGACCACCACATAAAGTAACAGCCAGAAGATGGCCATAATCATAGCTACAGTACTGTTATACCGCTGTCCAAGAAATTGTGGCATCGTATAGATTTTATTCTTGATATAAACAGGAATAAAAAATATAGCGACAATAATCAGCGTAGCAGCAGCCAGCCATTCATAACTGGCAATGGCCAGACCCATGGTAAAGCCCGATCCGCTCATTCCAATAAATTGTTCTGCTGAAATGTTGGAAGCAATGAGGGAGGCTCCGATAGCCCACCAGGTTAAGGAGTCTTTTGCAAGGAAGAAATCTTTTGAATTTTCTTTTTGTGCTTGTTTTTTGCGGTAAACTGTCCAGCCATAGAGGGCGACGATGAGGAAGTAAACGAGGAAAACGACGTAGTCGTAAATGCCTAATGAGTTCATAGTTTAAGTGGTTCGGATTCAGTGGCTATGGCCGCTGAATCATTTCCTTTATCAGGAGGTTGGTTTATAAATGGTTATCGAAATAAATTTAGTATAATAATTTTATTATGCAATTTATTATAACGTGCTGTTTAACATTCTGCTCATAATTTGTTACGTAAGCTATGGTTTAGGAGAGAAATTTTCAGGACTTTTGCTTTATGGATAATGTATTGTCAAAAGCAGAGCGTACCCGCCAGTTTATTATTGAAACCACAGCGGGTATATTTAATACCAAAGGATATGCGGGGACCTCATTGTCAGATTTGACAGAGGCTACTCACCTGACCAAAGGAAGTATTTATGGCAATTTTGAGAATAAGGAAGATGTTGCGCTTTCGGTTTTTGATTATAATTTATCCAAGATCAGGAAGACTATCGCTCAGCGGATGCAAAAAGCAGTCAGCTACCAGGAGAAACTGATGGTTTATGCACAGGTTTACCATAGTTTCAGCGGTGCATCTTTTCCGACAGGCGGATGCCCGATCCTGAATACGGCGATAGAGGCTGATGATACCAACACTTTATTAAAGGCTAAGGCCGCGAAAGCAGTTACGGATTGGAAAAAAGATATCAGTAATTTAATTACTGCGGGAATGGAAGCAGGGGAATTTAAAGCAGACACAGATGTTGACCGGATAGCTTATTCTATCATTGCGCTGATTGAAGGTGGGATTATGATTGCAAAAATTACCGGCCATCCTTCAAACCTGGATAAAATCCTGTTTACTGTAGAACAGGTTATTCATCAATTAAAAGTTTAAGGCCTTCATTTTTAAGCATAAAAAAGCCGGCATGTTGTTATAAAACATGCCGGCTTGAAATTATCCTGGTTTATAACGATTTGAAAACAACGATTCCGTTGTGACCGCCAAAACCGAAAGTATTGCTCATTGCTGATTTAACTTTAGCAGAGATTGCTTCTTTAATTACAATATTCAGGTTGGATGGAATTGCAGGGTCAAGTTCATCTGTATTGATGGTTGGAGGGATAATACTGTCCCGCATCGATAATAAACAGATAATTGCTTCAATAGCTCCGGCTGCACCTAATAAGTGACCAGTCATCGATTTTGTTGCACTGATGAACAATTCATTTTTACCTGTTCCCAGCAGATTACTTACTGCCTTGGTCTCAGAAAGGTCTCCGACAGGGGTTGAAGTTGCGTGTGTGTTCAGGTAGTTAATATCATGGATAGTTAAACCAGCCTCTGTAAGGGCTAATTTCATCGCATGAGAAGCGCCTAAACCTTCAGGATGGGTCGCTGTCATATGGTAAGCGTCAGCAGTCATTGCTGCACCACCAATTTCCCCGTAAATAGTTGCACCACGTTTTACTGCATGCTCATATTCTTCCAGAACCAGTGCACCTGCACCTTCGCCCATCACAAAACCATCACGTTTAATGTCAAATGGTTTTGAAGCTGTTTCCGGCGTGTCATTTTGTGCTGACATCGCTTTCATCGCACAAAATCCACCAACTGAAGAAGCTGAAATAGGTGCTTCTGAACCACCAGTCACAATGATTTTTGCTTTACCCATACGGATATAAGTGAAAGCATCCATAATCGCTGTATTGGAAGTGGCACAGGCAGAAACTGTAGTGTAATTGATTCCCATGTAGCCGTTACGGATAGAAATCATTCCTGAAGCCATGTTAGCGATCAGTTTGGGTACAAAGAACGGGCTGTAACGTGGCGTACCATTGCCCAGCGCAAACTCAGCAGACTGTTGCTCGAAAGTATCCATTCCACCTTGTCCTGATCCCCAGATCACACCCACGTCAAATGGGTCCATTTTGTCAAATTCAAAGCCAGAGTCTTTGATTGCCTCATCAGACGCCACTAAAGCGTATTGTGTAAAACGGTCTGTTCTTTTAATGTCTGACCTGTCTAAATATTTTGTAACGTCATAATCCTTGAGTTCACAAGCAAATTGCGTGCGGAAGAGGGAGGCATCAAAGCGAGTAATCTTTGCAGCTCCGCTTTTTCCAGCTATGGTATTGCTCCAGAAAGTATTTACATCATTTCCTAAAGGCGTTAATGCGCCAATCCCTGTGATAACAACTCTTTTTAACATATGCATATATAAATTAATGATTGATCATCGCCTTTACGGCTTTGATTAACTCTTTGGGTCTGTTCAAACTTTATACAAACTCTTACAAAAGTAAGATTATATTTAATACCTAATGGTATAATTTGGATCTGTATTTACCTTTTTCCCCATTATGACGCGAAAATACAAATATTAAAATCAATTATTAGCCTGTTTAAATTTATGTTGCCTGTGCGTGTTTAAATTTAAACGGGTTCTTTAATGGATTGCGGAGATGTTTATTTGTGTAACTGATATTTTGCAATGCATTTAGAATAGCGAAAGGCAGGAGGGCTTTAAGAGGGGATTTGGTGCTAACAAATAATCAGATGAATTTTAAACTGTTTCTTATATTTGAGCATTAAAATATTTATATATAATGTCAGATCAGAAAAAAGAAATATTCGACAGTGTTGCTCAGCGACTAAAAATTGAAGGTTTTAACGTAGTAAATCGTGATGAAACCCGTCCATGGGGTGGTTTTTTCGTTATTGATGAGGCACAAGCACAACAGTTTGCCAATGTTTACTTTGACGGACTAAATGTAGAAGAGCTGAAAATCTCAGGAAAATTAAGTCCTAAGATCTTAATCGTTGCACCAAATACGCGTTTATCATGGCAATATCACCACCGCCGTGCTGAAATATGGAGAGTGGTAAGTGGTACAGTTGGTGTGATTACCAGTGAGACTGATGAGCAGGGAGATGTACAGCAATTGATTCCTGAACAAACTATTAAATTAAAACAAGGAGAAAGACATCGCCTGGTAGGTTTGGATGACTGGGGTATTGTTTCTGAAATCTGGCAGCATACTGACCCTTCTAATCCATCTGATGAATCTGATATTGTACGTGTATCAGACGATTTCGGCAGATAAATCATATTTCCGGCATGTGTTTGATACTGAATTCAAGCACATGCTTTTTTTCTCTCTTTTCTTTTGCGCGTGTCGGTATTCAATAAAAAATTAATAATCGAAACATTCCGCGCCAAATCCCTTTTCTTTTCTTTACTTTTGTAATTGAAACATCCCGAAGGATGTTCCGTTCCATAGTATACGCAATTCAATATGATCATATTAATATTTTTTCTACTGCACTGGTTCCTGTCACTTTTCTCTCAAACTTTCTTTTTACATCGTTATGCTTCGCATAAAATGTTTAAAATGAATCCTTTCTGGGAGAAGTTTTTCTATACCATTACTTTTCTGTCTCAGGGTTCCTCTTTCTTAAATCCAAGGGCATATGCTATTCTTCACCGGATGCACCATGCTTTTAGTGATACCGAGAAAGATCCGCACTCTCCGCATTTTGTAAAGGATGTATGGGGGATGATGATACAGACTAAAAATATCTATTTGAATTATGCAAAATACAATGAAGAGCCGGAAGAACAGTTCCGTGATAATTATCCTTCATGGCCGCTGATTGATAAAATTGGCGATTCCTGGATCACAAGAATGGTCTTCATTAGTTTTTATATCTGGTTTTATGTGACTTTTGCTACAGCCTGGTGGATGTTCTTATTGTTACCAATTCATTTCCTGATGGGACCTTTACATGGTGCAATTGTGAACTGGTGCGGTCATAAATATGGTTATTCAAATCATGATAACAATGATCACAGTAAAAATTCCCTTCCATTGGATTTCCTGATGATGGGAGAGTTGTTCCAGAATAATCACCATAAAAAGCCTAACAATCCGAATTTTGCTTCTAAGTGGTTCGAGTTTGATCCTACTTATCCGCTGATGAAAGTGATGCATTGGTTACATATCATCAGAATCAGAAAGACTTAACAGGTCTATAGTCCTCTTTTTTATAACTGCCAGCCAAGATTTTGAAGATATATACAGCCCTTTTTCTATTTATATTTTTAAATATGGTGCTGCTTTCTTCGGTAAATGCACAAAGTGGTATTCAACTTCGTGGTGTTGTACAGGATACGGCCCATGTGGGTATTCCGGGTGCAAATGTGCGTTTAATTACAGGTAAAGATACTTTAAGCAGTAATACCGATAGTACAGGTAGCTTTGGTTTTTCGAATGTGAAGAGCGGGGTAATTTTGGTACTCGTCAGGGGCATAGGTTATGTTGCTTATAGCAAAGTTCTTACTTTGAAAGATGGAGTGGCGGAACAATCTTTACCAACTGTGCTTTTAAAATCTTCCACACTTCAGTTAAATGAGGTGGTGATCAAGGGTAAGGTGGTTCCTATGCGGGTAATGAAAGATACTGTGGAGTTTAATGCAGACGCCTATGCTGTTCATGAAAATGATAAGGTAGAGGATTTATTGAAACAATTACCTGGTGTAGAGATAGATAAGGATGGTAATGTGACTTCTGCGGGTAAAATGCTGACTAAAATCCGTGTGAATGGGAAGGACTTTTTTACGGGTAATGTCAAGGAGTTTATTTCAAAATTACCAGCAGGAACGGTTTCCAGAATCCAGTTTATTGATGATTATGGGGATAAAGCAAATTTCACAGGGATCAAAACCGGAGAACCACAAAAGATCTTGAATGTTGTCCTGAAGTCAGACCGTAATAATGGGAATTTTGGCAGTATTACCGCGAGTGCGGGAACGGATAAACGTTATGGTTTAAATCTGAATGATTATTTGTGGAGAGACCTCCGGCAGATTGGTGTAAATGCAAATGCTGGTAATACCAATACGGGGGCCGGGATCAATACAAATTCTAATCTGGGTTTCAGTTATAGAGATAAGATTAAAGAGAAGCTGATTTTCGGCAGCAACTATAATTACGTTTACAATAAAAACGAGAGTATACAACAGAGTCTGATTGAAACAGTAAATCCTCAGGGAATTATCTATGACAAGTCTGCGAATACAAATTCCTCCAAAAGTAATGGGCATAACCTCGATCTGAGCCTGGAGTCTACGGATCAGGAGAATTATCTGAGAGGAGGATTCAGAGGTGCTTTACTGGGTACAAACAGTACATCTATCAATGAGTCATTGCAAACCGGGGTTGTGCGCCGGGATTTAAATACACAAAGGATCAGTAAACAGAATAATCCTAATTTGAATGCTGATTTCTCTATGGCCCGCAAATTGAAAAAACCGGGCAGAATCATTTCTATTGGTGTGAATGGTAGTTCCGGGCTTACCGCTAATAACAGTGATCTGGATAACCAGATTAAGTATTATGATCCTAAGACGGGTGTAGCAGTTAAAGATTCTTTATTGGATCAATTGGTAGATGACCGTAACCGCACCAATAGTCTGAATGCTAATATTACCTTCACGGAACCTTTGAAAGAAAAAGACTCATTGATTAAAAGGAGCCTGGATTTTAGTTACCAATTTTCATTGAGCCATACGAGAAATAGCCTGGATACCAGAGACAGAGATCGGTCGGGGAATATCAGGGAGATAGATTCTTTAAGCAATTCTTATACTTCTTCTTTTAGTAAACATATCATTGGTATCAATTACCGCTATGAAACAAAAAAGCTCAATTATGTGCTGGGGATCATGGGGCAGCCAAGTTTATTAACTGGTGCTTACGAGGGAAGAACTGATCGGATTAACCGCGCGGGTTTTAATTTTTCGCCGATTGCACGTTTAAATTACATGATTTCTACTAAAAGCCAGTTTAACGCTTTTTACTCGGGCAATAGTTTGGAGCCTAATTTTAACCAGCTACAGCCGGTAAGGGATACACGTAATCTGAACAATATAGTAATTGGGAATCCAGATTTGAAGGCTGCATTTAATCATTTGATTAATCTGAATTATAACCATACTAATCCACAGAACGGAAGTAATTTGCAGCTGGGGTTAAGAGGGTCGCTTACACAAAACCAGGTAGTGTCGAATACATTGTTGATCCCGGATAAGCTGGTTCCTGATTCGTTGAAGAACTTTAACCAGGAAACGCATTATCTGAATACGAATGGTAACTATAATTTCGGTACTAATTATTACTGGTCTTTGCCTTTTGGAAAAAAGAAATTTACGTTTGAAATGATTGGCGGGGTTAATTATAACCACCGTATTTCATTTGCAGAAGAGGTGAAGAATATTGGTAAAGGCGTTAATATCAATCAAAGGGTAGGGTTAAGGATGTACCGCAAATGGATTATGATGCACACCAGTGCGAATTATAATTACAATAGTAATATGTATTCCATCAGAAGTTTTAATTCGAATACGTTGCAGATCTGGGCATTTAATATGGATAGCAGGGTGTTTATTTTAAAGAGCTTGATCTTAGGAGTGAATGCATCAAAAACTTTCAACCAGGGATTCTCGGTTGGTGCTACGAACCCTTTTATTATCAATGGTTCTATTGAGAAGACATTTTTCAAGAATAAACAGGCCAGTATAAAATTAGAAGGGAATGACTTTTTAAATCAGGGAAATAACCTGACCAGATCGGTCACAGACAATACAACTACAGAAAGCAGGACTAATCAGATTACCAGGTATTTTCTGTTAAGTTTTACCTGGAATCTGCAAAGTTTCGGGGGACAGAATTAAGATCTTTTGTTTTAACGCAGATAGGTATTGATCTTTGCCTTTTTGAATGGGATTACCCCAGCTGCTGTTTTTAAGTTTACAGTCACTTCGCCATCGTTGGCCACATGTAGTAGCAGGTCACAATTCTCACCTGGTTTTAATGCCGAAAATATCTGATCAGTTTCTGTTTCATCGAAATCTATCTGAGATCTCATTTCCCGTTTCTTGTGATCAACCCAGAAGATGTAGAGTTTTTCAAGTGCCCCCCTTTGAATGTATTCAACGGGATTTAATCTTTTTCCTATTAGAAAGTCCATCTCTTTGTTGAACATGAACATGGTTACTCTAAGGATGTCTGCATCACCAGTTATTACTGGCTTCCAGCTGAAGCGTCTTCTCCAGTGATCCCACTTCCCATAAGGAATTTTATTATCAACGATTTGCTGCTGAACTTCTTTTGGTAAATCTGCGATAATATGCTTACCATACTCTTTCATTGTACCATCGTAGCCAGGTATTTTACTTTTCCAGTCTACATCACTTATTTCTTTTCCCTGGTAACGGCCAACTTCTACCTGTTTACCCGGGCCACTGAGCCACAGAACAACAACTCCGCCAGGCGCCATCCCAACTTTGAAGTAAAAAAAATCGTCATGTCCCGCCGGTAAATCTTCAGCAGGATATCCTGCGCTGAATAATGAATCTATGAGTTTGACATTTAACGGGAATTTACCTGTATAATTTTTATTTTCAGTAAATGAAATCCAGGTTAGATCTAAAGTGTTGGGTGCTGCTTTTAATGTTTCTCCAGAGGATTCAACCGAGCCTGCCTCCCCCCATCCATAATTTATTGTTGTACCTTCCGGAACAGCAGTCATGTCTTGTTTTCCAGAATATAATATCCCGCTATAAATGCGCATTGGATATTCTTTAGGCGCATTCTCAGTGGCTATCCAATCGTATTTTTTCATAGTGGATTCAGATTTATTCTGACAGGAAAAGACGAAGCAAAGCCCGAGGCTTATTATAATCAGACTAGCTATCTTTTTCATTTTAATATTACTTTTTATTGTAAATAACTCTTTGATTATCCCATGTTGGCTGCATACCAAAGTCACCAAAATCTGCGGAGTTGTGAAGATAACGACTTCTGAGTTGTCTCAGCATATTATGATCATTTGCCAGCATTGCAAATTTCTCTTTAGAGAGTAGTCCTTCACGAGCTTTTGCCCTTAAAAGCTCGATTTCTTGTTCAGTAAAATAAAGCATTGGTGGCGCATCTTTAAAGGCATAATTGTAAAGTCTGTCATATACCTTTTTGAGGTTTAATTTTGGATCATCTTCGGCTATTTTAAAATCGTATGCAAGGACATCTTTATCAAATATTACTCCTCCAAGCAACTTACTAAATTCTGCCATTAAGTGAAGTGGAATATAAGAATAGTTATTTCTAATTTGACGGGTACCAAAAAGCCGCTTTGGTTCATATTCACTCCCTTCAAGTGTAAATTGTTCCTTTGTATACCAGGCTTGTTCTATTAACCTTTTTCTTTCAGATTCAATTTTCGGATCTAAAGCAACCAGTACTCTCTCTTTATTTTTAGCATTAACAAGAAATTTGTCAACTATATGATCTCTGTATCCTCCGCCAACATCAGAGTGGACTCCTGGCAGATTTTTAGTAATACCTTTTGTTACAGCAGTGAGTTCAAAATTATCTCTGTGTTCATCAGCCGCAGTTAAATGTACTATTTGAGCCATTTTATTAATTGCGTTCAGATCTAACTCCCAAACATCGTCCCAATGCATAACCCCATAAGATGATACACTGTCAAACAACCCGGCGAACCTTAGGTTAAAGGAGTTAAACTTTACTCGATTATCCTTTAAATATTGTCCCAACATCCCTCTTGCTGGTTGCATTATTTTTACTGTCTCAGAGGAGACAACTTTTGTGTTATTTCTTAAAGTTCCATCTGCTGATTCATAAACTCCATTTTTATTTATCCCATCTCTGAGCAATATGGTTTCTTTTTCAGGCTTTGTGATCTCATATATAAAATTGCGGGCGCAAGTTGCCCCCCGGCTGAATCCAAAAATATCTATAGTAACTTTATTTATTTTTAATCCTTCAATATTTGTAAGATTACTTAACTCTTTGGCTAAAAGCAGACAACCTCTTTTTACTTTATCGTGAATTCCAGTTTTAAAATAACCTAAACCAGCAGCTATACTTTTGTCTTTTGCATTGTCTGTTGTAGCTACGCCCTCAATGTAGACTGGACGGTGAAGTCTATCTTTCATAAAGGCTCTTGCCAGGTTCTGTACATTTGACGGTGCATTTTGATAGCTATCCTGGCCCTCAAGGCCCCGGGCTGGATTTTTACTGTTCGCCTGATGCTGGGTTCTAAGTGTATTATTGATCCTGTTGTTCCGTGTTCCGTCAAAGAACACTCCAATTACCACATCAACGCTGTCATCCTTAATCCCGTTCATCTTTTTCGGTTCCCCGAAAATGATTCCCTCTTTGCTGTTCTCGGTTATTTTATGTGCTGCGTTTGAACTGATACTTTTCGCACTCGCCACATAATCACCCTTGGATATTTCTGTAAGATGTCCCCGGGAGATCTTTATGATATTGCCTTTCTCCATAACTGGGATCTAAATAATTATACCGGGATTTTTGTTCTAATATACTTATTTTCATGATAATTAGGTATAATTCTTTAAAGTTGTCTGTAAATTCTTTAAACTTTTTATTGATTTATTTTATCGAATATAAATCAACTCCTCATCAGGTCATCAAAAGCCCTGAAACTAAAAAAACCGTTTCCCACAACAGGAAACGGTTTCAAGATCTTAATGTTTAATATTAATCTGTTTTAGCTTTAGGTCTTGAGCCACTGAATCTGCGGTTACCACCACCATTGCCACCACCTGGAGTTCTTTTTGCTCCGCTAAGGTTTGGCTTATATTCAGTTCTTTCCTGACGGCCACCTCTTGAAGGTTTGCTCTTTCCTTTTACTTTTGCCGCTGCGGCGCCAGACATCAGGCTCTGCCAGCTCATCGCATAAGGATGATCTTCCTGTACAGGGATTTTAAGGGCTATTAATTTTTCGATATCGTCCAGGTATTCTTTTTCTTCCCCATCACAGAAAGAGAAGGAAACACCACTGTTACCAGCACGGCCAGTACGGCCAATTCTGTGTACATAAGTTTCAGGAACGTTTGGCAATTCATAGTTGATTACGTGCGTTAACTCGTCCACGTCAATACCACGGGCAGCAATATCAGTTGCTACAAGAATGCGGGTAGTTTTGTCTTTAAAATTAGTTAAAGCTCTTTGTCTCGCATTCTGTGATTTATTACCGTGAATAGCTTCAGCCTTTACACCAACTTTAATCAGGTCTTTAACGATACGGTCTGCGCCATGTTTTGTACGGGTAAAAACAAGTGCTGTAGTAATCGTTTTATCCTTAAGGATATGGATTAATAGATTTTTCTTATCGTTTTTATCTACATAATAGATAGACTGCTCAATTTTTTCCGCAGTTGAAGACACAGGTGTTACTTCTACTTTTAACGGATCAGTTAAAATCGTATTCGCCAGTTTTTGAATTTCAGCAGGCATCGTTGCCGAGAAAAACAAAGTCTGTCTTTTAGCAGGCAGCTTTGCAATAGTTTTCTTCACATCGTGAATAAAACCCATGTCCAGCATTCTGTCTGCTTCATCCAGTACAAATATTTCAACATCTTTAAGGTTTACGAAACCCTGGTTCATTAAATCAAGCAATCTGCCTGGTGTAGCGATCAGGATATCTACGCCGCGATGTAAAGCATCAGTTTGTGCTTTTTGCCCAACACCACCAAAAATAACCAGGTGACGCAGAGAAAGATTTTTACCATAAGCTTTGAAACTTTCTTCAATCTGAATCGCAAGCTCACGCGTTGGCGTTAATACCAGGGCACGGATTGCTCTCGGGCCTTTAGTATTCTGATGTTCTTTATTCAGCAGTTGTAACATAGGAATTGCAAAAGCCGCTGTTTTACCAGTTCCGGTTTGCGCACAGCCTAGTAAGTCTCTGCTTGTTAATATAGTAGGGATAGATTGTTCTTGTATAGGGGTTGGGTTAGTATAACCCTCTGCTTGCAGCGCTTTTAAAATAGGCTCAATCAGGTTTAATTCTTCGAATAACAATGTGTTTGAATTTTAATGTGTATAATAATGAAGAGACGTTAACAATCAGCAGGTGTTTAATTAATGAATTCCTTGCTGTTTAAAGAGTTACGTTTCGCTGGCGCAAATATACATATAAGTTCCGTAACTTATTTGTCTTCTTTAAAGCGGGTGAAAAACAATAAGGCGAGCACACATAAAACAAAGCCTGCAACACCATTTAAACGCAGGCCAAAATCGTGTCCCGGATCTTTACCATAGATAGTGAGCATCGCAAAAAGTGCAATTCCCAGGGTTTGACCAAGTTTAACAAATAGATATTTTACTGCGAAAAACATGCCTTCATGGTTTTCTCCGGTCTGCCTGGTATCTTTTTGAGCGATGTCAGCTAGAATGGCATTAGGCAGAATACCAAGAGCAGCCAGCGGAAAAGAAGCACAAACCACCAGGATATACATTTGCATAGCCGGCGGAAAAGGCAGGTGCCCAAGAAAGTAAATAGTGACAAAAATAAGACTAAGGATAGCGAAAGCAGCAAGTACCATTGCTTTTCTGCCATAGCGTTTTGCGCCGGAATTGACGAAAGGATAAAATAAAAGGGAAAGGAAAACCATAGTCCCCATATATTTTCCGCCGTCCGATTCAGGAAGTTTCAATAAAACGCTTACGAAATAAAGTAAACCACTCGAAATAATACTTAAAGCCGTATAATAGGCAAAATCTGAAATCAGGTAATATTTAAAATTTGCATTGCGGAACGTATTTTTGATAGCTGGAAGCAGGGGGATATGTGTAGGCTTGCCATTACTATATTCCTTTTCATTGATAGTAACCACAGGAAGGATCATGACCAGGCCGGAAAAAATACTCAGTCCGATGATCGTATATTGAAGGGCCTGCATTCTTTCCTGAATATGAAATACAAACTGAATCAGATCGGCAAAATTATTGATCATCGCAGACAGGATCATTCCCATGACAAAACCGACCTGCTGAAAAGTAGAAAGCTTAACTTTTTGTTCTGCTGTATGTGCTAATTCTGCCAGTAGAGCATTGTAAGGTATGATATAAGTCGTAACTGACATGAAAAATCCAATCAGCATCATGGTAAGCCACCAGGCATTCATAGCAGACTCTGCCTTAACCAGCGGATGAAAGATCAATCCGCAGAAAATAACCGCAGGTATAATGGCATAACGCATAATCGGGATACGCCTGCCTTTGGGATTTGTACTTCCATCGCTCACCGAGGCAATAAAAGGATCATAAAAAGCATCGAATAATCTGCCTGACGCTGCAATCAGGGACAGGATATTAAATATACCAAATACAACCAGCTGAGGGACTAAAGGAGTTAAGCCGGAATTGGTAGGCGGCAGGTAGAAATAGGGAAGCATTACAATAATAATATTGGTCATAATGCTCCAGCCCATCATTCCGGCTGCATACGTGATCTCTTTACTTAAGGGCAGTTCCTTCTGCTGCATCGGCTATTTCCTTCTTTTTATTGAATATTTTTGAAATAAAATAAATGGCTACGAATCCTATAAATATATACAATCCATTGCTGGCAGCAGAAGGATCATCTTGATAAATACTGATCCCAACGAATAAATAAAAAGAAATAAATAACACAGGGAGCACAGGATACCATTTCATCCTGTAAATATTGCTTTTATCTAAATGAGCAGTAGTTCTGCGCAGGATAAATAAAGTAGCTGCCGAACTTGCTGTTCCGATACATTCCAGGATAATGGAGTAGTTGACAATTTTATCGAAAGTCTGTGCGAAAAAGAGCGTAGTCATCACCAGCGCAGTAAAAGTAGTCAGGCTCACTACCATCACCTCTGTTTTCTTACTCTTTTGTGCAAAAACAGAAGGGAGTGCTTTTTCTTCACCCATGGCAAACATCGCTCTTGGATTACTTAAAAGATTCACGTTGACATAACCCAGAACAGATAAAAAGATAACTGCGGAAAGTATGGTGAAGCCTGCGGGGCCGAAAATCTTACCTGCTAATATCGACGCAATGCTATGTGCAGTTTTTAGCTGTTCAAACCCGATAACCTTAACATAGGTATAATTGATTAACAGGTACAGCGAAATGATAATAAACAGACCCAGTTTTATACCTTTTGGAATGATTTTCTTGGCCTCTTTAACTTCGCCACCCAGGTTGATTGTTTGTGTATATCCTGCAAAAGAAAAGGTAACTGCGATCAGACAAATCCCCAATGCTTTTCCATAATCTGACCAGACAGGTACGCGACCTGAAGCTGTTTTAAATACAGGGGTGATGATTTCCGTTTGTCCGCCAAAAAATATAGCGCATATCAGTGTCAGTACGAGTGTAATTTTAATTACTGTCAGGATGTTCTGGACTTTCGAACTCGCTTTTAAACCCATCAGGTTGATACTGTAAAATATAAGTATAGTTACCGCAGCGACCACAAGCCGGTAAAAGTCGGTCTGCATCTCTGGTGGAAAAATAACACTGCTCAGGTATTCTGAACCAATTAAGGTTACACCAGCCATAGAAGCGGCACTTGTCAACACGACTATACCATTAATGGCAAAGGCAACCGAAGGATGATAACAGGTAGAAAATATCTTGTAATAACCGCCGGTTACCGGAAAACGTGAACCGATTTCTGCATAGATCAGTGCACCACAATAGGCAACCAAACCGCCTATAATCCAGGCCAGAAAGAATAATTCAGGGATCTGTGCCTTGGCAGCTACATTAACTGGTGTCCGGAAGATGCCCATTCCAATGACCAGACTGACAACGATCATAGACAGATCGAAAAGGGAAAGCTGTTTTTTAGGCTGCATTTATTGCTGAAGTAAATGCACGAAGGTAAGGCAAAATGTGTATTTGTTGAAACTTTGATGTTTAATTGAGGTAGCTATTCATTAAATTTGCAGCTCTACACAAAAATTATGGCTGAACCTATATATAACGATGACAGTATACGGTCACTGGACTGGAAAGAACACATCAGATTACGCCCTGGTATGTATATCGGGAAGTTGGGTGATGGCTCCGCTCAGGATGACGGTATTTATGTCTTGCTAAAGGAGATCATGGATAACTCTATTGATGAGTTTGTAATGGGGTCCGGCCGTACCATTGATATCACTGTTTCGGATTCTAAGGTAAATGTACGTGATTATGGCCGTGGTATTCCATTGGGTAAAGTGATTGACTGTGTATCAAAGATCAATACCGGTGGTAAATATGATAGTAATGCTTTCCAGAAATCAGTAGGGCTGAACGGGGTAGGTACGAAAGCGGTAAATGCTTTGTCAACTAATTTCGTGGTACAGTCTTATCGTGATGGAAAAACGAAAAAGGTGGAGTTTTCAAGAGGAGAGATCACCATGGATCATCCCATTATTGATACGACGCAAAGAAATGGTACTGCCATTACCTTCTATCCTGATGAGACTATTTTCAGAAATTACCATTATATCCCTGATTTTGTAGAAAGTATGATCTGGAACTATGTGTTCCTGAATACTGGTTTAACGGTTAATTTTAACAATCAAAAATACTTGTCGGAACGTGGACTGTACGATTTGCTGCATAAGGTAGCAGATGTAGAGAATATCCGTTATCCGATTATTCACCTGAAAGGGAATGATATCGAGATTGCGATGACCCATGGTCAGCAGTATGGAGAAGATTATCATTCTTTTGTGAATGGACAGCATACAACTCAGGGTGGTACACACCAGGCTGCTTTCAGAGAGGCGGTTGTGAAAACTATCCGTGAGTTTTATAAAAAAGAATACGAAGCTTCTGATATCCGTTCTTCCATTATTGCTGCGATTTCTGTTCGCGTGCAGGAGCCGGTATTTGAGTCACAGACAAAAACTAAACTGGGTTCTCAGAATATGGGGCCTGAAGGGCCTTCTGTACGTACTTTCATTAATGATTTCGTTAAAAAAGAACTGGATGATTATCTGCACAAGCATACTGATGTTGCAGATGCTTTATTAAAGCGTATCCTGCAATCTGAACGTGAACGTAAGGATATTGCCGGGATCAAGAAACTGGCGAATGACAGGGCTAAAAAAGCATCACTTCACAATAAGAAACTCAGAGATTGTAAAGTCCATTTCAGCAGTACGCATGAAAAACGTTATGAAACTACGTTGTTTATTACCGAAGGGGATTCTGCATCCGGATCTATTACCAAATCCAGAGATGTAGATTGCCAGGCAGTATTCAGTTTAAAGGGGAAACCTCTGAATTGTTATGAACTGACCAAAAAGGTGGTTTATGAAAATGAGGAATTCAACTTATTGCAGCATGCACTGAATATTGAAGATGGGCTGGAAGGTTTGCATTATAACAATATCGTGATCGCTACTGATGCCGATGTGGATGGTATGCACATCAGGTTATTGATGATGACATTCTTTTTGCAGTTCTTCCCTGACCTGGTGAGAGCCGGGCACGTATATATTCTGCAAACCCCTTTATTCAGGGTACGTAATAAGAAAGAAACGATCTATTGCTATAGTGATGATGAACGTAAAAAAGCAATTGAGAAATTAGGAAATAAACCGGAGATTACACGATTTAAAGGTTTGGGAGAGATTTCTCCTGATGAGTTTGGTCTGTTTATCGGTAAAGATATCCGCTTAGACCCTGTAATTCTGAAAGATCAGACGATTAAAAACCTGCTGGAATACTATATGGGTAAAAATACACCAGACAGACAACAGCATATTATCAGAAACTTAAGAATAGAAAAGGATACCGTAGAAGCGTTGATCTCATCTGATTTAGATGCGGCTACAGCGGCAGTTTCTGAAGATATCATTGAAGATGAAATTGCAGAATCGGCTTAGGCCGATTCTGTTTTTGTTTCCTTAGGGTGTTGCGGAGGTAAAACATCCACTTTTTCTTCGACCACAGTAATCTGTGTGTGTACTGCATATTTACTTGGTCTTATTCCTTTATCATATTTTTCTGCATAAGCCTGGGTAAACTCAGCTCCGAAGTATAAAATAATAGAGGTATAGTATATCCATAACAAGATCACGATAATCGAACTTGCCGCACCAAATGCCGATGCAGGATTTCCTTTCTCAATATAAACGCCAATCAGGTATTTACCTAAACTGAATAATAGTGCAGTAAATAAAGCACCTATGATAGCTGATTTCCATCGTAGAATGACATCTGGTAATACTTTGAAAATAATAGTAAATACTGCGGTTACAGCTGCTAAAGTGAAAGCATTGTTCAGGATATAGATCAATAGGGTAGTGGTGGTATCGGCTACAGGAATAACTTCACCTATTTTGCTCCTGCTCACTAACTCTCCTAATTTAGAACCCAGCCCGACTACGATACTGTTAATAACCAGTGAAACCAGTAGAAGGAAACCCATTGATATAATCAGTGAAAAGGAAAGTAACCTGTTAGTCAGCATTTTTAACCAGCCTTTTTTAGGGACAGCTTTCACTTTCCAGATCATATTGATGCTGTCTTGTATTTCTATGAAGATCGCGGTGGAACCAACAATTAAAGTTCCGATTCCAATGATCAAACCGATAGTGCTTTTACCGGTAAGATTGGCGTTTGCTACAAATCCTTGTATTTGTTTGGCCGCTTCAGGGCTTACCATGTCACTGATCTGCGCAAATAATTCGGTACCTGGATTTATTTTATTGTTGAAAAATATACTTGCAGCTGCAATAACAATGATGATCAGTGGAGTTAAAGAGAAAATCGTATAGTAAGCAAGTGCTGCGCTCAATTTCATCACACGGTCCTCGATAAAGCCTGCCCCGGCAGCCACAAACAAATGGTACAGCGCAATAAAGAAATGTTTAATTTTATGTAGTACTTTCATTAGATAGATGTCTTTAAATAGGATTGGTAATTAGAATGGATAGCCAATTCCTATGTTATAAACTAAGTTTTCTTTTCTCCAGGCTTTATCACCGAAGGCAACCTGATCAATTACCCATCTTTGTCCTTCTGGCAGGTATGGTTTTCTGATCGGGAAGGCTACGTCTAGACGGACAACAAAGATTTTAGCATCTACACGTAAACCTGCTCCGGTGGAGACTGCCATTTGACTTAAAGCATTATTTAATTTGAAACCTGAACCTGGTCTGGATGGATCTTCTTTTCGTAGCCAGATATTTCCTGCATCAGCAAACAAAGCTCCGTATAAGACACTGACTAATTTAAAACGCAGCTCAGTGTTCAACATGATTTTTATGTCACCGCTTTGATCTGCATATTGGACTGTATCTGGAACTTTGTAAGTGCCTGGTCCCAGTGACCTTGATGCAAAACCACGAATATCATTTGTTCCACCAGCAAAAAATTGTTTGACGAACGGCATGGAAGTACTACTACCATATGCATAACCATATCCCAGATTAAGGCGGTTGGCCCAAATCACATTTCTATTGATCTTATAATAATCTCTAAGATCTGTCTCCAATCTTACGAATTGTGTTAATGGAACTTTGAAAATTGTTTTAGTACCTGTGTCATTTTTGGATACGAATAATCCCCAAAGATTTCCACCTGTTTGTATATTTCCATTGAAATATATATTATTTCTTCTGGACTCTTCCATCTGATTGGTATAGGTGAAATTGTAGCTGCTTCCAATGATAAATTGTTTTTCAAGAATGTTTCTTAATCCAGGATTTGCAAGATATAAGCTGTCCTCTTTTAACTTATTTACTGATGGTTTTACGTAAGTGACTGAAATAGGATTAAAAGTATGTTCTTTATACAAGTTTTCTTTCCATAAATACCCATATTCAGCTTTAAATGAACTTAAATCATATAAAGATCCTCTGCTTAACAACTCATAAGACAGCGATGCAATAGTTTTTGGGATGAAGGCAGTTGTGCTATTAGGTTTATAAAAGGGAACGATAAATCTTGGAAAGGTTAATTTTCCCTGAGCCGTAAATGAATAGGAATTAAGATTCTGTGCTTGTCCGCTTACCTGTGTTTCAAAACCACCACTTACACTTACATCAAGTTGCTCAGCCCCTCTGAATAAGTTCCTGGTAGTTTGAGTTACTTTCACTTCCGAACCCACAAAGTTGTTGGATTTACTTGTTCCGGTCACTGCAAATGATAAAGAGTTTTTCTTTAAAGGGGTCAGATAAATATTCAAATCCAGCTGGTTATTTTTAAAACTGTCAACTGGTAGAAATTCTGCTTTAACAGCCTGGAAAGCATTGATATTAACCATTCGGTTTAAAGACTGGTTATGATCTTTTCTGTTATAAGTTTCCCCTTTTTTAAAGAAGACCAGTCTATCAAATAAACGAGGTTTAAATGTTTTTTTATCATCATAGATCTCGAAATCATTATATTCAATAGGTTGCAATTTCCTCAGTACAGAATCCCTTCTCAGGGAGTAGTTCGGATATATCTTAATTTCTTTGATTGTATATGGCTTCAAACCTGCATCAGGTGCTATATCTTTTACTTTCACCGTAATATTAACCTGGCTTTTTCCGATAGTACTATCTACCTGAAGTATCAGATAATCCGGGCTGAAATAGAAATAACCATTTTCTTTCAGATCGTTATCTATACGGATCCGTTCATTTTTAAAGACTTCAAGATTATAAAAATCTCCTTTTTTAAGCAATGTTTTTCCTTTGTTCTGGTTCACAATATTGGCAAGATTACCCGTGTCTTTAGGAAAAGTGATGTTATTGATTTTATAGCGGGTACCCGTTTCTGCTTTATAAATAGCTTTACCTGAACGGTTTTTAACAATAGTATCTCCTGTTACTACAGATTGCAGGTATCCCTGGCTAATCAGGTAACTCGTTAATATGGCATTATTGCTTTTTAATTTAACATCACTCAGTAATACAGGAGGTTCTCCAACTTTCGTTCTTAGCCAATGACGGATACCTTTAGGTTTTTTAGGTTCACCGGCAAGGTTATAGATATATAATTTTGGTCTTAAGCCAAGAATCGTTTTATTCGGTGCAGGTCTTGTTTTGCTTTCTAAATCGCTCTTTACATTCTTTTCATCTGCAATTTTTGAAGAAGAATCGGGATTGATCTTTACCTCAGCACCTGTATATAAGGTCTGTCCGGGTTTTAGATATTTAGTGTTGCTACAGGCAGCCCACACTAAACACGAAAAGATTAATAAAGAGGGTAGAATTAGTTTTTTCATTCAGTACTTATGTTTGATAAGCTTCTACAGGTTTAAATCTGTAGAAGCTTTTGTTTTTTATGTTAAATCTTATTTTTCGCTTTTTGCTGGTGTAGTATTCACAGCTTTCTCTTTTGGTTTCTGCTCAGTAGTGATCTGATTCCGTTTTCTTCTTTTCTGGAAGATCTCTTTGAATTTATTATAATCAACAACTAAAGCAAATCCAACACCTGTCTCAATAATCTGCCCTTCAATTACACCTTCGTTCTGGTTCCGTCTGTAAGCCCTCAAACGGTATCTGCCATCAGCAGAAAGCGCATATTCCACGTTCACATTACCTGCAATATTTGTTGAGTTCTGTCCGGGTGCCTGCGGGCCTTCCAGACCAAATGAACTTCCTACAGTAACTGTTAACCTGTCATTCAATAGTTTTTTAGATAAACCTACTTCCAGATCTGTTTTTTGTTGTAATGAACCAGTAGAGTAATCTTCTGATGAATTCACTCCAAAGTTTATATCTACGCCTTTAACCAAATCAGAAGCCAGATTGTTTAACTGATCTGTCAGTAAATTACTCACACTTGAACGGGCCATTGAGGATACACCGCCCCCGCCACCAACAAGACTCTCGAATGGATTGTCCGCAATAAAACGGCCTAGTGCTAATAAAGCAAATACCTGTTTATTCAATTGTCCTTCGTCTCTGTTTACATTCTGTATTTTAGTATAAACCTGTCCACCCAAAGCACCTTGTTCATTTGCTGGCATATCGAGTTTAAAAGATATAGTAGGTTTCATCAGCTGATCTTTCATGTATAGATAAACCTGGAAAGGTAACTTTGTTTTAGCCTGAACAAGATCAGGTGCATTTAACAGATCAATTGGTGCAGCATTAACTTCATATAATGCAGTCAGGTCTACATTTGCTTCTGTAGGCTCTCCCGTCCAGATGATACTGCTTCCTTTAACCAGTTTAAATGATCTTTTAGCCAACCCACCGATAGATAAGTTATATGAACCCTCATTCAGATCGTAACGGCCCGTTAAACTGGTTTTTCCACTAGGGTCCATCGTTGCGATCAGGTTAGCCGTTCCTTTTACCTTCAGTGCATCACCATTAGCGGGGTCAACCACCACGTTCAGTTCTGCATCCGGGTCAATCTTAATATTGGCACTCAGATTAATTCCTTTGATCGGAGATTTACTGATACTATCTGCTTTCAGCGCTTTCTGACCATTAAATGGTGCAGCATCTGCATCAATAAACTGTACAATTCCCTCCTGGCTGATTACCGAAGGATCATCCGGAGGTAGTGCGAAAAAGAACTTGGTACCTTTCTCTACCTGAACGTTCATATTGATATCCGGCTGGTTTAAATCACCCCTTACCTTAATCAGGCTGGATAAGAAAACTGTTCCATAGATCATTTCATTATCTGCTGCTGTAGAATGCAGCGCTCTGAAATTATCAGTTTTGATATCCATATTGAACTTGAAGTTCCTGTAATCTTTGGTCAGGATCCCACCATTTATCGTCGCTTGTTTATTCAGCGAATCAATAATGGTAAAATTGTTAAACTTAACGCCCTCTTCAGTAAAGCTGATTGTCTCATTCGGCATTCTGAAATATGAATTTACATAAGTTGCATTGAATGCAGCCTGGTTAAATTTAACGTCTCCCAAAACTTTTGGTGAAGCGATCGCCCCTTTAATGGAAAGTTGTCCGGTTATTGTTCCTGAACCCTGTTTTATTTGTCCCATGGAAACGCTTTCCAATTCCTTAAGGTCTATTTTGTCAATATTCAAAGTAAGATCCAATGCATTTTCGGCTTTCGTATAATAGAATCCGTTTACCCTTAACTCATGTACCCCGGTTAAAGCAATATTGGTTTCAAATGCATTCTCTGTATTGTTGTTTACAGCCACACGTAGCGTTCCCAACTGATCTTTCTGATAACGAAGGTGATCAATGGTCAGGTTAGCTTCGAATTTTGGGCTTCCTGTTAATTCTTTCACATCCACTGTTCCATTGATTGCTCCGCCTACTAAAGAACTGTCTTGTTCTGCAAATTTGGTCAATGTTTCTATTTGAAAATTCTTAAACTCTACTTTAAGCGGTGAACCTGGAGTTGAATTCAAACTATTTACACTGAGTAACTGTCCTCCTTTACTCAGGTTAAACTGATTTGCCAGGATACCCGAAGCTCCGAACTGAATGAAGTTTTCTGGAGAAACTGACCATTTATCATAATTTAAAAGTAGTTTCTGAGGATCGAAACTGAACTGAAAGTTTTTATTAATTGATTTAAAAGTACCGCCAAGTACATATTTATCTTTCAGTTTACTATCTCTAAGGAAAATGTTAACACCTAATATATTATTAGCTGCTTCACCACTTAGTTCTGTATTATATAAAGCTATTGATTTGCTTTGTACATGTTTTACCAATAACTTATAGTTCAGTTTCTGGTTAGAATTGTCTACCGTAAGACGTGTACTGTCCACCTGGTAATCTCCATAAACTACTTGTGGGACCCAGGCATTCATGACTAAACTGTCTTTTTTCGTATCCAGTAAACCATTGATTCTGGAAGGAGAGAAGGTGGTTAGTGCAGGGATAAAGTTTTTAATGAACTTAGGGTTATAAATGTTCATATTAAATCTGAAACGCTGATCCGGTATCTTCGTCACCTCACCAAATGCATAATATTTATTAATCTGGTTAATTATTGCCGGAGCAAGGTTAGTAAGTTGATATTGTCCATCGACACGTGCACTCAGCAACTCTGATTTTAAAGTTAATAAGGTATGCCTGGCTGTCGCTTCGGCGTGTACATCAATGGTATCTACATTAAACCTTTGTCCATCTTTAACCAGTTGCATACCTCTGATACTTACATCTCCATTCAGGTAATTAGGATCAGCAGTTTTTATGTCGGCTTTAACCAGACCAGCCATTCTCAATTCAGTAGCACTGAAGTTTAGTTTTTGAAGATCAACTTGTTTTAAGTTAAGGTCCGCTTTAACAGCTGGATACTTACCCGCCATATCTATAAAAGCAGTTAGATTGAAATTAGCATTGGTATCTGCCATTTCACTTTTGATATTCATTTTTTGTCCTGAATAAGTACCACTCAGTAAGAGGTTTTTATAAGTGTATTTATTATAATAAGCATTCAATAGCTGTGCATTGATTTTTGCATTGGCTGTCTTTGCATCTAAACCTGTTCCATTTACAGTCGCTTTAACACTAATCCGGCCTAACTGAGGCTGCATCTTTAGTAAACGCCCAACATTAAAGTTATTTAGATTGATATTTGCAGTATAACTCTCTTTTCCTTTAGGCCCTTTCATACTAGCCAGTAGTTTGGCTGCCCCCATATCTGTATTGATATTGAAATCAGTATTGAAATTGGTCATAGATCCTTTAAACTTTCCGTTAGCAGCAATCGTATTGGGCAATTCAATATTAGCTGGCAAAGATTTTTTAGGAATAACGGCCAGCAGATCTCTTTTTGTTAAAGAGAAGCGTTTGATGTTAAGATCGAGAAATGTTTTATTGACATCAGGTAGCCCTTTAACAGTACCATTCACATCTATATTTGTACTTTTTAATCCACTGATCTGCAATTGAGGAATCGAAAGATTATTCATATATCCATTTGCGCGGGCAGTTATTTTAATTTTCTCATTGCGGTACGCTGGTGGAATTGCATCACTGAAGTAAGTTGCATCTTTTAGGCCTAATACAGAATTTTTCAACTGTATGTTTAACTTCACCTTTTCTGGATGTTTGGTTAAATCATCGAGTGAGGTATAGGTCAACGTCGTATTATTCTCAATATTAGTATGAGGTGTTTTAAAGACAAGATTGGTTAGTTTAACCATTTTATCGCTATAGACTACGTCACCCTGCAACTTTGAAAGTTCAAAACCACTTCTTTCTTTGAATACACCACTTTTAACATTTACCTTAATTCCGGCCTGACTATAGGACAGTTGTTCTGCTGTTAATCCAAGCCCATTAACTTTTAAGTGGTTATAATCGAGTCCTTTTGCAGTAGGTTTTACAGCCAGGTTATCATATTGTATATTGTTTTCTGCAAGATTTAATTTGCTGACCAGGACAGCTAAGGTAGAAGGCTTTGCAGTTGTACTATCAGCAGATTTTGTTCCTGATGCCACTGAAAGCGGTTTAAAAGCAAACAGGATGTTAGACTTATTCAGTGTAGCTTCGTCTAATTTAAAATCACTTTTAGTCAGGTCAGCAAAGAGTTTTTTCAGGTTAAGTTCATTAATATTCAGATCAGCACGCATGTCTGAGAGCATATCATTAAAGTTGATCTTAACATTATTAAAAGCAACATCCTGAATCTCTACCAAAGGAAGTTTTCCGGAAGCTGTTTTAGCAGTATCGATACTCTTTTCCAGGTGGGCTGCCAGCTGGGTAAGTGGTTTTTGCTGCAAATATTTCAGGGAAGTGTTTTTCAGTACCAGGTCTTTAATTACATAGTGTTGGTTATCCAGATCAAAATCTTTAATGTTTGTCTGGAATTCTCCAAGATTCACACTCACATCATTACCTGCAACATCATCACGATAAACAATACCTATATCTTTTAAGCTTATTTTACTGATAGAAAACTTCATGGTAGAAGTGGTATCTTTTTTTACTTCTTCTTCCGGCTTTTTCTGTTCGGACATAAAAGCATCCAGAAGGAAAGAAAAATTAAATGTTGTATCCGGATTAATACGGGTCACATTTGCCCGGATTTTCTCCAGTTCAATATTGTTAATTTCTATTTTATTACTCAATAGTTTGAAAAGACTGATATCGACTGCTAATTTCTGTGCATACAATAAAGTGTCGCCTTTTTTATCTTCCATGTAGAATTTGTTGAGCACAATATCCTTAGGCAGGGCGATTTTAATACTTTCCAGACTTACTTCTGTGTGGGTTTTATTTTTCAGGTAGGCAATAGCTTTGCCTTTAACGAAGTCCTGAACGGCGGGGATATTTAAAGATATAGCCACTGCAACCACCAATAAAATGATTGTGGCAATAATCCATAGAACAACCTTTAAACTTTTACGTACGTATTTATTCAATTCAAGTAGATTTTGAGAGATTTATGACTAACCAAGGTATAAAAACTATGCCATTAGCCCGTTTTAACCTACAGTATACTACAAATAAACCAAAACTTTGTTTAAATAAATATGACAATTTATACATAAAGACCTCGGATCCGGGTCTTTATGTATATAATAAGACAGCTATAAATTGTTAATGACTTCGATGGATAACTTGGTAAACTGAACGATCTTAAGTGTATCAAAATTTTCCTTTTTCATTTCCCTTGCCAGCTCAAGAGAAATTTCAAGTTTTCCTTTTTCGAGACCTTTCTCAAGGCCTTGTTCAAAGTGGTCATCAAGAACACATTGATATTCCCATTTTTTCTGTTGATCTGAATCGTGTATAAATCGTTGTTCGGGTGTTAGTCTGCTCATTTCGGCTATATTAAATATTTTTTGAAAAATACGTTTGTCCAGATACTCCGGGATTTTGCGCAGACTTTGCATGTGTTTAAGCATATAAACCCATTTGTCCAGTTCATTCTCCAGCTCATCTTCTTTTTTATCAAATTTAGGCAGTTCCAAAAACTTAAATCCCAGTCCATTGTGGAATATTTCACCTGAGCCCGTATTAACCAGTGAAATACTTTGCAGATAATGAGCGTCAGTGCTGCTTTTCATTTTAAAATCCAGTACAGCAATCAGAAAAACCTCTTTCAGCTTGAAGTTCCAGTTTTCTTTACCTAATAATTTTTGCTGGTGAATCAGCCGGCTTAAGTAAAAATCCGATCATAATATCCTTATTCGGCTCACCGCCGAAAAGGTGTTTAAAACCGAAATCTGACAACGGATTAATATACTTGTTTATTTTTTCTGACATAATTCAATTGATTTGTGCCCAACTTACTCTGCATTTCTCTATTGTTGGTAATATTTATCTATATTGGAAACATTATGTTTTATTATTACATGTATTTATGTTATTTAGGATCTGTTCAAATTAACAACGTATATTGTAAGCCCTAATTTTTACCAGGCATGAACCATCAATAATGATGTCTGCTGTATTTTAATTTTTAAACTTATATGAATAACTTAAATATTTCCATTGCTTATGAATCTTACGATCAGTTAGAAGAACTGAATGCAGCTGATCAATCCTTATGTGTGCAAGCAAAGGAAGCACTTAAGACCTCTTACTCCCCATACTCTAACTTTAAAGTGGCCACTGCGGTAAGGCTGAACGATGGTGTGGTTGTTTCCGGTAGTAACCAGGAAAATCTGGCTTATCCATCCGGGCTCTGTGCAGAACGGGTAGCTCTTTTTACAATTGGCGCAACTTATCCAAATGCAATTATAGAAACTATGGCGATTACCGCCCATACCGATAGCTTTAAAATTGAGCAGCCCATTACCTGCTGTGGTGCCTGTTTACAAGTTATGGCCGAATTTGAAAGGAAACAAAATAAAGAGATAGAAGTGCTTTTCTATTGTCTGGACGGTAAGATTCTAAAAGTGAAGGGGATCAAAAGTTTACTTCCTTTTGTATTTGTAGAAGATCGTCTGGCAGTATAATTCCGGAATCTAAGCACTGCATCAGTTTTTTTAAAACTGTTAGGAAATTGTGTTCTCAAAATTTGAGCGGATGCCTTATCTTTACGGCATCCAAACCCCTTTCTTGATGAGCGACGAATTAGATAATAACGTAAACGAAGAGACAAAACATACCGTAATACCTATTAATGGCCTTTACGAGAACTGGTTCCTCGATTATGCCTCTTATGTAATTTTAGACCGGGCAGTACCCCATATTAATGATGGACTAAAGCCCGTTCAGCGTAGAATTATGCATTCGCTGAAAGAGATGGATGACGGACGTTTCAATAAGGCAGCCAATGTGATTGGTAATACCATGAAATATCACCCGCACGGGGATGCTTCTATTGGGGATGCCATGGTACAAATCGGTCAGAAAGACCTGCTGATTGATTGTCAGGGTAACTGGGGAGATCCAATTACCGGGGACAGTGCAGCTGCGCCGCGTTATATTGAAGCGCGCCTGTCAAAATTTGCCACAGAAGTTGTCTTTAATGCAGATACAACTATCTGGCAATTAAGTTACGACGGCCGGAATAATGAACCGCTTACTTTACCTGTAAAATTCCCGCTGCTATTGGCACAGGGGGCTGAAGGTATTGCAGTAGGTCTGGCTACTAAAGTTATGCCGCATAACTTTATCGAACTGCTTGACGCTTCTATTGCCATCCTTCAGGGTGAAAAACCTAATATCCTTCCCGATTTCTTTACCGGAGGTATGGCAGATTTTTCTGCTTATAATGAAGGAATGCGCGGAGGTAAGATCCGTGTACGTGCTAAAATCACTGAAAAGGATAAGAAGACCCTGGTCATTACTGAAATCCCTTACAGCACCACTACAGGTTCTGTAATTGACAGTATTCTTTCTGCCAATGATAAAGGTAAAATCAAAATCAAGAAGATTGAAGACAATACAGCCGCGCATGTGGAGATTGTGATTCAGCTTGCTCCGGGCATATCGCCGGATGTAACTATAGATGCATTATATGCATTTACTTCCTGTGAGGTTTCTATCTCTCCAAATACCTGTATCATTAAAGATGACAAGCCTCAGTTTCTGAGTGTGAACGCTATTCTGATAGAAAATACCCAGAATACTAAAAATCTGTTAAAACAGGAGCTTGAAATCAAACTGCATGAACTTCAGGAAAAGATTTTCTTCAGCTCTTTGTTGAAGATCTTCATTCAGGAGGGAATGTACAAGCATGCTGAATATGAAAATGCAAGTAATTTCGATGCCGTAGTAGATGTATTGAATATATTGTTTACCCCTTTCAAGGAGCAATTATACAGAGAGATCCTGCCGGAAGATTTTAAAAAGCTGATCGATAAACCGATGAGCAGCATTACCCGCTTTGATGTTAAAAAAGCGGATGACCAGATGAAAGCATTGGCTGATGATATTAAGGTAGTGAAAAACCACCTTCGTCACCTCACTGATTATGCAATTGCATGGTATCAGAAATTAAAAGATAAATACGGAAAAGGCAGAGAACGTAAAACAGAGATCCGCCTGTTTGATAGGGTAGAGGCTTCCAAAGTTGCTTTGGCCAATGTTAAACTCTATATGAACCGCGAAGACGGTTTTATCGGAACCGGACTTAAAAAAGACGAATTTATTGCAGATTGTTCTGATCTGGATGAGATTATTGTTTTCAGGGAAGATGGTAAATGCACGATTACTAAAGTAGCAGATAAAACATTCGTGGGAAAAGGAATTGTGTACGCCCAGGTCTTTAAGAAGAATGATGACCGTACCATTTATAACCTGATTTACAAAGACGGGGCAAGCGGTACTTCTTATATCAAGCGTTTTGCTGTGATGGGCGTTACCCGGGACAAAGAATACGATTTAACAAAAGGGACTAAAGGGTCGAAGATGTTATATTTCACGCCTAATCCTAACGGAGAGGCTGAGATTGTTACTGTGATGCTTAAACCGCATACCAAGCTGAAGAAGCTGCAATTTGATATTGACTTCGCAGATATTGCTATCAAAGGACGCGCTTCTCAGGGAAATATAGTCTCTAAATATCCTATCAAGAAGGTTTTATTGAAGAGTAAAGGCGTTTCTACGCTGTCAGGGCTGAAAATCTGGTATGATGATTTATTAAGAAGACTAAACGTTGACGGAAGGGGTAAATACCTGGGTGAATTTGATGGCGACGACAAAATCCTGCAAGTCCATAAAGAAGGTTGGTATGAACTGAGTTCTTTCGAATTGAGTAACCACTTTGATGCTGATTTGCTGCTGATCCAGAAATTTGATCCTGAAAAAGCATTTGCGGTAGTGCAGTATGAAGGAAAAGCTAAGAATTACTTTATTAAACGCTTTGTTTTTGAACCTATCGCAATCGGTAAAAAACAAACGCTGATCAGTGAGGAGACTGGCTCGAGATTTCTGCACCTGACCAGTAATCCTGAAGCGACATTAACAGTTGATGTATTAAAAGGCAAAACACAGATTCCTGAGACATTGGAAATTGTACTGGCAGATTTTATAGATGTAAAAGGTATTAAAGCTAATGGTAACCGGTTAAGTCAGCATGATGTGAAAAATATCGCAATCAGTAATGCTGAAGAGAATGAGCCGGTTCTGGAAGAAGAGGTTAAGGAAAGTACTGTTGCAGCAGAAGAAGTTACTGAGGATGATCAGGAATCATCAGTTTCAGCAGGTTTGACCGAAGCTGAAACAGTTGTTGCTGCTGAAACTCAGGATGGAACTGAAATTGAGGATGAAAGTAAAGTTGAGGATGAAGTAATATCAGTTGAAGAGGTTATTGAAGAAACAGCTGAAGAAGTAATTCCTGAAGAAACAATAAGAGAAACTGAAGATACCATTACAGAGAACGTAAAAAGTTCTTCCGGAATTGAGGAAGAAAAAGTTGCTCCTGTTGTTAAAAAAGAATGGATCAGACAGGAAAGTATAGTTCAGCCGGTTGAAGAAGCATATAAAGCTGTGCGAACTCCGGTAAAACGTACTAAGAAAGCAGAAGCACCAGTTACTCCAGAAGCGGTGGAAACGCCAGTTGCTCCTGAAATAGTAGAAACACCGGTTGTTCCTGTGGAAGCAGAAGCACTTGTTATTCCAGAAGTGGTAGAAACACCGGTGGTTCCTGTGAAAGCAGAAGTACCAGTTACTCCTGAAAAAACTGAAACGCCAGCAGTTAAACCAGCGAAGCAAAAGAAAACTGACGATGCTAAAAGTAAAGTTACTAAAGAAGCTTCACTCAATAAAAATGTCAAATTTGAGATCACTAATCCTGATGATGTAGAGATCGACGATAAAGGTCAGCTTGGCTTATTCTAACGGAATAAGTCAGGCCACCGCTCTGCGGCCATAATAAATGAAATACCAAATATTGCGGAAGACAGGAAGAAATTCCAATTCCACTTTTTGACCTTGAAGATATTGATCAGTATGAAAGAAATAAGCAATATTCCGGTTACGATAATAATCTGACCAAATTCAAGCCCGATATTGAAAGCGAATAACTCTGCCACAATATTGGTGCTTTTACCAAGCAGGCTATTCAGATAATTGGAAAAGCCCATTCCGTGGATCAATCCGAAGAACAGGGCAAGTATATATTTTAACTGCACCCCCTTGGGTCTTGACGACTTCCCGCCAAGAATATTTGAAGCCGCAGTCACCAATATGGTTACCGGGATCAGAAACTCAATTAAATTAGTTTTGACTGTGATTACTTTTAATACGCTTAGTGCAAGGGTGATACTGTGGCCGATAGTGAATGCGGTGACCAGTAAAAGTACTCTCTTCCAGTCCGTTAGGGTGTACGCTCCACATAAAACTATCACAAAAAGAATATGATCATATCCCTTCCAGTTTAGTATATGTTGCCAACCCAATTCGAAGTATAAAGAGAAATCCTGCATAGACCAAACTTATTAATTTTTAATTAACAATGAAAGTATAATCGTTGTGTCTCAAGGCGAAGGAACAATAATATTACAGGATAACCGTTTTAGGAATCCGATTTTACAGGAATAAAAAAACGCCCAGTTAATCAATAACAGGGCGTTTCTTGTAGAAAATAAGGAAGACCTACTGATATTGTATATATACAGGTATCGGTGTAAGTTTCAATAAATCTTCTGGTGTCATTAATCTGTTTGGTGCTTTTTTCAAATCATTTTTATAGAACAATTTGAAACCTGTGAACTCAACTGGTTCGCTAAAGATGAAGTGACGGTAAGTACCTTTTTTAAGTTCAGGCTCTCCCCATCCATCCATATGCATAACGATTTGAACTTCAGGACGTAACTTGATGTTCTTGTAATTCGTGATCATTTTCTTGGTAAAACGGTGAACAGTAAAAACCTTTGGAGGCAAATTGTATTTTTTTACCAGGTCAGCAAGGAATTGTGAACAGTAATTGATATCAGCAGCATCATATGTACCTATTCTTTTTCCTGGTTTCACACCTTCTTTCATAGAGAATTCAGGATCTATCCCTAAATGAACATTTGGCATTTTCAGGTATTTTTCCAATAAAGGTAATTCCTCTCTGATTGTGCTTAACGATACCTGAATATCAAGGAACACAATCATATTTTTGCGCATTCTTGAAATAGCCAGTACAGAATCAATTTGTTTATCCGGCATTCTGAACCTATGTTTGCCATCTTTACCAGGGTCACCCTGAGCTACTACAGCGATATAATGTAAAGCAGGCTGAACAGGGGTAGAAGGATCAGCCTTTTCCCACTTCTTCACTTCAACATCCAGTCTGGATAACATTTCCTTAGGTGCATATTCCCCTAAAGCACCCATTCTTTTTGAATATATATTTCCGTAGTAAGCAACAATCCTTTTGTAAGGTAAAATCGCACCCGGCAATGGATAAGGCTGAGGCTTAACCGGCCATCTTCCCGTAGTATCTCCATGCGCAAGTTTGACCATCAAAGCATTGTATTTTGCAGTATCAATAGGTTTACGTGAGGTATCAGTAACAGCAACTTCCGAAGAATCTCCTGATGCATTTATAGTCGTTTTTGTTTTTGTACCTTTTTTATCAGTACCGGAAGTACAATTGGCAAAAAGTGTAACTGTTGTAAATGCAATTAATAATGTTCCCGCGAGTTGTGGTATTTTCATAGGTTATAAAGTAATTTAAATATGAATTCGTGTGGCTGCAAAACTACACATTCAGCTGACAAAATCTCTAATCCGTAAAAGAATTATCAGATTGATAAGAGCCAGGCCGCTGAAACTGAGATAATCTGCCTATTCTGCGCCAGATTTGTGAAAAATTCAAGGTCAGGAATATTATCTTTACGCTTCTTAACGTTTTAGAGAATTAGAGATTTAACATGAATAAAAATAATATACTTATTATTTGCTGCTGTGTAGTTTTTGCTTTTGCAGGATGTAAAAAAGACAGTGTCGACTACAGGTACCCACAGCCATATGCGGGACAACTGGCGACACTTCCGGGTGTGGCAGGAACTGAACTTGGTATAAATGCGGCTAACAGTGTTTTTGTCGATTTTAGTAAGGGTGTGGTGACTCCGGTAAGGAGGGCAAACTGGGACCTGGGACTTTATCCCGGTGCAGATTTCAAAGTTATTCTTAACCACACTATGGGGGCGCTGGCTTTCGATACGAAAAAAACAGATTTTGCAAAAGTGTTGCAGGCTGATTCTATTGCAATAGCAGCGTCGTTACAGCTTAATGCTGCTGGCAGCGGACTCCTGGTAGATCCTGTAACCGGGACGCCGACTGATTATTTAGCTAAGCTGGTCACATTAGAAGTCGGTGAAAATGAAGATGCAAGTAAAATTTATATTATTAACAGTGGTTATGCAGGAGTTCCGCCATTCACTAATGCTATACCAGCTACTCCCACCACACCAGCAATACCATCTATACCACTCAAAAGACCTTGGTATAAAGTAAAAGTATATAAAGGAAATAATGGATACGTTGTTAAATATGCTTCAATGTCCAATGACAACCCTGCTTTTACACCGCGTACAGTTAATAAAGATTTATCCTATAATTTTAACGTTTTCAGTTTTACAAATTTATCCGCCGTTGGAGAACCTGCGAAATCTTTATGGGATATAGCATGGACGTGGACTACCAGTAAAAATGCAGATGGTACAATAGCCACAGCAACCCATGATTTTGTACTCATTAACTTTTTAGGAGGAGTGACTGCTGCGGAAGTAAAAATCGTAGATCAGGCAGCGAAAGAATATGAGAATTTCAATAAAGATAAACTGGCAGGATTAACCTATTTGAATACACGTGAGGCAATTGGAGTTAAATGGAGATCATTAACTTCGGATGACAGGCCCATAGTCAACAGAGACCGTTTTTATGTGGTTAAAGATGCAGAAGGTAACGTTTATAAACTCAGGTTTGTAAGTTCCAGTAATGCAGACGGTGGAGTTATAGGTACGCCGGTTATAGAATATAGATTAGTGGATGCGGCAATAACCCCGGGAAACACCCAATAATCAGTTCAGATCATAATACTTTCTCTTCTTAAGAAGAGAAAGTATTAAATTTTCCAAAAACACCCAATGGTAATTTGATGCCTGAAGTGGCCTGAAGATATAATTCACCAGTTTCAAGATTTTTTACCTGGGGGAAAGAAGTCTTAATCAGGTTTTCTACAATTACAGAAGAGAACCCTAAAGAGTACGTATTCAGAATCAGGAAGTGCTCTTCCTCATCCAATAACTGTACTACATCCTGCATCATTTCCTGGATATGATCTTCCAGTTTCCATTTCTCTCCATTTGGCCCATGTCCGAATGCAGGAGGATCTAAAATGATACCATTATATTTTTTACCGCGTTTCAATTCACGCTTTACAAATTTCAAAGCATCTTCCACAACCCATCTCACATCTTTCAACTGAGATAACTCCTGGTTCTCATTGGCCCAGTTCACTACCTGTTTGATCGAATCTACGTGTGTCGTATCTGCACCTGAAGCTTGTGCAATTAATGAGGCTGCACCTGTATAAGCAAAAAGGTTAAGTACTTTCGGTTTTGGATTTTTGAATTTTTTAATCGAAGAAGAGATATAATCCCAGTTCACTGCCTGCTCAGGGAAAACACCTACATGTTTAAAAGAGGTTAAACCAAGGCGCAGGTTAATCTTTACCTCCTCATTTTTGTATTCTACATTCCAGCGGTCAGGAACATTTCCGGTAGACTTTACCCATTCTCCGGAAGTTGCAGAGCGACCTTTAAACCTGATGTGTGTTAATTTTTTCCATTCCTGTTCAGGAAGCATTTTTTTCCACACAGCCTGAGGCTCAGGTCTGCAAAGGATCAGATTGCCAAAGCGCTCTAATTTTTCAAAATCTCCACAGTCAATCAACTCATAATCTTTCCAGTGCGTGGGGGTAAGTAGGCTTATCATAAATATTTTTGTACAAATGTTATTAAAAGTTTTTCTTGGCAGCTTTCATAAAACGGCTGGCAAAAACAAAATCATTAAGTTCTGCTATGTCTGTATGGGCAATTTCTTTATTGGAACCTTCCCAGAATTTTTTTCCTTCGTGTAAGAAAAGAATATAATCACCGATGCCCATTACCGAGTTCATATCGTGGGTAACTACAATTGTAGTAGTGTTGTATTCTTCTGTGATTTCCTTAATCAGCTCATCAATCACGATCGATGTTTTCGGATCAAGTCCTGAGTTGGGCTCATCCACAAAAAGATATTTAGGGTTCATGGCAATTGCACGGGCAATTCCCACACGTTTTTTCATTCCTCCTGAAAGTTCAGCAGGGAAAAGTTTATTTTTACCTTCCAGGTTTACCCTTTCCAGACAAAAATTAACACGTTCCAGTTTTTCTTTAAAGCTGTGGTCGGTAAACATGTTCAGTGGAAACATGATGTTCTCTTCCACAGTCATCGAGTCAAAAAGCGCTGAACCCTGGAAAAGCATGCCGATTTCTTTACGGATTTCAATACGCTGTTCGAAATCCATATCAATGAATTCTCTTCCGTCATATTGTACACTTCCTTTTTCGGGCGTATGTAAACCTATCATACATTTCAGCAGGGTAGTTTTTCCGGAACCTGAACCACCAATGATCAAATTCGTTAATCCTTCTTTGAATATGCCTGATATACCTTTCAGGACAGTATTGGACCCGAAAGATTTTTCAATGTCTTTGATTTCGATCATAATAATAATTGGGTTACAATGTAATCACAAGCCAGGATACTGATACAGCTTACTACGACTGCTCTTGTACTTGCCTGAGCTACTTCTAATGCACCACCTTTAACGTAAAAACCTTCGTATGCAGGAACCGTGGTAATGATGAAACCAAAAACAAATGCTTTAACCAGTGCAACAACAATAGTATAAGGATTGAAATCAGTGGTAATTCCCATGATATATTCCGCAGGTGTTACTGCTCCTGATAAAGTACCGCCCAGGTAACCGCCGGTAATACTTAATACCATGGCAAAAATAACCAGCACAGGAACCATTGTAATTCCTGCAATTAATTTAGGAAGAATCAGGTAACCAGGTGAATTGATACCCATAATTTCAAGCGCATCAATTTGTTCACTTACGCGCATAGTACCAATTTCTGAAGAAATGGCAGAACCAATTTTACCTGCAAGTACAATCGCGGTAATGGTTGGGCTGAGTTCCAGAATACTTGAATCCCGTGTTACCGAACCAATGATTGATTTAGGTATAAAGTCACTCACCAGCTGGAAAGCGATTTGTAAAGTCATAACCGCCCCGATAAAGGTAGAAATGATAGCAATCAAACCAAGGGAGCCGACACCTACAAAATCCATCTGTTGAAAGATGGCCTTAAGATATATTTTAAATTTTTCGGGTTTCCTGAAAACTGCTCTCAACAGCAACAGGTATCTACCAAAATTGGTGAAGTTCATTCAGTAAGAAATTAGCTAATGTATTAATACTATAATAATACAAAGAAACAACAAAAAATGTTGTGGGTTTGTTTATTTCAAAAAAATATTCTGCTATTTGATGAATAATGCGGTTTTTTGCAGCCGGTTAGGGCTTGATCTGTAAAATTGTTAATGAGGTTAAAAAATGCTTTGCAGTCTTTTGTAACTAAATAGTACTTGCTCAGTCTTAATTGTGTATTGAGGCTTAATCAATGTTTATAGCTTGTGAAACTTAAACATTATAAATGTTGTTAAGACCGTTAATGATTTTATTGTTAATAAAATAGGAGAGTGATTTATGGAAAACAGGTTGTTAAGAAACGAACATGATAAAATAATTGCAGGCGTTTCATCAGGATTAGCAGAGTATATGCAGGTAGATGTAACCATTATCAGGTTGTTATTTGTATTGTCAACTATATTTTTGGTTGGAACTGGTATCCTGGTTTATCTGGTGATGTGGATTGTAGTGCCGGTAAACAATGATCCGGCTGCGAAATTTTCAAAGTTTAATGATTATTTCAAAAAACAGAATGATTTTCAGGGATTTAATACGCCGCCGCCATTTGGACAGGAGCAGCCGTTTTCGGCTGCCGGAAACCCGGATGTAAAAAGCGCACCTGCACAGGACTGGCAGAACCCGATAGATTTTAAATCTTTACCAAAGAATAATGATACAGGACGGACTATTGGAGGATTAGTTTTGCTCGTGATTGGTTTATTTTGTCTGATGAACGAGTTTGATCTGATTCCTTACTGGGTCAGGTTAGATAAATTATGGCCTTTATTCTTTGTTGCGATCGGTTTAAGTTTTATTCTGAAAGCTAAGCGCCAGAATAAATGGGTAGACTGGAAGGGTAAACAGGCTGAAGATATGAAAACTACGGCAGAGCAACCTATTGCTCAGGAACCTGCAAAACCCGCAGATCAGGCTCCGGAAAATCAATTGTAAACCCCCTAACTAAATAATATTATGAAATTGAATAGAGTAATGTGGGGCATAATACTACTGTTTGTAGGTGCGGTCCTTTTGTTGGAGAATTTTAATGTCATTAATTTTTACTGGAGAAATATATGGAGTTTCTGGCCTGTATTTTTAATCATTGCCGGTGTAAATATCCTGTTTAACAGGAACAAGTCAGAAACCGGAAACATGATTTCTCTTGGGGTACTGGTATTGATGCTTGGTTTTATGTTTTACAAAGGACAGCAGCCTCCGCTTCATAAAAATTGGATAGGTGATCGTTTTGGGAAAGATCTGGACCTTGATTTAGATAGTGTTGGGGATGAGGATTCGCAGAATGTTAAATTTTCAGAGCCATTTGCTGCGGCCGACAGTTTGAAAAAAACTGTGCTTAATATTTCTGGCGGTGGTACATCTTTTAACCTGAAGGGCGAAACACAGGAGTTGATAACAGCTGATGTAGAACGCAAAAACGGGAATTTCATTTTGCAGAAAGAAAGTTCAGATTCTATAAATACAGTAACTTTTAAAATGAAGGAAAAGAAAGGAAACTGGTCTCTTGGCAATGGGGGCAATAATGTAGAGTTGAGGCTGAATAAAAAACCGGAGTGGACTGTGAATATGAACATGGGTGCTGGTGAGGTAGATTTGGATTTGACGGCTTACAAGGTGAGGAGCTTCAGATTTGATGGTGGTGCGGCTTCTGTTGATCTTAAGGTAGGGGATTTATTGCCTATTACTGATGTAGTGGTTAAAACTGGTGTTGCTTCGATAGAAATCAGTATTCCAGAAGCATCGGGTTGCAGAATTATCACTAAAACGGGCCTTTCTGCAAAGGACTTCCCTGGTTTTATCAAGATTGACAATAATAATTATGAGACTTCAAATTATAAAACAGCTGCGAAAAAGATTTTTATTAATCTGGACGGTGGATTGAGTAATTTTGAGGTAACCAGACATTAAAGAGCTATTGGAACCCAACTATATTGTAGTCGTTAATGGAAAGCCTGAGGGGCCATACGATTTTGAACATTTAAAGGAGATGAGTATTGTAGCGGGAACTTTTGTGAGAAAGCCCGGAATGGACGATTATAAAGAAGCGCACGAGTTCCCTGAACTCCGTGCGCTTTTTGGTTTCAGTTATCAACAGACTGCTCCGCAATATTTTGCTTCATTTGATCAGCGTTTGCTGGCTGCTGTGATTGATTACTTCCTTTTGTTTCTGGTTTATATCGTGGTGGTACTTTGCTGTTTTACTTTCGTAAAGGGGCAGGGGGAAAGGATTTCATTTGCATTATTACTCTTGCCGCTGATCCCGGTGTTCAAGTTTGTTTACGGTGTGTTTGCGGAGGCTTCTGCGAAGCAAGGGACAATTGGGAAAAGATTGTTAAGTATTAAGGTAACGGATATGGGGGGATCAAGGGTGAGTATTGGTTTGTCTTTCTTAAGGAACCTGGGCAAGGTTTTATCTGTTGCTCCATTGTTTTTTGGGTATCTGTATAGTTTTTTGAATAAGAAGCAACAGTGTTTTCACGATGTTGCTGCGGGCACTTTGGTCATCAAGGATCGCCTGATCTAAAAATAAAAAAGGAATATGGCTATTCCTTTTTTATTTTTTCTCTTCCACCGTTTATTGGGATTACCAGGCTGTCTTGCTGTATAAATTCAAAACGTGGCCTTGGCGTATAAAACAGGTGTTGAAACCGGGTTGAATAGTGCCATGGAATGACCACAGTCATTTTAACCTCATTCCAAGGTCATCTCAATGACGCTTCAATAGGCCTTCTGACTACTATTGTAATTTATCTGAATTCACATACAAAACTTAATCTTTATAATTTCGATGTGAATTCACATATAAAACATAATCTTTATCTTTGTACCCTTATGGAAAACGTAGCAGCACAAAAAGAATTGGCCGGGGGTTATTGTAATCATCTAAACCAGTATTCCAGGTTCTTAACACGTGAGGTTTCTATAGGGGATATTCCTATGGGCGGATTGAATCCAATCAGGATACAGTCTATGACCACTACTGACACTATGGACACGCTGGGAACGGTAGAACAGACTATCAGGATGGTAGAGTCTGGTTGTGAGTATGTAAGGATTACAGCGCCGAGTATGAAGGAAGCTGAAAATCTGGCTAATATTAAGAAGGAGCTGAGGTTTAGGGGGTATAATGTCCCTTTAGTAGCCGATATACATTTTACGCCCAATGCTGCTGAGGCTGCTGCGCGTATTGTGGAAAAGGTAAGGGTTAATCCGGGTAATTATGCAGATAAGAAGCGTTTTGAAAATATAGAATATACACAGCTGGCTTATCAGGCTGAGCTGGAAAGAATTTATAAGAAGTTTTCACCATTGGTGAAAATTTGTAAGGAATATGGTACTGCAATGCGTATTGGTACAAATCATGGTTCGTTATCGGACAGGATTATGAGCCAGTATGGAGATACACCACGCGGTATGGTGGAATCGGCTATGGAATTTATGAGGATCTGTGAGGACCTGAATTATTATAACCTGGTGATTTCCATGAAAGCGAGTAATACACAGGTAATGGTTCAGGCTTATCGTTTGCTGGTAGAAACTATGGTGAAAGAGGGGATGAACTATCCGCTGCACCTTGGGGTTACTGAAGCTGGTGATGGAGAGGACGGAAGAATCAAATCTGCGGTTGGTATTGGTACTTTACTGGAAGATGGCTTAGGAGATACAATCAGGGTTTCTCTGACAGAAGATCCTGAATTTGAAGCTCCGGTAGCTAAAGCGCTGGCCGATCGTTATGTAAACCGTGCTTTAAATGTTGTAGAGAAGGAAAAGATTGAGATCCGTAATTTACCTTATAATCCTTATGAATATAATCGCAGGGTTACTTTACCGGTGCAGCATATTGGGGGCCATCATCATCCGGTAGTGATGCTTGATGTGTCTTCAAAGAATTTAAAAGATCCTTATTTTCTGACTGAAGTTGGGTATAAATACAGTGCCGGACTGGATAAATATAATATGGCCGATCAGGCTTGTGATCTTGTTTATTTAGGAGATGAACTGCCTTCTTTCTCTTTTCCTGGTAATCTGCGCCAGATTTATAACTACAAAACATGGTTAACGCTGAAGGATAAAAGCAATTGTCATCCGCTGATTAAACTGGAAGATTATGCATCAGCCGCTCAGAAAGATCCTATCCTGAATCTTGTGTCTGTTAATGCAAAGAGTTATAGTAAAGTTTTGCTGTCACTGTTAGATGAGACGGCGGTACTGGTACTGGAAACTTCTTCGGAAGAGGGAACTATTGAGCAGAGAGCCTTTTTTATTGAGCTGCTAAAAAGCGGAAATCAGATTCCGGTTATTGTGAAGAGATCTTATGCTGCAATCAGCGCAGATGATTTGCAATTATACGCAGCGACTGATTTAGGTGCGCTGTTTACGGATGGTCTTGGGGATGGGGTATGGATTGATGCTCCTGAAACAGTTGGCCTTCCGGTTATGAATTCTACAAGTTTTGGAATTTTGCAGGCCACCCGGACGAGAATTTCCAAAACAGAATATATTTCCTGCCCAAGTTGTGGCAGAACACTCTTTGATTTACAGGAAACAACCCAGTTGATCCGTTCGAGAACTGATCATTTAAAAGGGATCAAAATCGGGATTATGGGTTGTATTGTAAATGGGCCTGGTGAAATGGCAGATGCCGATTATGGTTATGTAGGTACGGGCCCTGGTAAAATCACTTTATACCGCGGTAAAGAAGTCGTTAAAAAGAATGTAAGTTCTGCCAAAGCACTCGATGATCTGATCGATCTGATCAGGGAGGATGGGAACTGGACAGAAGTGAAATAATTTTTATTTGTTGTAAAACATGGAGATGCCAGCCTGTATTAATTTATAGGCTGGCATTTTTGATAAAGGCGAGAGTTTTTTCGCATACTTCCAGCAATTGAGCGGGTAGTTCGGTTGCTTTGTAAGGATGTGAAGCACCAAAAACATGGTTAGCACCTTTGATTTTCTGCAATTGAGCCTTCGGCTGTGCCTGCGCCAGTTCTTGTGCCACACTGAATTTTACATTTACGTCATCATCACCATGCAAAATTAACCAGGGAATTTTAATCTTCGCGGCAGCATGCAGCAGATTGAATTCACTTTGATGTGCATTAAAATCTTCCAGCAGCGTACTGTTTAATGGCATTTTTTCTTTCGTTCTGGCATTTTCCACGAAGATCCTGCCTGTAGCTAACCACTGCTCTTCCTGTTCTTTTTTCCATAAGGAACTAAAATCTGAAATGGCAGACCAGGTAATGATTTTCTGAATGCGTTCATCGGCCGCGCCTTTTAAAATAACTAAAGCACCGCCACGGCTATGGCCAATCACGTAAACAGGGGCTAATGGATAGGTATGGGCAATATAATTAAGGGCTGTATCTACATCTTTAAGCTCCATGCTGACCGTGTTTGCAGCAAAGGCTTCTAAGTCAGTAACATCATCAGGTTTTTGATCCGTTACTCCGCTGTGACTCAGGTTAAATTTGAAATAACGGTAACCTTTGGAGGCAAAATAGGAGGCTACAAGGTTATGGGCGCCCCAATCTTTAAATCCTTTGAAGCCATGTACGAATAAAATGCAGGGCTGGTTTGTCTGATTATCGTCATAGGTAAGGTCTCCTGTAATAGTTTTATCTTTGGATCCGGACAGAATAAAGTGCTCTTTTTTAATCATAACTTTCTTTTATAGCTGGTTAGCTTATTAACAAACATAATGATCTCTTGTTTTTTCTGAGAATGTTTAATTTAAAATCTTTCTAAATTGATCTTAATTACAGCATAATGACAGACACTAAGGGCGGTCTTGTTACTTTTGTTTCCACTATATAAACACAACACAAACCCAAATTGGAATATTTAAAGATACTTGCTTTCACTCATAAACAAATTGACTTAAAGTCTTTAGGGAAATTAGTTATCTGTGAGCAGACACTGGATGACAGACTGAAGAATATTCAAGATGAACTGGATGTAAAAGAAATTTTTTATATCGGTACGTGTAACCGCGTTGAGTTTGTTTTCACCACAGCTCACGAATTAGACCGTGAATTTATCCTTCGTTTTTTGACTGTGCTTGACATGGGATTACCGGAAGCGTATATGGAGAAATTCCTGGAAAGCGTTTCTGTTTATGAACAGGTGGAAGCTTTCAATCACTTATTGCGTACTTCCTGCTCATTGGAAAGTCTGGTGGTTGGTGAAAAAGAAATCCTTGCCCAGGTACGCCGGGCTTATGAAGCATGTCGTGTTTCTGGCTTTACAGCCGATTATATGCGGATGATTATGAACCGGGTAGTTAAAACGGCAAAGGAAGTTTATACCCATACGAATATCTCTAAAAACCCGGTTTCGGTAGTGTCTTTAGCTTACCGCAAATTAAGGGACCTGACTATAACTGCCAGCTCAAGAATTCTCATTATAGGAGCTGGTGAGACTAATAAAAACTTAGCGCAATACCTTAAAAAACACAAGTACTCCAATTTTTCTATCTTCAACAGAACGGTAGAAAATGCACAGTCCCTTGCGAAAGATTTAAACGGTATCGCTTATCCATTGACCGCACTGGAAAATTTCGATCAGGGATTTGATGTCATCATTACCTGTACCGGTGCTACTGAACCAATCATCACAGAAAAAATTTACCGTAAGCTATTAAATGGCGAAACGGGCAAAAAAGTTATTGTAGATCTTGCAATTCCTAATGATACTGCACCAGCGGTTATCCAAAACTTCCCTGTACATTATATTGAGGTTGAATCTTTAAAAGAGATCGCCCGCAAAAATATTCAGGAACGTTATGATGAACTGGTTAATGCAGAGCAAATTATCGATCAGAATATCAAAGAATTTGATTTAGTACTTCGCCAGCGCAAAATAGAAATCGCAATGAGTGAAGTTCCTCAGAAAATTAAAGCAATTAAAAGTAAAGCACTGGACATTGTTTTTGCAGAGGAAATCAATACACTGGATGAAAATTCAAGACTGGTTCTTGAACGGGTGATGGATTACATGGAAAAGAAATATATTAGCGTACCGATGATCATGGCAAAAGAAATTCTGGTCAACAACAGCTAGCCTTCCGGGGTACATTAGTCAGCACAAATACATTATTTGTTTATTATTTAAGACTATAGCTCTTTTAGGTTAAATTTGCGCGAATCTAAATACGTGATATCTACAAAAGCTTAACTCAACGTTAGTTGTTAACGGTTGACGGCAGCCTTATAAAAGAACAATTATATACTGATGAAAAAACTTATTATCGGAACAAGAGGCAGTGATCTTGCATTGTGGCAGGCTAATTATACGAAAGACAAACTTGCGGAAATTGGTGTCGAAGCTGAACTGAAGATCATTAAAACCCAGGGTGATAAAATACTAAACCTGAGGCTGGACAAACTTGAAGGAAAAGGTTTTTTTACCAAAGAGCTTGAAGAAGAACTCTTAAGCGGCAGCATTGATATTGCTGTACACTCTCACAAAGATTTACCAACTACCCACCCGGCCGGATTAACTATTGCGGCAGTCTCTGAAAGAGAAGATGCTTCAGAATTATTACTTATTCTGAAAGATTGTGTAGATGTTACGCAAAAACTTTCTTTGAAAACAGGTGCACAGGTTGGTACTTCATCAAACAGACGTAAAGCGCAACTGCTTGCTTTAAGAACAGATCTTAATATTGAAGACCTGCGTGGTAATGTAAATACCCGTATTCAAAAATTAAGAGATGAAAACTATGATGCTATTTTACTGGCAAAAGCAGGTGTAAACCGTTTGAATCTTGATTTGTCTGAATTCCATATGGAAGTGATAGACACTACTGAACTGATTCCTGCACCTGCACAAGGGGTATTAGCGATTCAGATCAGAGAAAATGACCATGAGTTATATGATGTGCTGCAAGGAATACATGATGCAGATACTGCGGAAGAGATTGGTGTGGAACGTAAAGTGCTGAACCTTTTTGAAGGTGGTTGCCATATGCCTTTAGGTTGTTACTGTAAAAAAGAAAACGGCAAATACGAGGTGTGGACTTCCAAAGCATTAACTGCTGATGATTTTCCAAACCGCCTGTTCTTCAGGGTAGATAGCCTGGAAGGGCTGGCAGAAAAAATCGTGGCTAAATATGATAAAGACAGAAAGCTGCCTGCAAGGGTATTTATTTCCAGAGAAATCGGGGAACATAATTACTTCAGAAGAGCACTGGAAACTAACCATATAGAAATAGAAGGCAGATCGTTGATCCGTACTTTCCCTATTGTGAATGTACTGGATCCTTTTTACCTGAAACATATTAACTGGATCTTTTTCAGCAGCCGTAATGGGGTGGAATACTTCTTTAAACTGAAGCCTGTATTGCCTAAACATGTAAAGTTTGGTGTAGTTGGCAGAGGATCAGAAGATGCGCTTCGTAAACATGGTCATAAAGCTGACTATGTAGGTGAAAGTGGTGATATTACTGAGGTAGCGGAAGATTTTGCAGTATTGGTGAGAAATCAGACTGTTTTATTTCCACGGGCACAGGATTCACTGTTAAGCATCCAGAAATCTTTAGCTGAAGACACAAAAGTCATTGACCTGCCTATTTATGAGACAGTGATTGAAGAAAATATAGATCATACTTATGCTGATGTATTGATTTTTACCAGCCCATCCAATGTGGAAGCTTATTTCGCCGACAATTTACTGGATCCGGGACAAAAGGTAATTGCCATAGGAAATTCAACAGGAAAGAAATTTGAGGAAATGGGCGTGGAGTATGTCCTTCCTTATTCACCTGACGAAATCGGCCTTGCAGAAGCAGTATTCGGAATTGATATTAAATAAAAAAAAGAGAGGTTGATTATGTTGCACCGTCCGCGTAGATTAAGAAAGAACCCAATTGTAAGAGAGATGATGGCCGAAACAAAGTTGTCGAAAGACATGTTTGTTTATCCATATTTTATCGTTCCTGGAAACGGAGTGAAACATGGTATTGATTCGATGCCTGGAGTAAACCATTTTTCAACTGATATGTTAATCAGAGATGTTGAAAAAGGGCTTGAACTGGGGGTAAATAAGATCATGCTTTTTGGTGTGGGGGATGAAAAATCTGAGGATGCACGCTCTGCTTATCATGATCATTCGCTGGTACCTGCTGCTGTTCGTGAATTAAAGAAAAACTTTGGTGATGATTTATATGTAGTTACTGATGTTTGCGTTTGTTCTTATACAACACATGGTCATTGCGGTATTTTGAAAGATGACTACGTGCAGAATGATGAAACCGTAGAGGTGATTGCTAAAATGGCTTTGACACATGCACAGGCCGGGGCAGATATGTTAGCGCCATCAGATATGATGGATGGACGTATTGGTGCGATGCGGAATTTGCTGGATCAGAATGGTTATGTGAACGCAGCGATTATGTCGCATGCGACTAAATTTGCTTCTGCTTATTACGGGCCGTTCAGAGAGGCTGCGGATTGTGCACCAAGTAAAGGTGACCGGAAGGCTTACCAGATGGATTTCAGGAACCCTGAGGAGGCTTTGCGTGAGGCTTTGCTTGATCAGAGTGAAGGTGCGGATGTATTAATGGTAAAACCAGCATTGGCTTATATGGACGTAATCCATAACCTGAAACAAAATACAGATTTGCCTATTGCCTGTTACAATGTATCGGGAGAGTATGCAATGGTGAAAGCGGCTGCACAAAAGGGCTGGATTGATGAACAAAAGATTGTAATGGAAACTATGTATGCCTTCGCACGTGCGGGAGCAAGCATAATTACCACTTACCATATAAGAGATATTGTAGAAAAGAACTGGATGTAATATGTTAGAATCGTTAAAAAAGATGTTTTCCGGCAACGAAGGAGATATGCCTGTAAATACTGGAAGTAAACCAGATATTTCAAGAGAGAAATCCAAAGAGCTGTATGAAAAGGCAAAAACCTATTTCCCTGGTGGCGTAAATTCACCGGTAAGAGCTTTTAAATCTGTTTATGGCACGCCGTTATTCATTCAAAAGGGTGATGGATGTTTCGTCTGGGATGCTGACGGGAATCAGTTTATTGATTTTTGCGGTAGCTGGGGCCCTTTAATTCTAGGTCATAATCCTCCTAAAGTAAGAGAGAAAGTAATTGAAACCATGCAAAATGGGATGAGTTTCGGTGCACCTACTGCTTTGGAAAATGAGCTGGCTGAACTGATTATCAAAAATAACAAACACGTAGAGAAAATTCGTTTTACGAGTTCTGGTACGGAAGCAGTGATGTCTGCGATCCGTCTGGCACGTGGTTATACCAGCAGAGATAAAATCCTGAAATTTGAAGGTTGTTATCATGGGCACAGTGATTCATTATTGGTAAAAGCAGGTTCAGGCCTGGTTACTTTTGGTGAAACTTCATCTTTGGGTGTTCCTAAATCTTTTGCAGAAGAAACAATTGTAATTCCTTTAAATGACACGGAAGCTTTGACACAGGCTTTTGCACAGTTTAAAGATCAGCTTGCTGCGGTAATTATTGAAGGTATTCCTGCAAATAACGGTTTATTGATCCAGGATCCTGCTTATATTGAATTCTTACAGAAAATCTGTAAGGACAATGGTACTTTGCTGATTTTTGATGAGGTGATCACAGGTTTCCGTTTAGGTTTTGAAGGTGCTGCGGGTTATTATAATGCGAAGCCGGATATTGTTACTTATGGTAAGATATTAGGTGGTGGTTTACCTGTGGGAATGTACGGGGCCTCTGCCGAAATCATGGGACATATTTCTCCTGATGGTGGTGTTTACCAGGCGGGTACTTTATCAGGAAATCCTGTAGCCATGTCGGCGGGTATTGCCCAGCTGACTGAGTTGTTGAAATCAGGTTTCTATAAAGAACTGAATGCAAAGGCTACAGAGTTTGCGGAAGGTATTCAGCGTTTTGCGACGGCAAGAAGTTATAAATTCAAAGTATTTCATGTAGGTTCTATTTTCTGGTTCGCTTTTACGGACAAGGATAAGATACAGTGTGCGGAGGATATTGATCCGGCAAGTATGGAGAAATTCAAAATCATGCACCGTGAGCTGTTAAACAGAGGTATTTATTTAGGCCCTTCGGGTTATGAAGTAGGATTTGTTTCTGCTGCGCATACAAAAATAGAGCTGGAAAAGGCTAAAAGAGCGATTCTTGAAGCGCTGGACATTGTTTTTAGGAAATAAGTAAATTAGCGTATATTTAAGAACTGTTTGATTTTGAACAGTTCTAAGAGATTTAGACATTTTGAAGAAATCAATAATCATATTTTATTTCATGTTGCTGTACTCTTTGGTACAGCTGATCTCCTGGGGAACGCTTGTGGTGAAGCTCCAGCCTTCCAGAATGGCCATGGTCATGGGAGAGGGGTCTGTGTTTTTGTTTCTTTTGTGTGTAGGGGCATATTTCCTGCACCAGTCGATCAAAAAGGAAGACTTGTTAAGAGAGCAGCAGCAGAATTTCCTGCTTTCTGTTACGCATGAATTGAAATCGCCTCTGGCAGCTATTAAGTTATCACTTCAGACGATTGTGAAACGCGATCTGGATAAAGCGCGTCAAACTTCTTTACTGAACAATTCATTAAAGGATATTGAGCGCCTGGATGATCTGGTGGAAAATATGCTATTGGCTACAAAAATTGAAAACCGCTCGTATTCCTTCCCTAAGGAAGAGTTTGATTTTTCAGAACTGGTTACCAAAATAACTGACAGGTTACAAATTCATTCTTGCGGATGTGAACAGGTGATTAGTCCTGTGATCCAGCCGAATGTGATTGTACTGGGAGATCCGTTTACCCTTTCTTCTGTAGTAACCAACCTGGTAGAGAATGCGGTGAAATATTCTGGCCCATGTGCTGAAGTGGGTGTTGAACTGGGAATGCGTGATGGACATCCTTTCCTGAGTGTTTCTGATAGAGGGCCTGGTATTCCGGATGCGGAAAAAATGCTCATATTTGATAAGTTTTACCGCGTTGGTGAAGAGAACACAAGGAAAGCGAAAGGAACTGGACTGGGATTGTTTATAGTCAAAGAAGTTTTGCAAAAACATGACGCTGATATCAGCGTCAGAGACAATGTGCCGCAGGGTACGATTTTTGAAATCACATTTAGTTGATCATTATGCAACAGAAATTAAGAATTTTATTGGTCGAAGATGAAGACCATTTATTAGATGCTATAAAATTAAACCTTGAATTAGAAGGTTACAAAGTCCATGCAGTGAAGGATGGTAAAACGGCTTTGAAGATTTTCAAAGAGGAACGTTTTAACCTGATCATCCTGGATGTGATGCTTCCTGAAATGGATGGTTTCCAGGTTTGTGAAACTATACGTTTGGAAAACACAGAGGTTCCTATTTTATTTTTAACGGCTAAAAACACGAGTGAAGACCGTGTAATGGGCCTTAAGAAAGGTGCTGATGATTATTTAGTAAAGCCTTTCAATTTAGAGGAGCTGATCTTAAGAGTTGGTATCCTGGTTAAACGCAGCATGAAGTCTGACGATTTAAAGGAATTGAATTCTTATAAAATCGGCGAAAAAACTATCTATTTCAATTCATTCGAGCTGAAACAGGATGATGGCGTGATTGTGCCTTTAACTAAAAAGGAGACAATGCTGCTTAAGTTATTGATTGAGCGTAAAAATGAAGCAGTTTCAAGAGAGCAGATTTTAGAGACTGTTTGGAATTATGATGTTTATCCTTCGACGCGTACGATTGATAACTTCATCCTTACTTTCCGTAAGTATTTTGAACCAGATCAGAAAAACCCGGTTTATTTCCACTCAATTCGTGGTGTAGGCTATAAATTTACGGATATCCATAACTAATGTATAACGCAAAAGGCAGGTATGCTCTGATGGCAATTTTTGTTATTGCCGCTGGGGTGTGCCTTTTTTATGACCAGTTCCAGCTGGCAGTAATCTCAGGATTAATGGCCGGATTTGTAGTCTGGAGCCATTTTAAAAGCAGCTCCATCTTAATTGCGTCGAAGTATTTTAAGAATGGTGATTACGATAAGGCTGAGAAATTATTGGCAGAAGTGCCAAATCCGGATCGTCTGGCCAAAAACAGACGTGGTTACTACGAATTTATGATTGCGAATATCGCGTTGAAGAAGGAGGACTACCAGGCTGCTGAATACCATTTTCAGGTGGCGAGCAGGTTTCCTCTGGGCACAAGAAGTGATAAGTCTTTTGTATTGATACATCTGGCTAATCTTGCTTTGCGCAAAAAGGATAAGGTAAGAGCATTGGCCTATGCTGATAAAGCAAAGGATCTTGCGAATACGGAGAGAACGAAAGAGATAATTAATAAAATAGAAAAAGAAGCAAATAGCTTACCAACAAATTAAGATTAGATGAACACTTTATTTTTAGATGCAGCATGGTCCAAACAAACTGAACGTCCACCGGTATGGATGATGCGTCAGGCTGGTCGTTTCATGCCGGAATATTGGGAGATTAAAAACAAGTATTCATTCTTAGAAATGTGCAAAACGCCTGAAATTGCTGCTGATGTAACGATGTTACCGGTAGATTTATTGGGTATTGATGCGGCTATTTTGTTTTGTGATATATTGGTTACTGGTGAGGCAATGGGCGGTGACCTTAGCTTTACGCAGGGTATAGGGCCGCGTTTTGCGAATCCTGTACGTACGTTGAAAGATGTAGAAAATCTGAATGTTGATTGTTTAGATCAGCTGGAGTATGTGGCTGATGCGATTAAAGTGATTCAGCAGCGTTTGAATGGAAGTATTCCTTTGATCGGTTTTGCTGGTGCTCCGTTTACGGTAATGAGTTACCTGGTAGAGGGCGCTTCTTCAAAGGATTTCAAGTTGACGAAGTTGTTGATGCATAATCACCCTGAGGTTGCGCATAAGTTGTTAGCGAAAATTGCGAAAGTAACTGCTGATTATCTGAATTTACAGATTGCTGCTGGTGTGAATGCGGTACAGATTTTTGATAGCTGGGCTATGGCTTTGTCATGGAATGATTATCAGGAGTTTTCTCACCGTTATATTCAGGAGATCATCGCTAATTTAAATAGAAAAGATATTCCTGTAATTTCTTTCTGTAAGGGCAGTTCTGTGTTTGCGCCGATTATGGCTACTGCAAAACCAGATGTGATTTCTGTGGATTGGAATGCTGATTTATTAAATATTAAACAGGCTTTGCCTGCTGGTATTGCTGTTCAGGGAAATCTTGATCCGCATATTTTATATGCTGAGAAGCCGGTGATTAAGAAACATATTTTACAGTTGTTTGAGCGTATGCGCGGTGAGAAAGGGTTTATATTCAATTTGGGTCATGGTATCATGCCTGATATCCCTTTTGATAATGTGAAGTATGCGATTGATTTCATTAAAGAATTCCGCTATTAATGGATCAGTATTATCCATATGTACTTTCTGTCCATATCATCTTTGTGGTGAGCTGGATGGCAGGGTTATTTTATAGTGTTCGTTTGTTTATTTATCATACGGAAGCGAATGATCGTCCTGAGGTTGAGAAAGAGATTCTTCAGAAGGAGTTTATTAAGATAGAGCACAAGTTGTGGCACATTATTACGAACCCGGCAATGACTTTTGCCGTGCTTGCAGGGATCGGAATGATTTGCATCAGACCGGGTTTGTTACATACGCCGTGGTTACATGTAAAGCTTGGTTTTGTTTTGTTATTGCTGGTTTACCATTTTATTTGCCAGCGGTTAATGAAACAGATGAAGAGTGGGGTTTTTAAACTAAGTTCTTTTAAGCTGAGGTTATGGAATGAAGTGGCTACGGTTTTATTGGTAGCAATTGTGTTTACAGTAGTGTTGAAGAGTGCGGTTGACTGGGTTTATGGGTTGATCGGATTGATCGTGTTTTCTGGTGGAATTATGACGGCTGTTAAGTTGTACAAGAATTATCGTCAGAAACGGGGAGAGTAAAGTTACTGTAAGAGGGAAATAATAAAACACCATGCAGTATTTCGGCTGGAATTCATCTGAAGGGATGAATAAGGCTCGAAATACTGCATGGTGTTTTTTTTATTTCTCTGAAGGTGTTTTTTACATGCAGGATGTTTACTGCAAGAATTGCTTGTTTGGTTTGTTGGTTGGATGGAGAAACTAGGTGGCGAAACCGGATGTAGAAGATGCATTGGTTAAATATTTATTTCTGCTGGTGTGAAACTTATGATAGGTTTGTTGATCATATTAGATATGATTTGATTATTTTTCTATGATTGTATTAAATTAAGGAATGCTTAAATTTAGCCGCTGGAAACGATAATGATATAGTTTGATGTGGGGATCATAGGAGAATGATCTTTGTAAAGAACAATAATGGATAGAAACTGGTTAGTAATATAGAGACGGGCTATTGAATAAGATATTGAACTGATAATATGAAGAATAATTTACTAAAGACTTTAATGCTGACGGGATTGGTGGGAGCGGCTTGTTTAACGGCTGCTGCACAATCGGGTGATCATGTGGATACAACAGTGGTGCAGACTGCTAAAAATTCGGTAAAGAGCCGGAAATACAATTGGAATGTATCTTTTGGACGTAATGAGGATAGTGTGAAGAATGTTTCTGCTCCTAAGGGTCGTTTTGGTTATGGACTTACTTTTACGAGGTTGGATATTGGTTTTTCAAGATTGATTGACAATGGAAGTTTTAAGCTTTCCCCTAAAAATGATTTTCTGGATTATAGGGGAATCAAAACGAGCACGGTATCTTTTGATTTGGCATACTTTGGGTATCGCTTTAATCCTAATTTCAGGATTTATACAGCGGCAGGGTTTGATTGGACTTTAATAAGGTTGGAGAAGAATATCACGATTCAGAAAAATACACCAGATCTTACTTATGTGGAGGAACCGATTGATTTTAGTAAGAATAGGTTCTCTAGTAGTTATGTGCATATTCCATTGAATTTTGAGTTCAGAACGAATGAGAATCAAAGGGGAAAAAGATTTTATTTTGTTGTTGGGCCTGAGGTGAGCTTTTTGCTGAATGGAAAGGTTAAGCAGATTAGTGAGGAACGTGGTAAGCAGAAGTTCAGGAATGATTATGATTTTCAAAAGGTGCGTTTAGGGGGTACATTGAGAGTTGGATATGCAGGGATTGGCTTGTTTACTAAGTATTATTTCAATGATATGTTTGATACTGAGGCACAGAAGGGACTTAAGAATTTAGCTTTCGGGATTACTTTCGGCATTCATTAGCCGGTATTTGTTAGCGTAAAGAGCCTCAGGATGTTATTATCCTGAGGCTTTTTTATGTCATATGGGGTTCAATTCGGCGCTTATATTAGGTAATTTCTCTCTGAAGCGTATCTTTACTGTGTGGACGAAATTATCATCAGCGTTAGACAACTAACTAAGCAATATCAAACTGAACAGGCTTCAGGAATCAGAAATATCACTTTCGACATTAAACGGGGAGACATCATCGCAGTAATTGGAGAGAGTGGAAGTGGGAAGTCTACTTTATTGAAATCTATTTTTGGTTTGCTGAAGGTTGATGAGGGAGAGGTTTTGCTGAATGGTAAGCGTGTGCTGGGGCCGCATGAACAGCTTATTCCGGGGCATAAGGAAATGAAGATTGTGACGCAGGATTTTTCGCTGAATATTTATGCGAAGGTGTATGATAATATTGCTTCTGTGCTTTCTAATACGGATGTAAAGGGAAAGGAAGAAAAAACAGTGAGGATGATGGAGCATCTGCATATTGATCATCTGAGGAATAAAAAGATAACTGAATTGAGTGGGGGTGAGCAGCAGCGTGTGGCGATTGCCAGGGCTTTGGTTACGGATACGAGTGTTTTGTTATTGGATGAGCCTTTTAGTCAGGTGGACGCGTTGTTAAAGAATCAGTTGCGTGCGGATATTAAGCGTATTGCTGCTGAAACAGGAGTGACTGTGATTATTGTATCTCACGATCCCGCCGATGGGTTATTTTTGGCGGATGAGTTAATTTTGATGAAGGATGGAATGCTGATCCAAAAGGGAAGGCCTGCTCATGTTTACAATCATCCTGAACATATTTATACTGCACAGTTGTTAGGGAATGCGGTTGTGCTGAAGCCGGAGGACGCGGTTAAGTTAGGGCTTCAGGCTAAGCAGCAGTCAGTAGTGTTTTATCCTGAATGGGTAGAATTAAAAGGTGGATGGAATAGTAAAAGGTACGAGGTAAAGGATGTTTATTATAAAGGCTTTTATGAGGAACTGTTGCTGGAAAGAAATGGTGTGATCATCAGGGCTATTCAGCTGAACAGGGGAGAGCATAAAAAAAACGACCACGTTCAGGCGAACATTGGTCGTTTTTTAGAGTTTTAAGTTATCTGATTACTGGATCAGATAAGAGTCTATTAAGGTTACTTTTACGTTTGAGTCGAAAGTTGGTGCTCCAATTGCAGCGCCATTAGGTTCGCTGAAATATATATTCACAAAGCCTATACCAGAGTCAATGGTGTAGGATATACCTTTATAAGTTTGAGGAAGAGCTTCATAAACGTTTGGATCATCGATTGACATCGCTACTACGATATGACCATTTTTATTAAAATAAGCGTCGTTTTCCGGAACTTTAATAGTGGTAAACCATGATTTATTATCACTGGTTAACTTCCAGTTCGCTTTTGGAACAGTGACCAAAATAGTTCTGTTCGTAGTCTGGTTATTAGGAGCAATAACTTCCTTCTTACATGAAGACAATCCGATTGCCGTAATGCTTAAGAGTAATAGTAGGTATTTTTTCATATTTGTGTGTTTCATGTTTACTTAGCAAATGTATTGCCAAGTTTTTGATGGTCATAATAATTAACAGTTTTTAACTTTTCAATGGTATTAAATTATAGTGTTATTCCTGTCTTTATATGTAAATATAATATTATTGATTTGAAATTGGGGTTTATTAATTGATTTTTAATTATACCAACATTTATTATCTATTGTCCAGCGGCTATTGTATACTGTTTGTTTACAATAGACTATCTTTTTTATACCATTCTATAGCAAAGGTTATTAGGTTCTATTAAAAACTACTAAGTTTAGTAGATACCTATGTAACAAGTTTTTTACCTAAAACCTAAACCTATGAAAAACAAAACATTATTAGTTGCGCTTGCCTTCGCAGCTTTCACTACTTCCTGCAAGAAACAAAGCGGACAGGAGGCTCCATTAGCAGATGCTAAACAAAACGATTGTAATTGTGCAGTTGAACAGGCTTTGCCCGAGATTAAAGGACAAGTAATCTCTTTTGGGAATGGAGCTAAAAAGATCAGCCTGACCAAAAAAAATGATCAGTTTATTCTGGGAGGGGACATCCTGCTGAGTAATGACCAGGTTTCTCTGCTGAAGCAAAAGGCTGATGCTTCAGGAGCGTCTACAGAAAGTACATTTGTCGATTATCTGAATAGGAGATGGACTAATGGTATTGTGTATTATTCCATTGATACTAATGTTCCCAATCAGGCGAGAATTACTGATGCAATTGCACACTGGAAAGCTAAAACCAAGTTAACATTTACAGTCCGTACTAACCAGGCAAACTATATCAGGTTTGTGGTTGGGACTGGTTGTTCTTCTTCTTTAGGGATGATCGGAGGGGCTCAGAAATTGAACCTGTCTTCTGGTTGTTCAACGGGTAACGCTATTCATGAAATAGGACATGCACTTGGCTTACTGCATGAGCAAAGCAGAACTGACCGTGATGATTATGTGATTATCAATAAGGACAATATTGAGGCGGGTTATGAGCATAACTTTGATACCTGGGCGGATAGAGGATATACTGGTGGACAAACTGGTGCCTTTGATTTTGGATCGATTATGATGTACCCTTCCAATGCTTTCTCCAGTAATGGAGAGCCTACGATTACAAAACTTGACGGATCTACTTTTGGTTCACAAAGAACTGCTTTGTCTGCTGGAGATCTGGCCGGGTTTAAATATTTGTACCCGAACTATTCACTGTAGACTCTGCTGATAACTATAAGTACACATAATTATCATTGATAAATATTTTTATAACAAAAAGGCAGGTTTACAGGCTGCCTTTAATATTTCTTGTGGACTTGGTAATAATTACACTATAATTGTTATCATTTAATAATTAGCATTTTATGGAAATCCAACGAAAGTCAAACCTCAGTTATCAGGAGTTTATGGACGAGCATCATAATCCCGGAATTCCTGTAATTTTAACGGATGCAACGAAAGTCTGGAAGGCAAATGGTTTATTTACGCCAGATTGGTTTCGCGAGAATTATCCGGAAAAAGAAAGTGATGTCCTGAATATGGAAACTGGAAAACCTTATAAAATGAAAGAGGTCATGGATCTGGCAGAACATAGCTCTGAAGAAAACCTTGCACCTTATCCGCTTACGTTTAATATCAGTAAGGAAATTCCCGAGATGCTGGATTTACTGCTGCCGCTTAATTTGGGGTATGCAAAACCGAACTGGTTAGAGTCATCTTCATTTAAACGTGGAAACTGGGGTGGGATTATTGAGCTTTTTGTTGGCGGGCCGGGTGGCAAATTTCCTTACGTGCATAAAGATTATTATCATTTGAGTGCATGGATCAATCAACTGTATGGGGAGAAAATGTTTACAGTTTTTCCACGTGGGCAGGAGAAGTTCTTATATGCTACAGAAAAGAATCAATGGCGTTCGGAGGTGAACGTTTTTAACCCTGATCTGGAGAAACATCCGGAGTTTAAACATGCTACGCCAATTAGTTTTAAAGTAAGTGCCGGCGAAACTTTATATATCCCTTTTGGGATCTGGCATACGGCACATTCCTTATCACCAACTATTTCAGTGGCTTTTGACCAGCTGAATAGCAAGAACTTTCCTCTGTTTATGAATGATGTCTGGAATTTTAAGAAGGAGGGAAGTAAATTAAAAGCTGTTGCTGCTTATTTATATGCACTTGCTTCCGGAATGGGATGCCGTTTGAAAGAGAATTTCTAAATGAAGATAACGGGAGTTCAATCGAACTAAAAAAGACCTTAACTATCGAATAGCTAAGGTCTTTTTTTTGGAAGGGAAAAGCGATTATACCAGATATTCAAACAAAGTCTGATCATTATTTAAATCAATAACTTCGAACTTAAATTCTGCCATTCTCTCTTTTAAAGAGGTATAGTCAGTGCTTTCCTGTAGTTCTATACCAACCAGTGCAGGGCCATTTTCCCTGTTAGTCTTTTTGATAAATTCAAAACGGGTGATATCATCGTGAGGCCCTAATACGTTGTTCACAAATGATTTCAATGCACCTGGCCTTTGTGGAAAGCGAACAATAAAATAGTGCTTCAGACCCTCGAAAAGCAAAGACTTCTCTTTAATTTCCTGCATTCTCTCAATATCGTTGTTACCACCACTCACGATACAGACTACGGTTTTGCCGGTAATTGTATCTTTCAATTGATCGAGTGCAGCTACAGCAAGTGCTCCTGCTGGTTCTACGACAATCGCATCTTCATTGTATAACTTTAAGATAGTTGTACAGATCTTACCTTCAGGAATTAATAACATTTCATCCAGTAAATCACTGCAATATTTGAAGTTGAGGTTACCCACACGCTTCACAGCTGCACCATCTACAAAACGATCAATATAATCCAGTGTAACAGGGCTGCCGTTCTTTAAAGCCTGATTCATGGATGGAGCACCTTCAGGTTCTACACCAATCAGTTTAATCTGTGGATTGATGTTTTTGAAGTAGCTGCCTACACCAGAAGCCAGACCACCGCCGCCAATAGGCATCACAATAACCTCAGTTTCCGGGAGGTCCTGATAAATTTCAATACCTACAGTTCCCTGACCTTCTATCACTTTGATATTATCAAAAGGAGGAACGAAGACCATCTGATGTTCAGCCGTATAAGCTAATGCTTCCTTCATGCAGTCATCAAAAGTATCACCGACAAGTACAATTTTGATATTCTCTCCACCAAACATTTCAGTCTGTTTGATTTTCTGTCTTGGAGTAATTTCCGGCATGAAAATAACACCCTGGATACCTAGTTTTTTACAAGAATAAGCAACGCCCTGTGCGTGATTTCCGGCACTTGCACAAACCACCCCGCGGCTGGTTTGTGTTTGATCCAGTGTGCTGATCATATTATATGCACCACGCAATTTATAAGAACGCACCACTTGCAAATCTTCTCTTTTCAGATAGATTTTTGCATTGTATTTTAATGATAGTCCTTCATTATACTCTAATTGGGTACGCTTAACGGTATCTGCAATACGTGCGGCGGCTGCCTCAAAATCCAGTTCTACTTCCTTTTCCAGCTCCATGTTATAAGAATTTATTTAATGCATCCAGGTAAGCATCGGCCGATGCCTTAACGATGTCAGTACTGAAGCCATAGCCTAAATAAGAACGTTCCTCGAAAATTACTCTCATATTTACTTTACTCGTGTCATCGCTGCCACCGTGCATCGCCTGAATTGTAAATTCTTTCAACTGAATATCTTTACCAATGATACTTTCTATAGCTTTAATCGTTGCATTCACGGGGCCGTTACCTTCAGCTTTCGCCTCTTTCTCTGTCCCTTCATGTTCTAATTTTACGGTCGCTACTGGTAATGCTGAATCTCCGCAAACTACATGTAAAGAATTCAGTTTATAACCGTTTTTATAAGTATGTTCTTCACCATCACTCATTAATGATAATAAGTCATCATCTGAGATTTCTAATTTCTGATCTGCCAGTAAAAGGAATTTCTCATATACCTGATCCAGATTGATCTTCTCAATCACATAACCTAATCTTTCCAGGTGATGCTTTAAGGCATGACGGCCACTTCTTGCGGTCAGAATAATGCCTGCTGCATCGATTCCTACATCTTCAGGGTTAATGATTTCGTAATTTTCTCTGTGTTTAAGGAAACCGTCCTGGTGGATACCTGAGCTATGTGCAAAAGCATTTTGTCCGATAATTGCCTTGTTCGGCTGTACCGGCATTCTCATCATACGGCTCACTTTAGCACTGATCTCGCTGAAATGTTTGGTATTGATATTAGTTTTCAGGTTCAGGGCATGGTGTGTTTTTAAAACCATAGCTACTTCTTCCAATGCAGTATTACCTGCACGTTCACCGATACCATTGATCGTACACTCTACCTGGCGTGCACCGTTGATTACGCCGGCCAAAGTATTCGCTGTTGCCAATCCTAAATCATTGTGGCAATGCACAGAGATAATGGCCTGGTCTATATTCTGAACATTTTGTTTCAGGTAAAGGATTTTTGATCCGTATTGTTCCGGAAGACAATAGCCGTTGGTATCAGGAATATTTACCACGGTTGCGCCTGCTGCAATTACAGCCTCAATCATCTGTGCCAAAAATGCATTATCTGCACGGCCTGCATCCTCTGCAAAAAACTCGATGTCTTCTACAAATTGTTTGGCATATTTTACAGCTTCTACAGCGCGTTGCAGAATTTCTTCGCGTGTGCTGTTGAATTTATATTTGATGTGCATATCGGAAGAGCCTATTCCGGTATGTATTCTTGGGCGTTTAGCATATTGTAAAGCAGCTACGGCCGAATCGATATCCTTTCTGTTTGCTCTGGTCAGTGCACAAATGATTGGCTCTCTTACTGCTTTGGATAATTCAACTACACTTTGGAAATCACCAGGACTGGATATTGGAAAACCAGCTTCAATCACGTCTACGCCGAGCGCTTCCAGTGCTTTTGCAATTTCTATTTTTTCTGGTGTAGAAAGCTGGCAGCCTGGAACTTGTTCTCCATCACGAAGGGTCGTGTCAAATACGTAAACTCTATTAGGATCGTGTAGCATAGTCATGGTTTAGTTAGTGTAAGTTTGTTGTGTAATGAATTTTAAGACGAGTTTACCCATATCCTGAGTACCTAATACTTTGTATGGGCTGGTAGAGTCGTCTGCGATGTCACTGGTTCTGTAGCCATCTTTTAATACCCTGTCAATAGTTGAAATGATCAGTTGTGCTTCTTCTTTTAAGCCAAAACTAATTTCCAGCATCAGGGCAACTGACAGGATAGAGGCTAGCGGGTTAGCCAGATCTTTACCTGTGATATCATGTGCAGAACCGTGGATAGGCTCAAAGAAGCCAGTTCCATCTCCAATTGAAGCTGAGGCAAGCATACCCATTGAGCCTGCAATTTGTGAAGCTTCGTCAGTTAAAATATCACCGAACAGGTTTGCTGTTAAGACCACATCAAATTGTTTAGGATCTTTAATCAATTGCATTGCTGCGTTATCAACAAATAAATGTTGTGTTTCTACTTCAGGGTATTGTTTAGCAATTTCCTGAACGGTTTCTCTCCATAATCTTGAACTTTCAAGCACGTTTGCTTTGTCTACAGAACATAGCTTTCTGCCACGCTGCATAGCTGCTTCGTAAGCTTTATGGGCAATTCGTTCTACTTCATATTTGTGATAGATCATCAGGTCTGATGCGGTATTTTTATCTTCTGATCTTGTTTTTTCACCGAAGTAAACATCACCTGTAAGCTCTCTGAAAAACAGGATATCTGTACCACGAAGAATATGTGCTTTAATACTTGATGCATTTAATAATTCATCAAATAATAGTATAGGGCGCAGGTTTGCATAAAGGCCAAGTTCTTTACGGATTTTCAGCAGCCCTTGTTCGGGACGCACTTTTAAAGAAGGATCATTGTCATATTTTGCATGACCTACTGCTCCGAAGAGTATCGCGTCACTTTTTTTGGCTTTTTCTAAAGTTTCATCTGGTAATGGATTACCAGTTGCTTCTATAGCTGCATGTCCCATTAGCGCTTCATCAAAAGTAAACTCATGATCAAAGCTGATTGCAATTTGTTCTAATACGGCTTTCCCCCATTGGGTTACTTCTGGTCCAATGCCATCTCCTGGTATAACTAATATGTTTTTCTTCATTTTAATATGGGTTCTAATATTCTTCCGACGGATTTTACTTCGCCGTTTTCCAATAAAATTCTTTTCTCTATACAAGCAGGTAACTGTGTTTCAAAGTGGCCAACATAAATTAATGTGGTTCCGTTTTTACATAATTCGTCTACGAGCTTGTTAAAATACTGTGTTTGTTGCTGATCTAAGCCCTGACATGGTTCATCCAGGATGAGCAGTTCGGGGTTCTTTATAATGGTACGGGCTAAAAATGCCAGTCTTTGTTTCCCTAAAGGAAGCTGATTGAGAAGGATATCCTGGCATTCGGTAAGTCCGAAGTAATCAATTAATTCTGCCGCCTGTGTCTTTTTTGTATAATCAGGTTCACGGAATAAGCCTGAACTATCAAAGAATCCCGAAATGATACTTTGTTTGACAGTTGCCAGAGGATCAAAATACCAGTGCAGTTCTGGTGAGATCAAGCCAATACGTTTTTTAATATCCCAGATACTTTCACCACTGCCTCTTTTATGACCGAACAGGTAAAGATTGTTCGCATAAGCCTGAGGATGGTCACCTGTGATTAAACTTAAAAGCGTTGATTTACCAGATCCATTAGGGCCTTGCAGCAACCATTTTTCTCCTGCTTTAACTTCCCAGTTGATGTTTTTTAAGACTTGCTTTTCGCCGTAGCTGATATTGACATCGATCATTTTGATCACACTGTCAGCAGAGGAGACCGGAGCTTCTTTTAAAAAATCAGGGATTGGTTTGCTTTCTTCCTCTTCATCAAATTCCAGCGTATGTTCACCGGCAGAGATTTCAATCAGCTGACCTCCGCTTAATGCAGCAAAACGATGAACGCATGGAGGTAATTCTTTATCATTACTGATTAAGATCAAAGTTGTACCTGCTGCGGTTATCTCTTCAAACAGCACGTTTAAATTGCGACGGGAAAGTTTATCTAATCCGTTATAAGGCTGATCTATGATTAATAATTGAGGTTTAAGCCATAAAGCACTAACCAATTGCAATTTTTTATGTTCACCGCTTGATAACTGAATCAGTGTCGATCCTATCAAATCTGAAAAACCTAAAGCGGTTAAAAGTTTCTCCACTTCGCTGAACTGAAGCTGATGTTTTTTGCCATAGCTCTCCAGTTCTGCGCGTACAGTTGCAGTAGTTTCGGTCGACTGTTTATTGTAACGCTGCTGATAATAGAAGTTAGACTGGCCTTCCAGGTCTTTAAACTGATACCAGTTCGCTACATAATGAACCACAGGGGCTAAATTGCTTTTTATATCAAAATTAATTTCAATATCGCCCTGAAATTTGACCAGACCAGCAATCGCTTTAGCCAGTGATGTTTTTCCGCTGCCGCTAATCCCACGTAACAACCAGTTTTCATGGCGGTTTATTGTCCAGTTCAGTTCCTGAAGTACCGGTTTGTGATGGTACTTCAAGCTCAGATTTGTGATATGTACGATGGGTTGCGTCATTATTTTGCTTGTTCGAATGCTGCGATCAGATGTTTTTGGTTTAAGATAAAATCGATGTCATCGTAGCCATTGATCAGACATGATTTTTTATAGGCATTGATTTCGAAATCGGCTTTTTCTCCGCTATCTACAATAGTTACGGTCTGTTTTTCCAGATCGACATCCAGCTGTGCTTTGTGATTTTTACCAACCGCAGTATAAATTGCAGATAAGAAATCTTCACTGACCTGGATAGGTAAAAGGCCGTTGTTCAAAGCATTTCCTTTGAAGATATCAGCAAAAAAACTGCTGATCACTACGTCAAAACCTGCATCCTGAATAGCCCATGCCGCGTGTTCACGGCTACTGCCACAACCAAAGTTCTTGCCTGCGACTAAAATCTGGCCGCTATAAGCAGGATCATTCAGTACAAAATCAGGTTTTAAAGTATGATCTCCATTGTAACGCCAGTCGCGGAACAGGTTCTCACCGAAACCTTCACGGGTTGTCGCTTTCAGGAACCTGGCCGGAATGATCTGGTCAGTATCAATGTTTTCTATATTTAAAGGCACAATTGCCGATGTTAGTTTCTCGAATTTTTTCATCATGTGTTTTTCTAAGCCTTGGTCAACATTTCTCTTACATCTGTAATTTTTCCTGTAACTGCCGCTGCTGCTGCTGTTAGTGGACTTACCAGTAAAGTTCTTGCGTCAGGACCCTGGCGACCTTCAAAATTCCTGTTTGAAGTAGAAACACAGTATTTTCCAGCAGGTATCTTATCTTCATTCATTCCTAAACATGCACTGCATCCTGGTTCACGAAGCTGAAAGCCTGCTTGCTCAAATATCCGGTCAAGACCTTCATTTTTGGCTTGTTGTTCTACTTGTTTTGAACCTGGAACAATCCATACCGTTACGTTTTCTGCTTTTTGTTTCCCTTTTACGAATTCTGCAACTTCACGCAGATCTTCGATACGGGAATTGGTACAGCTTCCAATAAATACATAGTCAACAGGTTTTCCGATTAAAGAAGAGTCATCCTCAAATCCCATATAATCCAATGCCTTTTGATAAGACAATTGTTCTTTATCAGGTTGTGAGTTTGTAGATGGAATATTTTCCTGAATGCCCATACCCATACCCGGATTTGTTCCGTAAGTAATCATTGGGGCAATGTCTTCAGCTTTGAACGTTAATACGCTATCAAATTCAGCATCTGCATCACTGTACAAAGTTTTCCAGTAGGCAAGGGATTTATCCCATTCTGCACCAGCCGGGGCAAATTCTCTGCCTTTGATATAATCAAAAGTAATTTGGTCAGGTGCAATTAATCCACCTCTGGCACCCATTTCTATACTCATATTACAGATCGTCATCCGGGCTTCCATACTTAAAGCCTCAATTGCCGAACCTGCATATTCTATAAAATAACCAGTACCGCCTGCGGCTGATATTTTAGAGATAATGTATAAAATAATGTCTTTAGCAGACACGCCTTTTCCTAAAGTACCGTTAACCTCTATTTTCATAGTTTTCGGTTTTTGCTGCAATAAACATTGTGTCGCAAAAACCTGTTCTACCTGTGAAGTACCTATACCGAATGCAATTGCACCAAAAGCGCCGTGTGTAGAAGTATGGCTATCCCCACAAACCATAGTTTTTCCTGGAAGTGTAATTCCCAGTTCAGGGCCGATTACGTGAACGATTCCTTGAAATGGATGTCCCAGGCCATACAGTTCGATACCGAATTCTGCACAGTTTTTGGTCAGCATATCAACCTGATAACGTGATAGTTCTTCTTTAATCGGCAGCAACTGATCGATAGTGGGTACATTATGGTCGGCAGTAGCCACAGTTTGCTGCGGACGGAAAACGGGTAAGCCTCTTTTGCGCAAGCCATCAAAAGCTTGCGGCGAGGTTACTTCATGGATTAAGTGCGTATCAATATATAGAATATCAGGAAATCCTGTTTCGCTTTTTACAACGTGTGCATCCCATATTTTTTCTACTAATGTTTTTGACATCTTATGCTTGTTTTATAAACCTCCCAGGTTACTGACCTGAGAGGTCTTCTATTATTCTTATGCTGTTTTAATTGATTTCATTGCGGTCATTGCTTTTCTCAGTTCTGCACCGATAGTTTCAACCTCATGTGAGCGGATAACTTCGTTCACTGCAATCAGTGCTCTATTATCTACTGAACCGTCTTTGCCTTCGTTAAAGTTTTTACCAATCAGATCAGTATCTACATTTTTCATGAAATCTGCCAGCAAAGGTTTACAAGCATGGTCAAATAAATAGCAACCATATTCTGCGGTATCAGAGATTACTCTGTTCATTTCAAATAATTTTTTACGTGCAATGGTATTGGCAATCAGTGGAGTTTCGTGTAAAGACTCATAGTAAGCAGACTCAGGCTTAATTCCTGCTTCTACCATAGTTTCAAAGGCTAATTCAACACCTGCTCTGATAAAGGCAACCATTAGTAAAGCGTTGTCAAAATATTCCTGTTCTCCGATTTTAACATCACCGGCTGGTGTTTTTTCAAAAGCTGTTTCGCCAGTAGCTGCACGCCATGCCAATAAGTTTTTATCTCCTGCTGCCCAGTCTTCCATCATGGTACGGCTAAATTCACCACTCATGATATCATCCTGATGCTTTTGGAACAACGGACGCATAATTGTTTTCAATTCTTCTGAGATTTCAAAAGCTTTGATTTTTGCTACGTTACTTAATCTGTCCATCATGGCAGTGATTCCACCTTGTTTCAAGGCTTCAGTAATCACTTCAACACCGTACTGAACAAGTTTAGAAGCATAACCTGCATCTATTCCCTTCTCAACCATTTTGTCGAAAGAAAGGATAGACCCTGTTTGCAATAATCCGCAAAGGATAGTTTGCTCACCCATTAAATCTGATTTCACTTCGGCTACGAAAGATGATTTTAATACACCAGCTCTGTGCCCGCCTGTTCCAACGCAGTATGCTTTGGCTTGTACCAGACCTTTTCCTTCAGGATCATTTTCAGGGTGTACAGCGATCAGGGTTGGTACACCGAAACCTCTTACATATTCTGCTCTTACTTCACTTCCAGGGCATTTAGGAGCTACCATGATTACCGTAATATCTTTACGGATCTGCATGCCTTCTTCTACGATGTTAAAACCATGTGAGTATAATAAAGTAGCGCCTTTTTTCATTAATGGCATAATTGCAGTAACTACCGCAGTATGTTGTTTATCAGGGGTCAGGTTGATGACAACATCAGCTTCAGGAATTAATTCTTCGTAAGTGCCTACAGTGAAATTGTTCTCTGTAGCATTTTTCCAGGAATCTCTTTTGCCTTCAATAGCTTCTTTACGCAAAGTATAAGAAACATTTAAACCACTATCTCTTAAGTTTAAACCCTGGTTTAGTCCTTGTGCGCCACAGCCTACAATAACTAGTTTTTTTCCTTTTAATGCGTTTACATCATCCAGGAATTCTGAACTGTCCATGAAATCGCAAACACCTAATTGGTTTAATTTTTCTCTAAGAGGAAGTGTGTTAAAATAATTTGACATCGTTTATTGTTTTTTGATTTTTAAGGTTCTTTTAATTGTTTATTGGTTAATTTTTCAGGTCCACAATGGATTACATTGTAAATACGTTCTTTTCTTTGTCGAGGAATTCGTTTTCTATGACATCCTGACCTGGATCAAGACGTTCAAATTCTCTCAGTTTGCTGTTAAATCCTTCGCTGTCTTTGATAATTGCAACACGCGCACTGCGGACAAATTCAATCAGTCCGTAAGGTTGTAATACTTCGATCAGTTTATCTGTTTCGGTACGGTGACCTGTAGTTTCAAATACCGTGTAATCTTTACGGATCACAACAGCTCTGGCGCCATTTTCACGAAGTAAGCGTTCAACCACTACTTTCTCTACAATGGTATCAGTAGGTACTTTGTACAGGGCTAATTCCTGCCAGATGATATCCTCATTTGTATTAAAGTATACTTTGAGAACTTCTACCTGTTTTTCAATCTGTCTGGCCAGTTTACGAACTACTTCTTCAGTTTCAGTAATTAAAATATTGAAACGGTGGATGTGTTCAATTTCAGAAGGGGAAACATTCAAACTTTCAATATTGATCTTCCGTCTTGAAAATATAATCGCAATACGGTTAAGTATACCGATCTGATTTTCAGTATATACCGTAATGGTAAATTCTTGCTTAGCATTCGCTAACTCTATATCCTGAGAATTGCTCATAATCGTTAATTATTTAAGTCTGATTTCACTTACACTACAGCCCTGAGGAACCATAGGGAATACATTATGTTCTTTACTTACCATCACTTCTAAAAGGAATGATCCCGGATGCTGTAGCATTTGTTCTAATGAACCAACCAGATCAGCACGTTCAGTAACTTTTTTGCCGGCGATATAATACGATTCAGCAAGTTTGACGAAATCAGGACTGGTAATGTCTACGAATGAGTAACGTTTCTCATTAAATAATTGCTGCCATTGGCGGACCATACCCAGGAACTGGTTATTCAGGATCAGAATTTTAACATCTACACCGAATTGCATAATCGTGCCTAATTCCTGTAATGTCATCTGGAATCCTCCGTCGCCAATTACCGCAACAACGGTACGGTTTGGCGCACCAAATTTAGCCCCTATAGCTGCTGGTAAACCAAAACCCATAGTTCCCAATCCACCACTGGTTACTGTAAGGCGGGTTGCATTCAGTTTCCCGTATCTGCAAGCTACCATCTGGTGCTGGCCTACATCACTTACAATGACTGCTTCGCCTTTGGTCAGTATGTTCAATTGATGAATAACTTCACCCATAGTTAACTCTCCGCTCTGCGGGTTTAATTCCGGCTGGATCAGTTCTTCTTTTTCAATTTTCTCATAAGCTTTGAATTCTGCTAACCAGCCTGCATGTGTTTTTTCAGTAATCAGCTTCGTTAATAAAGGAAGCGTCTCTTTACAATCTCCCCAAACAGGTACATCTGCTTTTACGTTTTTATCAATTTCTGCCGGGTCAATATCTAAATGGACAACTTTTGCCTGTTTTGCGTATTTATCCAGACGGCCTGTTACACGGTCATCAAAACGCATTCCGATGGCAATCAGTACATCACATGAATTGGTTTGTACGTTAGGGCCATAGTTACCGTGCATGCCCAGCATGCCTACATTCAATGGGTGATCTGTAGGAATTGCACCTGCACCTAAAATAGTCCAGGCAGCAGGGATTCCACTTTTTTCTACAAAAGCTTTGAATTCTTCTTCTGCATTACCTAGTGATACGCCTTGTCCAAAAAGGATAAATGGCTTTTTTGCACTATTGATTAAAGCGGCCGCCTGCTCAATATATTCATTTCTGATAATTGGTTTCGGGCGATAGCTTCTGATATGATTACAAGGAACATAACCTTCGTAATCAAATAATTGCATCTGTGCATTTTTGGTGATATCAATTAATACCGGCCCTGGTCTTCCGCTTCTGGCAATGTAAAATGCTTTGGCCAGTGCAGCAGGAATTTCACTGGCATCTGTTACCTGGTAGTTCCATTTAGTAACTGGTGTCGTGATATTGATTACATCAGTTTCCTGAAAGGCATCAGTTCCTAAAAGGTGCGCAAATACCTGCCCTGTAATACAAACTAAAGGTGTACTGTCTATTTGTGCATCAGCTAATCCGGTAACCAGGTTGGTTGCACCGGGGCCGCTGGTAGCGAAGACAACGCCGACTTTACCCGAAGTACGGGCAAAACCCTGAGCGGCGTGTGTAGCACCTTGCTCATGTCTTACTAATATGTGGTTTAACTTTTCTTTATAATCATAAATTGCGTCATAGATAGGCATGATCGCTCCGCCGGGATAACCGAAAATAGTCTCGGTTCCTTCAGCAATTAATCCTTCGAGTAAGGCTACCGAGCCTGTTACCTGCGTGGTCTTTTTGGGTTCTGCCAGCTTGGTCGTTACCTCTTGTGTAGTGTCCATTTTGTTCGCGTTTAAATTGGGGCTTAGGTTAATTAATCAGTGTAAGCATCAGTAACACAGCCTTCGCTCGCATTACTTACTTGTTTCAGGTATTTATAAAGGACGCCGCTTTTGACGGGTGGTGGTAACTGTTTCCACTCGGATCTTCTTTGTGCAAGTTCCTCGTCAGATATGTTTAATTGCAGGGTATTGTTGACTGCATCTATAGTGATAATATCGTTATCTCTAACCAATCCGATGTTTCCCCCATCCCAGGCTTCTGGTGTAATATGACCAACTACAAAACCATGCGTACCTCCTGAAAAACGTCCGTCTGTAATTAATGCCACTGATTTACCTAAACCTGCACCAATAATTGCAGAAGTTGGTTTGAGCATTTCCGGCATTCCCGGTGCTCCTTTTGGACCAACATTGGTAATGACAACTACGTCACCGCGTTGTACTTTGCCACTTTGAATTCCTGCGATCAGTTTTTGCTCTCCTTCAAATACGCGGGCAGGGCCTTCAAATTTTTCTCCTTCTTTACCGCTTATTTTTGCTACTGCACCTTTCTCAGCCAGGTTTCCATAAAGCATTTGTAAGTGACCGGTAGCTTTTAACGGGCTGGTTACCGGGAAAATGATTTTCTGCTTATCGAAATCAAGATCTGCTGCTTCAGCTACGTTTTCTGCTATGGTTTTACCAGTAACAGTGATGCAATCTCCGTGGATCAGGCCAACTTTTAACAGGTATTTTAATACTGCTGGTATGCCACCTATTTCATGGACATCTTCCATTAAATACTGACCACTTGGTTTTAGGTCGGCTAAAACAGGTGTGTTGTCACTGATATGCTGGAAGTCTTCTAATTTTAAGCTTAAGCCTACAGATTTTGCCATAGCGATTAAATGCAATACAGCATTTGTCGATCCGCCTAACACCATTACCGTTACAATTGCATTGTGAAATGCTTTGTCAGTCATTATATCTGAAGGAAGAATGTTGCGCTCTAACAGGACCCTGATTGCTTTTCCTGCGCGGAAACATTCGTCTTTCTTCTCATCACTTAGTGCCGGATAAGATGAACTGTATGGCAAACTCATTCCTAAGGCTTCAATTGCTGAGGCCATAGTATTTGCGGTATACATACCGCCACAAGCTCCCGCACCTGGACAGGTATGACGGATGATACCCTGATAATCTTCTTCTGATAAATTACCTGCTAATTTTTCTCCCAATGCTTCGAAAGCAGAGACTATATTTAATGATTTTCCTTTGTATTTTCCTGAGTGGATACTACCTCCATAAACCATAATCGAAGGTCTGTTCAAGCGTCCCATTGCCATGATCGAACCTGGCATATTTTTATCGCAGCCCGGAATAGTAATCAGGCCGTCGTAGTATTGTCCGCCACAAATTGTTTCAATGGAGTCTGCGATTACATCTCTGGAAACCAGTGAATAACGCATGCCATCTGTACCGTTTGACATGCCATCACTGACACCAATTGTACCGAAGGTTAAACCGACCATATCATTTTTCCACACGCCGTCTTTAACGATTTTAGCCAAATCGTTTAAGTGCATATTACAGGTGTTCCCATCATATCCCATGCTGGCAATACCCACCTGTGCTTTTTGCATATCTTCTGTGGTCAAACCAATACCATACAACATTGCTTGTGCGCCTGGTTGGGTAGGATCTTGTGTGAAAACTTTGCTGTAGCGGTTCAATTCTGGTGATTCTTGTGACATCTTATCTTTTTATAGGTTTATATGATTACTTCGTAGTTTTGTTTCTCTAATACTAATGCTTTATAAGTGCGCTGTATGGTTGCACCTAAGGTTTCTGTCCATATTGCAGGGAAAACTGCTTCATCTACAGAGGCAATACCGATAACTTCTGCTGCTGTTCCACAGAAGAAAGCACTGTCTGCATTTTTCAGGTCATCCACTGATAAGTGTTTTTCAATACATTCTATATCAAGTGTTTTACATAGCCTGATCACAGTTGCCCTGGTAATTCCTGCAAGGATATTTCCCAGTGGCGGAGTATATAGTTTGCCGTTTTTCTCGATGAAAATATTAGCTCCTGGTGCCTCAGCAATATTGTTATTCATATCCAGTAAAATAGCCTCATCAAAGCCTTTGCTTTTTGCTTCGGTAGTGGCCAATATTGAATTTATATAGTGTCCGCTGGCTTTAGCTTCTACGTGTGTAGATTTAGGATTTGGTCTTTGGTAGCTGGAAATACAAACCTTTTGCAATTGTGTTCCAAGGTATGCTCCCCATTCCCAGGCACAGATCATGATAGAAACTTCTGTTGCCGGTGATAAGGTCATGTTAGGTGCGCAATACACTAAAGGACGGATATAAGCGTCTTTTAATTTATTCTTTTCCAGTAGTTTGTAAGTCTGTTTAATCAGGTCGTTAATGTCAAACGGAAATGGAATATGCATCAGTTCCGCAGAACGCTTCAAACGTTCATAATGCTCTTTAGCTTTAAATATTCTGGTTCCATTGTGTGTATTGTACGCACGGATCCCTTCAAATACTGCATAGCCATAATGTAAAGATTGACTATACAAGCTTGTCTTGGCTTCCGGGGCTTTGATGAACTTCCCGTTTAGGTAAAGTACTGTGGCTGAATCGTAGTATTGCATTTTTTCTTGGTTTCGGTCGTTTGGTTTTACTCTTACTAAAAAAGCGCCTCTGTTGGGAGGCGCTTTCGGATATTTTTTTAGGTTAAATATTCATTTACAGCGCCTTACTCTCCTGAAGAATCAGCAGAATAATCAGGTTAATAATGACATTAATTTGCGCTTTGAATAAACCTTGCATTTTCTTGTATTTTATGTTTGCTTTATATAATTACAATTTAGTTTTTGCTTTACATACTGTCAATAGAAGAATGAAAATAAATGAAAAAAAATATAATGTATAAAATAGATTTTAATTCAATATAATATTTGGCTTAAAATAGGATTAACCTTTCTAAAACTGGTGTCTACTATACCAAATATGATATCGGTATTCGGTATAGGTTTTATGCTTGCATTATAATTTTGGAGAAATTCTGCTTAAAATGGGTAGGTGATTGAAAAATTTTAAAAAAAATGGATAAGAATTGAGGAGAAAAAATTAAATCTGAAACGATGTTTCTTGTTGGCAGAAAATCTCTGGAAAAAGAAATTTGTTTATGAATAGGTGTTTAATTAAAAAAAAAATAATTAATCAAGAATAAAAACATATCTTGGTTTGTAATTAAATATACTTGGTAATTAATAAATGAAGGAATTCGCTCTCAATCGAAGTTATGCTATGGTTTACGATCTGGAGACTCTTCCTGATCAACCATCTACTATGCAATGCGTAAGCATTGCGGAACAATATTCGGGAAACCGCCGTTTAAATATGTTTTAATGACCTGATAACATAAGGTATTATAGCATTCCAATAAAAAATTCAAATCTTAATATTTATTAAACATAATGAGAAAATATTTATGTCTGCTCTTAATAGGGCTTTTCTTTGTTGGTCAGGCTATTGCACAAACTTCTGGTGCAATAAAATATAATTCCCCTATTGGCCCGTCCCCAAACGCAGCATCGTTAGGTAAATATGGGGATATCTCCGTTTCTACTTATACAGGAGTACCAGATATAAAAATACCATTTTATGAAATAAAAGTGGGTACGAATACATTACCAATTGGGTTATCCTACCATGCAGGAGGTTTCAAAGTTAGTGATGAATCATCCTGGGTTGGTTTAGGCTGGTCACTGAATGCGGGTGGTGTTATTACCAGATCAAAAACGGCATATGATGATTTATCCGGTAAAGGGTATTTTAGAAGAGATATCAGTACTGATTTGGATGGTAATGATAAACAGCCAGACATGTTTTATTTTAATTTTGGTGGTTTTACCGGTAAGTTTATTATTGATCATTCTTCCGATCCTGGAAAATCCTATGTAATCCGCGTTTTATCTACTTATGATGACAGTAACCTGAAGATAGAATTGGTTAATGAAAAATCCTGGTTAATTACAGATAAATTTGGAAATAAGTATGAGTTTAATACAACAGAAATGCAGACTGACGGAGCAGTTGGTGCAGGAGTTAGCATTGATCCGGTGAGTAATAATTTATATGCTTCTTCTTGGTTTCTAGATAAAATTACATATACAAACGGAGAAGAGATTACATTTAATTATACACAAGGTTTATCAATTACACAAATACCTTTAATTAGTGATGGTTACCTGCAAGGACACGGAGGTGTTGTTCCTGGTTGTTATCAGCTTCCACCTTCTGTTACGATGTCCAGAATAACTTATAAGGCAGTAGTTAAAACACAAATTTTAACGGGTATATCTTTTCCTGGCGGTAAAGTTGATATCGGTACTATTTCAGATAGGGTTGATTTACTTGCTGACGGCGGGAAAGCTCCTAGAATTTCAAGTTTAAAAGTATATAGTAAAAACCAGACTGGTTTTGAGCTGATAAAGGAGTTTAATTTCTCTCAAAGTTATTTCTCGTCATCTTCAGCCGAAAACTATTTGTCTAAAAGGCTAAGGTTAGATAAAGTTTCAGAATCTGGTGTTTCTTCAAATGTCTCTCAGGATTATACATTTAACTATAATAGTATAACACTACCCAATAAGAATTCTTTTGATATGGATCATTGGGGATATTATAACGGGCCTAAAAATAATGAAACATTATATCAGTTCAGAAGTCCTAATGCGACCTACGTACAAGCTGGATTATTGGAAAGTATTATTTTTCCTACACAAGTTAAAACTTCGTTTACATATGAGATTAATGATTTCTCCAATTTAGGAACAAGTTTAGACTGGACTACGCCAAATAATAAAGGGATGCTTGGATCTGGAGTCCGGATTAGCAGAATCACAAATGGGAATACGTATATACCCGGTCTTATCTATAATGATAAGAGTTTTGAATATTCTTTAGACAATGGGAGATCAAGCGGAAAAATTATGTCAAATATCTTATATATCAGGGGATATACAACCATTATTAACGGTCCTATTTTTCCTCCAGGACCATGTCAGAATAGTTCGTCCTACGGAATGAGAGTTCAGATGACTGTTGCTTACTCAAATTCTGCTATTCCAATTAGTGGTGATGCGCAGGGTAATATTATCGGTTACGATCGGGTTTCAATAACAAATCTTGGTGGTACTCATAAAAATAGAACAACTCTGGAGTATCATAATTATTCTACTGCGACTACTGATTATTTTCCACTGGTTCCGGCAACAAATAATGGGCTGAATGGTCTTCTGAAGAAACAAACTGATTATCTGACAAAAACTTCCGGAGAATCTGTTATCAAGGAGGTGACCAATGAATACACCATTCAAAGATCAGGTTATACAAAAGGATTTGTTTTTGCGGCGGGTTTTTTCAAGAATACTGTTAGTACATATGATTATTATATCGCCAGTCAGTGGATAACCAAGGATAAAACAACTGAAAAAATTTTTGATGTCAATAATAATAGCGCATTCATCACAAAAGTTACGAACTATTCATTTGACCAGGTTAACAATCAAAAAATTGAAGAGAAACTAACCGATAGTAAAGGAGAAATTTTTTCAACTAAATTTTCATATCCCAAAGATATGGTCTTATCGGGTAATAGTATTCCTTATGCTGAGATGCAGCGACGGAATATGATTGGCTATATAATAGGAGTGGAGAAGTATAAAAATTCACTACTGTTAGATAAAATCTATAATGACTACACTGATAATCTTTCTGGCAATACAAATTTAATATTACCACAAGGAATAAGAAGTCAGCGGTTGTCTGGTGCCCCTGAGCAAAGGCTGACCTATAGCTCTTATGATAAAAAGGGTAATATATTGACTGTATCTTATGAAAGTGGTATCAAAACGGCTTATCTATGGAGTTACGACAGCCAATATCCCGTTGCAGAGATAAAAAATGCGACCTATTCACAAGTTCAGAGTGTTCTGGGGGCTGCTAGTATAGAGACTTTTAGTAATCTTTTTAATCCTGATAAAAGTACAATAGATACTTTCCTGGCGGGATTAAAATCAGGATTACCAGAAGCTGAGCTGACTACTTATTCTTATAAGCCTTTGGTTGGTTTAACAAGTCAAACTGATGTAAAAGGACAAACGACTTATTATGAGTATGATAGTTTTCAGCGTCTGAAAAATATAAAAGACCAAAATCAAAACTTAGTTAAAAATATACAATACAATTATGTGAGTAATGATAACCCCATATTTTCTAATGGGACAAGGAGTGTGACTTTCAGACGTAATAATTGTGAAGCTGGTAGTACAGGAAGTGAAGAGATATATGTGGTGCCGGCAGGAAAATTCAGTGCATCCACTAAGGAAGCTATGGAAGCTCTGGTGCAAGCTGATATAGACGCTAATGGACAGAATGAAGCGAATAGAGTTGGACGTTGTATCGTGCCTCCGCTTTGTGAAGGGGAAGATAAAAAAATAATTAATGGAGTTTGTGAGAGTGGCAATAGAGTTTATACTTCATCCATTCCAAAAAACAATAATACTTATGTCTGTTATTATCATTATGTGTTTTCAGACGGTAGTACAACAGCTACTCAGATGGAATCAGGGCATACGCAAGCATGTATTATAGAATGAGAATAATTGGGTTAGCGTTAAATTTCACATTGAATCAACAATAGATCACACAATTATTTTTATAAAATGAGACTTATGAAAAAGTATTTTAATAGTGTTTTATTCTTCTTAACATTATTTTTTTTAGGCACGGGGTTAAGCCAGGCACAAGAGAGTAATAAAACTCTGAGTAAATACAATGGGGAGGCAGAAATAAGAGCTAATGGAAGTGTAAGGCTGATCAGTGGATTTCATGTTCCTTCTGGCAGCTCTGTTCGCATTTTTACAAGAGCTAGTTTTCAGAACTGTGTACCTTATAGCAGCACTGCGACTAAGACACAGAATTTTATTAGTACAAGGATTTTTAAAAATCCAGGATTGACTCCTGAACAGACAGGATTGACACTTTGTGATGTCAATGAAACAATTCAATATTTTGATGGACTTACCAGACCACTGCAAACAGTAAAAGTGCAGGGCAGTCCGTCTGGTAAAGACGTAATTCAAATCTTTGCATATGATGAACTTGGGCGGGAAACAACTAAATATTTACCCTATACAAAATCTGGAGATAATGGTAGCTATCGTGCAGATCCCATATCTTCTGCGGGTGGCTTACAGGATTTTTATAACCCTTTTCCGAAAGGTGTTGACGGAACGCAGCAGGCTAATGGGGTAGTACGGATAAATGTTCCGTATGCGGACGTCATATTTGAGGCTTCTCCTTTAAATAGGATAAATGAACAAGGAGCTGCTGGAAGTGCGTGGAGCTTAAGTTCTGGACACACACAGAAAATAAGTTACGGATTTAACGATAACAACGAAGTTTTGGCGAATGGTTATGCTGTTCGTCTTTACAACGCTAATATAGTCACAACTGCTGGCGAAGAATATAAAAGGACTTTGTCATCAGATAAGCTTTATAGTGGCAATGTACTAAGCTTGACTATTACTAAAGACGAAAACTGGATATCAACAGATGGTAAAGCTAGTACAGTTGAGGAGTATAAAGACAAATTAGATCATCTTGTTTTAAAAAGATTGTTCAATAGAAAACCTGATAATACTTTAGAAGTACTTTCTACATATTATGTATATGATGATTTTGGAAATCTAAGTTTTGTTTTACCTCCGGGAAGTAATCCAGATGCGGGAAGCGTGGGCCAGGGAACGTTAGATGATTTTTGTTATCAGTATCGTTATGATGGAAGAAATAGACTTATCGAAAAAAAGATACCAGGAAAAGGTTGGGAGTTTATGGTTTATAATAAACTTGATCAGATAGTTTTTACGCAGGATGCTAATTTGTCTAAACAGAATCAATGGCTATTTACTAAATATGATGCTTTTGGAAGGGTTATCATTACTGGATTATATGCTAACAATGTTTTAAAAGGTCGGGTAGAATTACAAAATACAGTAGACAATCAATCTGTTAACAACCTTCCGTTATGGGAAAAGAGAGATAATTCAAATAGTAATGGATTGTGGACAGGATATAGTAATTCAAGTTTGCCTGTTGATAATATTGTAAGTTATTATAATATAAACTATTATGGCGATTACGATTTTGCTGGTAATACTTTTGGGAAACCTGTATCGGGGCAGGTTGACGGTTTGCGTGTTAAGTCATTGTTAACCGGCGTAAAAACAAATATCCTAAAAACAAATGGCGCAGAATTTTCTGCCCAAAATATGTTGCTTACTGCTAAGTATTATGATAATGAAGGGCGCGTTACTCAAGTCAAAAGTAAAAATCATTTGAAAGGGGAAGATATAGTTAATAACATTTACAACTTTGTTGGAGAATTAATTACCAGTGAACGTAAACATACTATTGCAAATAGCAGTGTTACGACAATTGTCAGCCGCTATGAATATGATCATACTGGAAACAAACTCGCAGTAATGGAGAGTATTAATGGTGCAAATGAGATTGTAATGAGCAAGTTTGATTATAATGAACTTGGGCAAAAGATAAAGAAAAGTTTGCATAGCACTGATGGGGGTAGTAATTTTCTCCAAAAAACTGATTTTAATTATAATGAAAGAGGTTGGTTAAAGAGTAGTCTTTCTAATGAATTTAGTATTCGGCTGAATTATAATGACGGTGATCTACCTCAATATAATGGTAATATATCCAATCAACTATGGACTGCAGGGGCAATTCCAAATACTAATTCTTTTAGTTATACCTATGATAAAATAAATCGTTTATTGAGGGGGATCAGCACTGGAGTTGTTATGTCAGAAAATTTGACTTATGATCTGATGGGTAATATAGCAACTCTAAGACGTGATAATCAAACTGGAACCTATAACTATAGTGGAAATCAATTAACAAGTATTTCTGATGGTATCCATCCTGCTGTTATTTATGCTTATGATGCAAATGGTAATTTAACTTCGGATGGCATGAATGGTATGTCTTTAAGTTATAATTCACTTAACCTGCCAATTTTAGCCAGTAAAACAGGAGTAAGTGTGAGTTATCAATATGATGCTGCGGGTAATAAGTTAAGCAAAATGTCTGTAAATAATAATATTACTTCAATAAGGAACTATATTCAGGGTATAGAATATAATGGGACTACTATTGATATAATTCATACTGAAGAAGGATTGGCTCAAAATAATGGAGGCACATATAATTATCAGTATAATTTGACTGATAATTTGGGTAATGTCCGTTATAGTTTCCAGCAGCATCCTGAAAGCAAGTTAATTGATCGTTTACAAAGTGATGATTATTACCCTTTTGGATTGCGTAAATCATCAGGAGCAGTTGTATCTTTAAACAATAAGTATTTATATAATGGGAAGGAATTGCAGGACGAGCTTGGGCAATATGATTATGGGGCACGATTCTATGATCCTGTGATAGGACGATGGAGCGTGATCGACCCATTAGCAGAAAAAGCAAGAAGGTGGAGTCCATATGTTTATGGAGATAATAATCCTATTATGAATATTGATCCAGATGGAATGCAAACTCAAAATTGTTGTGGGGGTTTCTTTGGGGCAGTAAAGCAAGGTTATTTTGATTACTTTAGTAATATTGGTAATGCTGTTGCACACCCAATAAATACGGCAACATCAATATTAACTTCAAAGGAAGCTTGGAAAACGTCAATATTAGATGCTTCTACATTTGGAAGTTATAGTTCGGCTAATACTTTAATGAATTTAAGCAGTAGTGTCGGTTCTGCGTTTGGTGGAGATGGAAGACCTTTAGGCCTTATGACTGGAACTGGATTGGGGAATTTAACAATAGGGCTTTTAACAGAAGGTGCTAGTAAAGGTTTAAATGCTGCCATTGGAAAAAATTTATCAAATATTTCTAATTTATATCATTCAACAACTAATGTAAATGCCACATACAGTATTTTAAATGAAGGAATAAATCCAGCTTATTTTAATTCTGCTTCTAGATTTGGAAAAGGCTTCTATATGTCTAATGATATTTCTACATCGGCTGCAGAATTATCGTATCATGGGTCAACTGTTGCAAATACAATAAACTTTAGTTTAGAGGGTGGATCATATCTTAATGCTACAAGCCCAGTTATGAGTTTTGGTGTTCAATATACTCCTGGCTTAATATCAGGTGCAGCTAAAACACTTGGTTATGATGGTGTAATGTACAATTCATTACGTGGGAATGGAATAAATGCAGTTCAATTTAAAAATTTTGGAAATTTGACAAATGGTACAATCGTTCGCTGATAATAACCTGGTCAATATAAGGCTGAGGGTAACACGTGTTTATACGCTAAAAGGAATAAAATATCTTTATAGGTTAAGTGATATGGTATATGGAGAATGGCTCATCTATAAAGATGGAAAACCTTTTTTTTATTTTAATATTTTTGATGATGATTACAAAGATATTAAAGATGAAATTGGTGGTGATGTAGAAAATTATCTTCGAATCAAGCTAATTCAAGCAGGAAAAGAATGGTCTTTAAAACAATATATCTTTGGAATACCAAGCTCTGGAACATTTGATGAGCAAATTAATATAGAAAAGCTGCCTAAGAATTTTTTGGTGAACAAATAATTTTGTTTTTTTTAGAGAGTGAATGATCATAGTAAGATTTGTTCATCAGTTTTACTTTTAATAATTACTGGTCCATCTTCTAAAGTTGAAATAATAGGAGCATAGTCTCACAAAATCTGAAAAGGTCGCATAGTATCTGGTGTAGTAACTACTGTCAATTCGCTTTTGAAGACTTTTTTTCTGGTGTTAATATTTCTAATATCATATGTGAGTATATACATTTTAATTATGCTTTTGCTATATGGGCCTGTTCAACCTTTAAAAGAATCTGGGAGAAGGTATGTTAGAAGATTATAAGTGGCGGAAAAATTATCTGAGGAAGTATTGAAAGACAAATAAACACAGGATTATGAACATTAATTTTTTTTTAATAGGATCTCTTTTCTTGATATTGGGAATTTTTTTTATGACAAGAAGTAAGTTTTATAAATATAAGCCTGATGACATGCTTTTTGCAGCAACGCTTAAAGCTTTTCTTGGAGCCGCATTGATAGCATTAGTTGGAGTAATGATCCTATTTAATGAAATCAAAAAAATGATACATTAAATAAATGCTAGATCATTATATGATACCAATAAAATTTACTTGATAAATAATCTCATATGGGAACCGGAAATATAAATACTTTTTCTTGGTTTGATGCTGGTCTTAGTTAATGCCTGACTAATCAATGAAAAAAAGTGTAAATTTAAGTGTTAATGATTTCTGTACGTAAATGAACAATGGTTGTTCATTTACGTACAGAAATTTCATTTCGTAACCATGGTTTGCCGCTTACAGTTTGTTTTATCCGTGTTTTGAGGCTGGCATAAAGTTAGTGTCTTCTGGTTTTAACTGGTATCTTACCATAGCAAGCCAACATGTATAAACTTACACTTAAAATCGCCTGGCGGAATCTTTGGAAGAATAAAGTCTTTTCGCTGATCAATATTGGCGGGCTGGCCATCGGGCTCGCCAGTTGTTTGCTGTTATTATTATATGTGAACTACGAATGGAGCTTCGATAAGCAGTTTCAGAATATTGACCGCATATATTCTGTGTATGAAAATGACAGGATGAGTGATAAGGTGACAACCAATCGTGCCTATTGTACGCCCAGTCAGCTTGCGGCTACTGCTATGCAAACCATACCAGGAATTGAATATACATGTCGTTTAGCTGAGAGCGGCGGGCTTTTCAGGTATAAGGAGAATAGCTTCAATAAAAAAATTATCTATACTGATCCTTCTTTCCTTCAACTATTCGACTATGAGTTTATCAAAGGAAATCCTGCAACTGCTTTAACGGCACCTTCTTCCATATTGATTACAGAAGAAACGGCCAGGGTGTTTTTCGGAGATGAAGAGCCTGTAGGTAAAACCATAAAATTTGATAACCGTGTTCCGCTAATCGTTACTGCGGTCATTAAGAAATTATCAGCGAATCAAAGTCATCAGTTTGATATGTTGATGTCCTGGTCTTTATTGGAAAAGGAACGGCCCTACTTTACACGTATGGATTGGAGTGACGGTGCTTTAAATACGCTTATCCAACTGAAAGACAAAAGTTCATTTGCGGCTGCGGATGCACAAATGAGAAAAATATTTATGCAGAAACAAAATGGAGATAAATACATTGAGTTTTTTCTTTTCCCGTTTGAGAAAAATCATTTATATAACTCTTTTGAAAATGGTAAGTTGGTTGGCGGTGGTATTGATCAGGTGAGGTTATATTTGGCGCTGGCCGGCTGCGTATTGTTTATTGGCTGTATAAATTATATGAATCTTTCTACTGCGCGTTCTGAAAAAAGAGCCAGAGAGGTGGGGGTTCGTAAAACGCTGGGATCATCCAGAAACGCGATAGCATGGCAGTTCTTAATAGAATCTCTATTGTTATCTTTTTTTGCAATGGTGCTCGCATTTATTCTGCTGGAAATTTCATTACCCTGGTTTAATGATCTTCTAGGTATCCATATCGCTGTCGATTATCATTCTTATGGTATCTGGGTGGCACTGATTCTGCTGATTATCAATACAGGTTTGCTTGCAGGAAGCTATCCTTCATTTTATTTGTCTTCATTTATTCCTGTTAAAGTATTGAAAGGGTTCAGTGGAGCGGGCAAAACTTCTTTACCTATGCGTAAAGTATTGGTGGTTCTTCAGTTTGGGTTTTCTATATGTATGATTGTGTGCGCAATAGTCGTACATAATCAGATGCAGTATATGAACACCAAGCCTCTGGGTTTTAATAAAGATAACCTGGTTCAGTTATGGAGATCAGGAACTTTAAGAGATCACCATAAGTTGGATCTTTTTAAAGGTGAATTGATTAAATCTGGTGCAATAGTCGCGGCGACAGAAACAGCCAACGGAGTGACAAACAATTCTGTGAGTACAGAGAAAATAGGATGGCCTGGCCAACAGAAAAACGAACAGATAAAAATGCAGCTCCATTTTTCTGGTTATGATTTTACGCAAACTATTGGTTCTAAAATACTTTTGGGGCGTGATTTTAACCGTGCTTTTGCTAGTGATTCTTTAGCTGTTGTACTGAATGAGACTGCGGTGAAAACTATGAATCTTAAAAATCCAATCGGTGCTCAAATCAGGAATGGGGACTGGGGGCAGACTTTTACAGTTATTGGTGTGATGAAGGATTACATCTATTCCTCTTTAGGGACAAAGGTGGAATCTGTATTATATTTTTATACGGAAAAAGATAATGCTGATATGCTTGTACTGCGTCTTAATCCTGCGGTCAATATAACCCAAGCTATAGAAAAGATAAAGGCATTGAGTCAGAAACTTAACCCCGATTATCCTTTTGAAATGACTTTTGTTAATCAGCAAATGGCAGAAAAGCTCCATGATGAAAAGGTTTTAAGCATGCTGTCCAATGTGTTTGGTGGTTTCGCTATTTTCATCTCCTGCCTTGGCTTACTTGGCTTAGCGTTATATATGGCGGAGCAGCGAAGTAAAGAAATCAGTATCCGTAAAGTGCTGGGAGCAGATATGAAAAATATACTGATTCTTTTGAATAAGGATTTTATTAAACTGGTGATTATCTCCAATTTGATTTCGATTCCTGTGGCTTATATTTTAGCAGTCAAATGGCTGCAAAAGTATGATTATAAGATAGAAATTAGTTACTGGCCTTTTTTAACGGCATTGATATTATCTGTATTGATTGCAATACTGTCTGTGAGCCTGCAGACTTTTAAGGTGGCGAAAGCAAACCCTGTGGATGCGTTAAAGTATGAATAGGGCATAAAAAAAGAGAGTGCCCTTTTGGAGCACTCTCTTTTGATAATTTATGATTAAATATTAAGCTACACCCTCAGCTAAAACAATAATCTTGTTCTTTAAAACCTCTACAACGCCACCTTTAATAATAAAGATTTGTTCATCAGTTTTGCTTTTAATAATTACTGGTCCATCTTCTAAAGTTGAAATAATAGGAGCATGGTCTCTCAAAATTTGAAAAGATCCCATCGTTCCTGGTACAGTAACTGCTGTAACTTCGCCTTCGAAGACTTTTTTATCTGGTGTTAATATTTCTAATGTCATATGTTGAGTGTATACGCTTTAATTAAGCGTTTGCTTCAGCTAATAGTTTCTTTCCTTTTTCAATTGCATCATCGATGCCACCTACTAAGTTAAATGCAGCTTCAGGGTATTCATCAACTTCACCATCCATAATCATGTTAAATGCTTTGATGGTTTCTTTAATGTCAACCAATACACCTTTTAAGCCTGTAAATTGCTCAGCTACGTGGAAAGGTTGTGACAAGAAACGTTGAACACGACGTGCACGGTGAACGATTAATTTATCTTCTTCAGATAATTCATCCATACCTAAAATCGCGATGATATCCTGTAACTCTTTGTAACGTTGTAAAATTTCTTTCACACGTTGTGCAGTGTTATAGTGCTCATCTCCTAAAATAGCTGGAGAAAGGATACGTGATGTAGAATCCAGTGGATCTACAGCAGGGTAAATACCTAGCTCAGAAATTTTACGTGATAATACTGTTGTTGCATCTAAGTGGGCAAACGTTGTAGCCGGAGCCGGGTCAGTTAAATCATCCGCAGGTACATAAACTGCTTGTACGGAAGTAATTGATCCACGTTTAGTTGAAGTAATACGTTCTTGCATTAATCCCATCTCTGTTGCCAGAGTTGGTTGGTAACCTACCGCAGAAGGCATACGGCCTAAAAGTGCCGATACTTCAGAACCTGCCTGAGTGAAACGGAAGATGTTATCAACGAAGAAAAGGATATCTTTTCCAGCGCCTTCTCCATCACCATCACGGAAATATTCAGCTACAGTTAATCCTGATAGAGCTACACGGGCACGTGCTCCAGGAGGCTCGTTCATTTGACCGAAAACCAATGTTGCTTTAGATTCTTTTAATTTCTCTGTATCAACTTTGCTTAAGTCCCATCCACCTTTTTCCATTGAATGAAGGAATTCATCACCATAGTTGATTACACCAGACTCAATGAACTCACGTAAAAGGTCATTTCCTTCACGTGTACGCTCACCAACACCTGCGAATACTGATAAACCAGCATATGCTTTCGCAATGTTGTTTACCAATTCCATGATTAATACAGTTTTACCTACACCTGCACCACCAAATAATCCGATTTTACCACCTTTAACATAAGGCTCTAATAAATCGATTACTTTGATACCTGTATAAAGTACTTCTGATTCTGTTGACAGTTCATCGAAACGTGGAGGGGCGTTGTGAATAGATTTACCGCCAGTTTTATCAACTGCGTTAATTCCATCAATAGCTTCACCTACAACATTGAATAAACGACCCTTGATTTGATCACCAATAGGCATTTTGATAGGAGAGCCAGTATCAACTGCGGCCATTCCACGTACTAAACCATCAGTCGAGTCCATTGCAATTGCACGGACACGGTCTTCACCAAGATGTTGTTGAACTTCTAAAACGATCTTCTGTCCGTTTTCTTTTTCAATCTCTAATGCAGAGAAGATTTGAGGTAAATGAGCATCGTCAGCAAAACTCACGTCTACTACCGGTCCTATAATCTGCGCTATTTTTCCAATGTTAGGCATATATTGTTTTTGGTAAAATTATAAATATCAAATTGTTAAAGGCCGTTTTAAAGGCTTCAATTCGGTTTGCAAAGCTAAGGATTTTCGATATAATTTTTGTATATAAATAAAAAGTTTTTCCACAGTTTTTTTATCAATAATTTAGTAGGCATGAAAACAGTATTAGTTACAGGCAGTAATGGGCTTCTCGGACAGAAAATTACCTCCACAATATTGTCAGGTAAGCACTTTAATCTGGTCGCTACCTCGAAAGGTGAAAATCGTTTTAAGACTATGCAAGGGTATACTTATGCGGAAATGGATATCCTTAATCCTGCAAATGTCAGAGAAGTTCTGGAGCGTTACAGGCCTGATGCAATTATTCATACGGCTGCACTAACAAATGTTGATAAATGCGAGACGGAAAAAGAACTTGCTTACGCATTGAATGTGGAAGCGGTAAAAACATTAATCACAATTTGTGAGGAATACAAGATACAATTGGTTCATTTGTCTACGGATTTTATTTTTGATGGACTGAATGGCCCATATCTTGAGTCGGATGTTCCGAATCCTTTAAGTTATTATGGAAAGACAAAATCAGAGGCGGAAGAGCTGGTGAAAAATGCTGCTTGTAAATGGGCAATTCTGCGTACTATCATTGTATATGGAATTATCAGTGATGAGAGCAGAAGTAACATTGTATTGTGGGCTAAGGGGGCGCTGGAGAAAGGAACTCCTATCAGCGTAGTAAATGACCAGTGGCGGATGCCGACTCTGGTAGAGGATCTGGCAGATGCCTGCCTTTTAGTTATAGAGAAGAATGCGAATGGTGTGTTTAATATCTCAGGAAAAGATATGATGGGTATTTCAGAATTGGTATTCAAGGTTGCTGATTTTTGGAATTTAAATAAAGAACTGATTACAGAGATTAGTGCTGCCTCTCTTAATCAGTCAGCGCCCAGACCAATGAGGACGGGTTTTATATTAGATAAGGCTATTCATGAACTTGGTTATGCGCCGCGCAGTTTTGAGCAGGGACTGGCTTTATTGGACGAACAATTGAAAGAAAGAGAACGGCTGACTGAACAGGAAGCGAAATAGATAATTATACATACAATTAACATATATTAAAATGGGATTACAAATAGGCGATCAGGCTCCGGATTTTAAATTATTCAGCTCAGATTTAAAAGAGACATCATTAGCTGACTTCAAAGGAAAGAAATTAGTATTACAGTTTTTCCCAATGGCTTTTACTGGTACATGCACTACTCAGCTTTGTACAATGAGAGATAGTTTTGGTTTTTACCAGGGAATGAATGCTGAAGTATTGGGTATTTCTGTGGATTCACCTTTTACATTAGCTAAATTTAAAGAAGAACAGTTCTATCAGTTCCCTTTATTATCAGATTTTAACAAAGAAACGTCCAGAGCTTATCAGTCAATTTATGAGGAATTCGTCTATAATTTGAAAGGTGTATCCAAAAGAGCCGCTTTTGTGATCGACGAAGAAGGAAAAATTATTTATGCTGAAGTTTTAGAATCGGCAGGTGATCTTCCTGATTTCGATGCAATTAAGAAAGTTGTAGAGGGATAGTAAGGGTAAGACGCTTTATTTATTTGAATATTTATTTGAAAAAAGTTTTGAATTTCAAATAGAAATACTACTTTTGCAATCCCAAAGCGATACAGAATTGGGAAATGCATTTGTAGCTCAATTGGATAGAGCATCTCACTACGGATGAGAAGGTTTGGGGTTCGAATCCCTACAAGTGCACTGAAAGCCTTAGAGAAATCTAAGGCTTTTCTTGTTTATGGTAGTTTCTACAGACCATGATAGTATAGATCAAGTCATCAACTTGTGGAGCAGGCCCTTTTTTAAGCATAAATTTTCGACACGCTAAATAGAAAGTCTTTGCTATCACGGATGCTCTTATGCCTGTGGAAGTTGCGCTGAAAGCTTTCAATTGGCATGGGAATGACCCGGCCGAAACAAGGCCGGGCTGTTAGTAAATAAATTCAAAATAGCTAAATAATAACTCTATATCGGCCGGGTACTGCCCGGGTACTGTCCGAGTACTCGTTAGGGTAAGAGCAATGCTAAAGTAACGTGAGAGCATGGCAAGTCCAAGTCAAAACAACTAGTTGAAATGACTTAGAGTAAGTATGCTTAAAGGCTGTTCTCAACCTGGTGTCATCCCGACTACCACTCAGGCACAACCAAACCATAACTAGTTGAAGATTAATGAAATTATAATTTTCCCTTTGACTAACCCACGGACAACTGCGGACAATTGCAGACATTTTTTATGCATCAGGATAATCTTTAACGCTAATAGCTTACATTGGTGGAAAAGCATTTATTTATTATGGGAAGTTTAACGGGTAAATTTTCAGAGGGAATCCTGGGCGGTTTCATTTTTAAAGCAGCAGGTTGGAGTACAGGTTGTTTCAAAAGTTCTGTACCGGGAAGCCTGGAAAAATCAGGAAGTAATCAGCTTATTAAAGAATCGTAATCATCTGCTTTAAACTAAGAAAATATCAAACCCAAAATTTGAAATTTAATCCCTGATCCACAAGTTTATGACTTGATCCTGAATTTGCCTATATCATTCTATAGTTTAGTAAATACATTAAATAACCCGATACTATGAAATTTAAACTGATTTCCTCTTTTACCTTCCTTGCATTATTTTTATTTACGGTTTCACAGGCACAGGTTAAGCAAGTTAGTATCAGTCGTGTTAACGCAATGGCCGATCTGCCTCAACCGCTCCAAATTATAGATTGGAAAGCTATGGCGCTTAAATTTGACCGCACCGTATATGATTTCAACGCTAAAGGGAAATACTGGCCAATGGTTTGGATAGACAGTACTGGTAAAAACTTTAAAGAACCGACCTTAGGGATGTATACCGCTGTTGGAGATGTGAGACAAGGATTACAACATAATAAAGGTATGTTTCATGAAGCGCTGGCCAATATGGGCGCTGTTTTAGGTGCTACGCTGGTCGGGCTCGATAAAAGCAAACAGCAGGGGGTAAACTATGTAGGTATGCTGCGGAATTATTTCAACAAGGATACTGGATGGGACATTATGATGAATAATACCGCTCCTGAAGTTGCCCTGTTGGGTGGTGGTTATGGTCGCGATTGGTGGTACGATGTATATCCCAACGTCTTGTTTTATGCAGTTTACGACAAATACCCATCAGAGCCTGGTTTTGAAATGATGGCCAGAAGCATCGCAGAGAAATTTTACAAGGCTGATTCTATTTTGAACGGCAATTACAAATATTCCTATTTTGATTATGGACAAATGAAACCCATGTCTACAAACATCTGTGCCCAACCAGATGCAGCTGCGGGACATGCTTATGTTTTATACTCGGCCTATAAGAAGTTCGGAGATCCACGTTATTTGAAAGGTGCAATAAGTGCCATGAAGGCTTTGGAAAGTGAAAAAATTAATCCTACTTACGAATTACTCATGCCTTTTGGCGCTTATGTAGCGGCGAGGATGAATGCAGAACAAGGAACTAATTTTGATATTGCTAAAATGCTGAACTGGACGTTTGACGGAACCGCGGTTTGCAGAGAAGGGTGGGGATTTCTGGTTGGAAACTGGAATGGTTTCGACATTTCCGGAACCGTGGGCAGCACTGTAGATCATGGTGGATATGCTTTTTTAATGAATACTTTTGATGCGGCATTGCCATTGGTCCCTATGGTGAGGTATAAACCTGAATATGCAGACGCCATCGGAAAATGGATGTTGAATGCTGTGAATGCGTCGCGACTTTTCTATCCCCGGTACATGCCAGTGGAACATCAAACCATTCCTGATCTGGCCGATGTAACCAAAGGGGTAATTGCTTATGAAGGCTTTGCAAAGGCTTCTACTTTTGACACTTTATACCAGACTTTGAAAGCTCCGGTAGCACAGGGTGACGGTCCCAAATGGGTTCCTGGTCAAAATCCGGAAGTTTCGCAATTTAGTGTATATGGAAGCGGGCATGCCGGGATTTTTGGCAGCATCGTCAAAGAGACAGAAGTGAAAGGTATTTTAGATTTGGATTTACTGGCTACCGACTTCTTTAAACAAGATGCCTATCCGACACATCTATTTTATAATCCTTACCCTGCACCTAAAAACATTTCGTTCAAAGTTGCCCAGGCGAAATCAGATGTTTACGATCTGGTTGCTCAGCGCTATGTGGCCCGCAATGTGTCTAAAGCAGTTAATGTTACTATTCCAGCACTAAAATCAGTTGTTTTGGTGAGCGTTCCTGCTCAGGGTAAAATGCAGGTTAAGAATAAACGTTTAGCTATTAATGGAGTAACCGTTGATTACAATTACAAATAATGAAAAGTTTATTGAAAATTCAAAGCGTTAAATCATCTTTCGTTTTAGCTCTTTGTACCTTGATCTGCCAATAGGCAGTATTTCACCATTCTTAAGTAGAAGACTATAACTACTTCCCGGGCGTACTATGATTTTTTCTGCCTGATCTAAAGAAATCAGATAAGATTTGTGGATACGCTCAAATGAATCTGGCAGCAGCTGCTCCAGCATCTCCATTGATTTGTCGTGTAACTCCTGTTTGCCATCCTGTAAATACAGTTCGCTATAAATTCCTGCGCCTTTGATATACCGTAAATCTTTAATGGCTATCAAATGCGTATTACCAGCTTTTTTTACAGCCAGATATTTCATTGTACTTTCAGTTGTTTTTCCACTGGTAGTAATTCTTTTGAAAGCCATTGATAGTCTTGCCTGATCAAAAGGTTTAGGTACGAAATCGAGCACTCCATAAGTAAAAGCATCGATTGCTTTATCAGTATAGGCAGAAACAATGATGGTATGAAATGATCCGGCCACCATTGACTCTAAGATATCAAATCCATTTTCGCCATTCAAATTCAGATCTAATAATAAGATATCAATGGTATGATTTTCTAGATAAACCAAACCTTTTTGTAAGGAATCACAAACTGCAATAACAGCTATATTCTGCTCAAAGTGATTGCGGGTCATCCGCTCGATTCTTTTAGCTATCCTTGCTTCATCTTCAATAATCAATATCCTCATCATTTGTCGTAAATCTGTATCGTAGTTAACCAGCCCCCTGGAATTGCTTCTGAAATGAATTTCCAGCGATCACCATAACTTTCTGTTAACCGGGCCTGGATATAGCGGAATCCATTGCCTCCATTTCTTTTTTTTGATACCTCCCGGTTCAGTGCATGGGTTTCAAAAGTATATTGCTTGTAAACAGCGGTAGATAAATAAGCCAATTTGAAAGAAATGAGACTTTCGGCAATTGGAATACTATGGGTTATTCCGTTTTCAAGCAGCGTATGTATCAGCGCAGGAGGAATATATTCTGTCTCATCAATTCCGGATTCCTCCCATTCATAACATATCTCTTTCCGGAACTGCATCACTTTAAGATGAGTTTTACAAAGCTCTATTTCCTGTCTTACCGGGATTAATACGGCTTCGGCTATGGAATTCATAATGTCAAATTCACCTGCCAGTGCCTGAATGAATTCAGCACCTTGTTTTGGAGATTCTTCTACCCAGTCTATCAGTGAAGTCAATGTATTCCTGAGAAAATGGGGTTGGATATTTTTTTTAATCAGCTCTAATTGTAACCTGGAAGAAAGGAGTAAAGAAGATTGAAATTCATCCTCTATTATTCTGGCTCGTAAAGCATGCAGATAAAGCATACATAAAATGATCAGGGTAAAGCTGATAAATAAGCCAAAATCGTAAAGCAGAAATTGATTAACTATTGCACTGGCCAGTAAACCGGTAAGTACGATAAATCCACCTTTTTCCTTTTGAATAATGGCATTCAGTACAATGATCAAAGTTGTAAACCACATGATCCGGCTATACAATATAGCAGTCAGATCAAAATGATTATACTTTATAAAGTACACAGTAATTAAAATAATGAATAAAATGATCAATAATATCTTTTTCCTCTGGAAATGGAATTGTATACTAAAATATAGTGGCACCAGCATAGCAATTGCAAAGGTCAGCCAGCCAATAATTTCAAGCCGCAGAAAAAAATGAGTATACGGTATAGCTACATAGAATTTGACGTATTCTGCAATCAGTAAAGAAAAAAATAAGGAACAAATGACTGCAAAAATCAGGATACTGTATTCTTTGCGCCTGCTGTTAAGGTACAGGAAAAAGTAGTAAACTGCCGCAATCAGGAAAGCTCCTGCCATCAAATTCATGAATGACGTAATGATCAGCGGAGTTCTTAACAGTGCTGCATATAGATTTAATTCTATCCCAATAGGACGCTTTATTTCATTTAAGTGAGATTGCGAGGTGCGCAGGGCTAAAATATGCCTGCCTGGATGCGTTAAAGAATCGGGTATCTGGAAATAACTTGTCGTAAAACCAGCTATTTCGGGCTTATCTTTCTGTGTGATCTGACCATTATGACCAAGCAATATTCCATCCCAATAGACTTCGAAAGCACCAAAAGCTTCAAGATGTAAGCCCATTGGAACAACAGAAGACCTGATCAGTTTCACTGGCGATCGTGACCAGAAGATTCCCTGAGCAGTGTTCCCCCTCTCAGCCGGCCATGCGGTAGCATTGAAGTCTTTTTCTGCCCATAATTTATTATCACCTGTCTGATAAACAGTAGGATCTTCTTCATAAACCACAGGAGACTTACAGGAAGAAAGCAATAGTAAAACGGTAAAGACAATTAAGAGGCGCTGCATGGAATAAAGTTAGGGTTAAGATAAGCCAAAAAAGTGCATTTCAAAAGGAGATAGAGCTGTTGACATGTTTTTCTCTTACTTAATTATTTGTGCAAATTATTCTTGTGGTATGAAACGACTCTTAATTATTTTTATAGCTGTATTTTACTGCACAAGTATTTTGGCTCAGCAATCAAATTCTTCTGATCCGAAGAAGAAAACAGTCTATGGTATTGTGAAGGAACAGCAATCTGAAATTCCTGTTGTTTATGCTACAGTAAGTGTCAAAGATGAATCAAGGAAACTGATCGCTGCTGGGATTACTGACGAAAAGGGTGCATTTAAACTTAATGATATTCCATCGGGTAAGCTGACTATCGAATTTACGCTGATAGGATATCAAACAATAACAAAGCCTTTATTGATAACTACTGCTGTAAATCATATCAATGCAGGAACGATATTTCTGAATGCTGATTCAAAGCTGCTAAAAGAAATTGCAGTAACCAGTGATCAACCAGCGATCACGCTAAAACTGGATAAAAAAGTATTCGAAACAGGAAAAGACATCTTATCGCAGACTGGTTCGGCGATTGAGCTCTTAAACGGGGTACCTGCGGTTAGTGTTGGCCCTTCAGGAACTGTTAGTCTGAGAGGAAGCAGTAATGTGCTGGTATTGATTAACGGTCGTCGTTCTGGACTTACTCAGGGTAATGCATTGGAACAAATACCGGCTGATCAGGTAGAGCGCGTGGAAGTGATCACTAATCCCTCTTCCAGATATGATGCTGCTGGTTCATCGGGGATTATTAATATCATTTTAAAGAAAAATAAGAAGGGTGGATTGAATGGACAGCTCAGATTAGTGGGTGGCATCCCAAATGAAACCAGAATTACACCAAGTCTGAATTATAAGTCTGATAAGCTGAATGTGTTTTCAACTTTTGGAATCCGGTTATCTGATTATGTAGGATTATATACAACCAATCAGTCAGTTTCCAATAATGGAGTTACTACTTTACTGAATCAGCGGCAGGATGAAAACCGGCACGATGATGCTAAATTATTATATATTGGTGCAGATTATCAGCTTAATGATCAGCAGACTGTTACAGTAGCTTATTTGAAAAACTCAACACATGATCATGATAAAACAGCCTTGAATTATAAGTATATGAATACCGGTAATGGAGCCGATAGCAGTCTGCTGCGTAACGGTGAATCATGGGAAAGGCGGAGTTATAATCAATTGGAATTCAATTATACCCATAAATTTAAGCGGCCAGGCAAAAAACATACTATTGATGTACAATATGATTTCTGGAACAGTGATAAAGACTGGAACCTGGGGACGAAGAAATTGTTGCCGGTCATAGAAAATTTACCTATCATCCGAACCAGTTCTATTGGAACAAGTAAAGACTTGATGGCGCAAACAGATTTTACTCAGCCGCTGGATAGCAATACTATACTTGAATTTGGGTTGAAGGCAGAAAATCGCAGCGTGACCAGTGAATTTAAGGCCGAACAGCAGCTGGGAGAGGAGTGGAATATAATTGATAATATCAATAATCAACTTAACTATAATGAATTGATAGGAGGCGCTTATACCCAGTTAGGCAGTAAAATCGGCAAGCTGGCCTACCAGTTGGGTTTAAGAACAGAACTGACCAGAGTCAGGGTTGAAGACAGGGCCGGAACTTATAACAATAATAAAAATTATGTTCGTTTATTTCCAACGCTTAGCCTGACTTATCAGTTAGCTAAAGGCGGTGCTATACAGGGAAGTTATAGTAAGCGGATTAACCGGCCTTCACTAAATCTTTTATATCCTTTTAATGAACTTACAGATTTTAATGCCAGGTTTATTGGTAATCCGGAATTGAATCCTTCTTATGCGAATGTTTTTGAGGTGGGCTTCTTGCAGCGCTGGAATACTTTTACACTGAACCCATCAGTATATTATCAGAATAATAAAGGAACTATTCAAAATTATACTTTCAGGAATCTGGACGGTGTTTTTATTACCACGCCTGTAAATATTGATGGGGAAACACGGCAGGGAGCAGAACTGTCTGTTTTATACAATCCATTGCAATGGTTGCAGTTGAATACTGAATTCAATGCTTACCGTTTTAAGCAAAGCGGATGGTATGAAACGCATAATTTCAATTATTCTGGTGATGTATTTACCAGCCGTTTAAGTACACAGGTGAAATTTAAAAATAAATTAAGCTTCCAGTGCCGCTATAATTTTACTGGTGCGCAAAGTAATGCGCAGAGCTACTCAGCAGCAATGCATTATATTGATCTTGGCGCAAGTAAAAATCTGCTGAAAGATAAAGCGACCTTATTACTTGATATTACCAATGTATTCAACCTTCATCGATATCAGACAACCACAACCGGAAACGATTATGTAATGGCACAAACCAGTATTCCAAATGCGGCGCGTTATCGTTTAACCTTTGTATATCGTCTTAATCTCAAAGATAACCAGGCAATCAGACAGGCTAAAAGCGGGAATAGAAATTAGAAATGCAATCTTGAACTTAATTTTCAGGATATAGCTGGTAACACATAAAAATCGTTTTCTTTGAAAAAGGATCAGGAATATAATTTACGGCTTCCTTATTCTTAATAAAATGAATAACTTGTATTCTTTATGGCCAACTATAATGCCTTTACTGACAGTGAATTGATTCTTTTGTTAAACGAGGATAATGATGCTGCGTTTAGGGAGATTTATCTCCGGTACGATAAACTTTTATACTTATACGCCTATAAGAAGTTAAGAAACAAAGAAGAGGCTAAAGATGTTGTTCAGGACGTGTTCACCTGGTTGTTAAATAACCGTAAGGAGATCCATTTAAAAGTCTGTCTGTCTGCCTACCTCTATAAAGCAGTGCTTCATAAAATATTCGATATTTTCAAACATAAGGGTATAATTAAAAAATATGCCGAAAGCGGGGAGCATTATATCGAACTCGATTCTGTGGAAACTGATTATTTGATCCGGGAAAAGGATATTACTGCTTTAATAACGCAGGAAATTGCCGCAATGCCGCCCAAAATGAGAGAAATTTATCTTTTAAAAAGAAAAAGCTATTTAAGTACCAAAGAAATTGCCCTGCAATTGGGTGTCTCCGAACATACCGTGTCGACACAACTCAAAAGAGCTATGAAACATCTCCGGATAAAACTCGGACTGGTGGCTTATCTTTTGTGGATTTTGAAAATGTAAATTATTTATCTGTTTATCAGTTTGTTGTGTTTTTATTTTTAATGCTTGTACCTAATCCGTCTTGCTAAATCGTCTTTAATCTTGTTGAGCAATAACAGGAAAGAATTCAAATGAAGAAGGACGTAAAAGAAGTATTGGATAAGATAAGTTCGGGCAATTATAATCCGGAGGAAGAAACCATTGCCAAACTTTGGTTACACCAACTTCACCAGAATGATGAGGCGGGGCTTTCCGAACAAGAAATTCAGGAGGTAAGTGACCAGATGTGGTTGTCGCTGGAGCCGAATAAAAAGCAACCCCAGCTTAATAAATATCGGAAATTAGTAGTTTATATGGCCGCAGCTGCATCTTTAGCTTTGATCATTGGTGTTGGTCTGTATTTTAATCAGCCGCCACCCTTATCCAAATCAATTCAGGCTAAAGCCTTTGCAAATGATATCCCTGCCGGAAGTAATAAGGCCTATCTGACATTGGCCAATGGGAAGAAACTCGCTTTGACAAATTCAGCTAATGGCACACTTGCAGAAGAAGCAGGAATAAAGATTACTAAAACCGCAGATGGACAACTGGTTTACACCATTGCAGATCAGGGGGAAAAAGGCATTGCGGGATATAACAGCATTGAAACGCCTCGTGGCGGACAGTATCAGCTGAATTTGCCTGATGGCACCAAAATCTGGATTAACTCAGCTTCTTCTTTAAAATATCCAGCCTCTTTCGCCTCTTTAAAAGAACGCAGGGTTGAATTAAGCGGAGAGGCTTATTTTGAAGTTGCCAAAGACAAAACACATCCTTTTATTGTGAAAAGCGGGAGACAGGAGATCCAGGTTTTGGGAACTCACTTTGATGTGAATGCTTATCCCGATGAACAGCTGATTAAAACCACATTGTTAGAAGGCTCTGTAAAGTTAAACAAGCAAGTCGTTTTAAAACCTGGTGAACAATCTTCGCTGACGGGTGAAAAGTTCACTGTGAAAGCGGTAAATGTTAATGATGCCGTGGACTGGAAAAACGGGGAATTTGTATTTACAAATGAATCCTTAACCAGTATTCTGAAGAAAGTTTCGCGCTGGTATGATGTAGAGATCAAATATGTGCGAACTCCGGCAAACATGCCCACATTTACAGGCTCTGTTTCCCGATCTGAAAATATATCTGGTGTTTTAAAAATGCTCGAAGAAACCAGTAACGTGCGCTTCTCTATCGAAGGAAAGCAAGTGAGTGTAATCACTAAATAAATAAATTAAAAGAGGATCTGACCAATCCGGTAAAAACCAACCTATCAACTCTAAAACCAAAACAAAATGAAAAGAATCAAGGGAAAAGCAAGTTAATACTTCTGGTTTTTAAGAGAAAAGCCATGAAAGTGTATCAGCACTTCCATGGCAAAGATCTGAGTTAACCCAAAAAACAAAATTGAGATCCGTTCATGTATTAACCCAAGCTTACGAAAGTATGAAATTAAATGCTTTTAACCTAGGTATGCTACGCATATGGCTATACCCTAAACTTTTATTTATCCTGAAATTTGTTATTCAGCACGCCTTAACAAAGAATAAAAGAAAATTACTAATGAGAATTAACCTGATTGTCGCCATCATCACCACTTGTTTGTTGCAAGTGAGTGCGGCCGGTTTTGCGCAGCGGATCAGTTATACAAAACAGAATACCACCTTGCAGCAGGTTTTCCTGGAAATCAAAAAGCAAGCAGGATTCAGGGTTTTATATTCAGACCAGAATGTGAACGGTCAGTTGAAAATTAATGTAGATTTTAAGAATTCAGAACTTGATCAGGTTATGGAAACCTTATTGAAAGGCCAGAACCTGACCTACAAAATTGACCGGAAAACAATTCTGATTAAGGCGAAATCCGTTGTTCCCATATTACCAGAAATTATCATTAAAGATATTGATGTAAAAGGAAAGGTCATAGATAAAAACGGCCGTCCTTTACCCGGCGCATCAGTAAGTATAAAGGGACAAAAACGAGTTGTAAGTACAGACACTGAAGGAGGCTTTCTGTTAAAAGGAGTCAATGAAAACGCAGTTTTGACAGTCTCCTTTATTGGATATCTGAGTAAAGAGGTAAAGATAATCCCAGGTCAGTTACTCAGTATTATTCTGGATGAAGATGTTAGTCAGCTGAACAATGTAATTGTAGTGGGATACGATTCCAAAAAGCAAAGCGAGCTTACAAGTGCAGTATCGGTCGTTTCTTCAGAGAAACTGAAAGATGTAACTTCCAATAATATTGGGGCCATGTTACAGGGAAAAGTAGCCGGCTTGCAGGTGATTAACAGTTCTGGTGCGCCGGGATCTGCGCCAGAAATCAGGCTTCGGGGTGTTTCTTCCGTGAATGCCAGTCAAAGCCCGCTGGTGGTAGTAGACGGGATTATTGGTGGAAATTATGATCCTAACGATGTAGAAAGTATCACTGTCCTTAAGGATGCCGGTGCAACTGCCTTATATGGATCACAAGCAAACGCCGGGGTTATTATCGTCACCACAAAGAGTGCTAAAACCGACAAAATAAATTTTGAGGTTAAAGTTTCTTCAGGATTTAAGACACCTGATTTTGGGAAGATGAATTTGATGAACAGTAATGAACTGTATGATCATCAAAAGGAATTTTACCGGGATTATATTGTTGGTGCACCTGATAATTCATACAAAATAGATTTAACCAGATTCTACCAGGAACGGCCATTGAGTTTAAGAAACCAGGATTATGACTGGTCAAATGAATCCTTTAAACCAGCTCCTATAAACAGCGTTTACCTCTCTGCAAGTGGTAGAACGGAAAAAAACAGTTATTACATTGGCGCTTCCTATTATAAAGAAAAGGGAACATTTCTGCACACAGATTTCCAAAGGATAAATCTAAGAGCAAATTCAACTTATAACTTTTCAAAAAACCTAAGTATCACTAATAATATAAATATTAGCGCGCAAAATGGACACAGTTATGATTACAATGATGTTTATTACGCCTTCCTGAATTTACCATGGGATAATCCATATGATGAAAATGGATCACCAATATACGTGGACGGAAATTCTACTTTTAAATGGTGGTCAAGGGATAAAGTAAATCCTATTCATTCAGTCGAAAACTCTGATCATCCTGCTAAGGGATTCGATGTGAACTATGATTTTGCCGTAAATTATCATATTAACGACTGGCTGACATTCTCCAGTACAAACCGTGGCTCCGCAGCATTCAATAAAGTAGCTAATTACTATTCCCCGTTAACTGCCGGTACTTACCATGGACAAGGATTTCTGAGTGAATTAAACACCTTTAATTATGGCGGGATTTCAAATAATCTCTTGAAATTTAATTTCAGGCTATCAGATCATACCATCAGTGGTTTTGCAGGAGTAGCTTTAGAAGGATCTCAAACTGAACTTTCTGGTGGGTCCGGAAAAGGATTACCCGCAGGATTAAAAGTATTGAATGTAGTTTCAAACGGTCAGCTCGTAACGGGATTAAATGATAAGAAATATCTTCAATCTATAATTTCACAAGTCAACTATAATTACAAAAGCCGCTACTTTTTAACCGCTTCCTTTCGTGTAGATGGTTCTTCAGCTTTTCCTAAAGCAAATCGATATGCATCATTCCCTGCCTTATCAGGAAGCTGGCTGATCAGTAATGAAGATTTTATGAAAGATCATAGTTCAATTGATAATTTGAAATTAAGACTTAGTTATGGGGTTACTGGTACCCAGGATATTGGTTCATCCAGATACCTTGGCCTGTATTCATTAACTACACAATATAACGGCTTAATTGGTGCAGTACCTTTTCAGCTTGCAAATCCGCTGCTCACCTGGGAAAGTAAACACCAGCTCAATGCAGGTATTGATATTGGCTTGTTTAAAAGAGTTAACCTGACTATAGATGCTTACCGGAACAATACTAAAAACCTTTTATTGCAAGTTTCCCAGCCCCTGTCTGTTGGTTTTGAAACGAGATGGGAAAATTCAGGGAATGTAATTAACCGGGGAATAGAACTTGGTTTTAATACCATCAACATTAAAACTAAAGACTTTGAATGGGCAACAGATTTCACCATCAATTTTAATGATAATAAACTCTATGGTTTGCCTTCCGATATTGTTAAAACCGGCTCCTGGAATATTTCACAGATCTATAGCAATGGAGGAAACCTTTATGAATTCTATATGCCCAAATGGCTTGGCGTAGACAGTCAGACCGGTGCGCCCGTTTGGGAAAAGATCATCAATGATGCAGATGGAAAAGCCATAGGAAGTGAGCGGACGATGAATTATTCGGAGGCCACCACACAAAAAGTTGGAAGTGCGCTTCCAAAATATCAGGGAGGATTTAACAACAGTTTCAAATACAAGAACTTCAACCTGCGGATAAGTACTTACTTCAATTACGGTAACAAGGTGTTCAGTAATAACCTGCGCTTTATGATGAATGATGGTCACGAGCCTTATTATAACCAGATACAAATGCCATCAGGATCAAAAGTATGGAGTTTCCCTGGTGATACAGGAGCGACAGAACCAAGTCCTCAGAATTCGGCCAATTCTACTGAAACTTCTACCCGTTATTTAAAAGACGGAAGTTATCTGACCATCAGAAACATTGCTTTGAATTATACGCTGCCTCAAACTTTTGCGAAGAAATTAAATATGGAGCGGATTACAGTTGGGATAACAGCAGATAATGTGGCCACCTTTTCAAATTTCTTAGGTCAGGATCCTCAAACCACTATTACACCGGGAAATGCTACACCAGGTGTATCTGATTTTAAGTATCCGAATAACAGGCAATACTTGTTCACTGTCAACTTTAATTTTTAAGGAAATGAAGAAAATTATATTTATTCTATTTTTTATTGCAGTAAGCAGTTGTAAAAATGCGGAGGTTTCACCAAGCGATGCGATTAATACAACAGATCTGGTTACCACAGAAGAAGGTCTGACCAATGCTTTAAACGGAGCATACGCTTTATTTAAAGATCATATAACTTTTAACGGTATTGTAGATCAAAACAATATGTATCTCCGTCAATTTTATCAATTGTCTGATTTTGCAAGTGATGATATTGTTTGCGGACAAGTTACTGAAGATCCTTTATTTTACAGTTTCAATCTTTTACATTCTCCCGGTCAAAGTAACACCCGTTATTTCTGGTATGTGTCTTATAAGATCATAACCGGGGTCAATACCATAATTGATGCAGTAGAAAAATCTGGTAAGAATGATGTTAAAACGCAGCAATTACTTGGAGAGTGTTACTTTTTGAGGGCTTATTGTCATTTTAACCTGGTGCGGTTATTTGGCAAACCTTATACAGTTGACTCGAATTCTCCTGGTATCATACTCAGGACTTCGCTAACGGATGAAGCAAAAAAAGCCCGGTCTACAGTTGCTGAAGTGTATAATGCAGTGATTGCCGATGCAGAAAAGGGAGCTTCACTGATGAGCCTTTCCAGAGGTGTCCAATACGCTTCGAAAGAAGCAGCATGGGCACTTTTATCCAGAGTGAACCTTTACAAGGAAGACCATGCTAAAACCATTGACTATTCGAACAAAGTTATTGCCTCAAACCGCTTTAAGCTGGAAACTAAAACTAGTTATCCCGCTTTGTTTGCCAATGCAAAAGCCGGGAATGAAACCATTTTATGCGTTGCATTTACTGCCATTGATGATTATGGCAAATTCGGATCGATAGCCTCTATGGTATTTTCCGACGGTAATTCCGGATGGGGAGAAGAATATGCTTCTTCCTCACTGCGAAGCCTGATGTCAAAGCATCCCGAAGATGTGAGATGGTCTTATATCAGACCACTCAAAGATGGAGATGGTTCCGTTCAGAAGAAGAACGGGATTGAAGTTTACTATATCAGTAAATTTTCTTTTCAGGATGGTTCACCTAATCTAAGCTCGCCAATTCTATTCCGATTGAGTGAAATGTATTTAAACAGAGCAGAGGCCGAAGCCAAAATGGGCAATACAGGAGCGGCCCTGGATGATGTAGATCAGATTCGTACTAATCGCGGACTGGAAGCATCACTTTATCAGAAAGCACTGCCTTCAGGTTCCACAGCAATGGACGTGGTGCTGGATGAAAGAAGAATAGAAATGGCGTTTGAAGGGCACCGTACTTACGACGTATACAGGAATAAAAGGAAAATGAATAAAACCTACTGGGGTTACCATATACAAGGGCTAAAGGAAACAGATATAGATCTCTCCAAAACCCCATCCGGTTATCCAAACCTGAGTATAGATTTTACCAATCCAAGGATCATTTATTTTATTCCGGTAGATGAGGTACTTAGTAACCCACAAGCTATTCAAAATCCATAAACCATATACAGAGATGAAAACTATACAAAAATTAGGCTTTATACTGATTCTGGTGGGTTCGGTATGGAGTTCCTGTAAAAAGGATAAAAGTGAAAAACTGACCGATTTGTCTTATACACTGGAGGTAGATGGGAACCAGGTGAAATTTAAACCAGTTACCACCGGAATATCCAGCTATAAATGGGATTTTGGGGATGGGCAATCATCCACTGAAGCCAGCCCTGTACATATTTATCCTGGAAAGGGAAAATATGTCCCTACACTTTATGCAACAGTAAACGGGCAGTCTGCGGAGGCTTCAACAGTAATCAGAATTGCGAAAAGCAGTCCTGTCAAATTAAATGACCAGACGCTGGAAGATTGGAATACAGTTACTGCAAATGTCATTACTTCTGGCGTTAAAGGCGGGGTTTTTAGAAAAGTCAAATATGATTACGATGGAAATTATATCTACATCTATATAGAAATGGCTTCAAAAAAGACTAATGCTGATATTTTTGATTTCTATATAGACTCCGATAACAGCAGTTCTACCGGTCTGCTCGGTGGTTTCCCCGGCGGCGGTTATGATATTTTACTTGAAGGGCCACTGCTTACCGGGAACATGGATGTTTTTTATCACAATGGTGCTCAAACCAGTTTTTCTTTCCAGCAGCAATCAATCACAGAGTCTTATCAAATTGGAACAGTAGTAGAAGACGGCGGACTTTTGAAGTTTGAAATGCGGCTGGCACGCGGTAAGTTGAAAAATCTTACAGGTTCAGGAGCCAGAATAGGTATTATAGCAACCAAGAGTGATTGGTCTGTTTCGCTTGGATATGCACCTGATGAAGGGCAACCCGGATTTCTTCTGGAAATGGTAGAATAATTTCAAAAAACATCATTTAAAATCATATATCGATGAAAAATACAGATAATCAGACTGTAGCGGGGAGACTTATGTCTTTAGACGTGATGCGGGGAATGATCATGATCCTGCTTTGTGCAGAAAGTTGTTTAGTCTTTGTGTCTTTGAAAAGGCTGAACGAAGGATCACCTGTAATTGATCAGCTTTTTCATCACCCATGGCATGGGCTTCGCTTCTGGGATCTTGTACAACCGGCATTTATGTTTATGGCAGGTGCTGCATTGTATATTTCCTATAGTAGAAAGCTGGAAAAGGGAATCACGTGGCAGGGCAATCTGAAGCATGTTTTAATCCGGAGTTTTAAACTATTCCTTTTTGGTGTGGGGCTGCATTGTGTTTATGCTGGGAAACCTGTTTTTGAACTTTGGAATGTATTGACCCAACTTGCCTTTACCAGTATTGTTGCCTACCTCATCATTAACAGGGCTCCGTTATTTCAGCTCTTGTTTTCCATAGCTCTATTAGTGCTGACAGAAACTTTGTACCGTTATGTACAGGTGCCAGGATTTGATCAGCCTTTTACGGAGTACCATAATTTTGGAGCTTATGTGGATACCCTGCTTATGGGTAAAATCAATACCGATGGATGGGTCGCAATCAATGCCATTCCTACTGCCGCACATACCATTTGGGGAGTACTGGCGGGTAAACTCTTAATCTCAAAATGGTCAGCAACGGAGAAAATCAAACTGTTGGTATTTGCAGGCATTCTCGGATTATTTATTGGCTTCGGAATGGATTTGAGTGGTATTACGCCGATCATCAAACGAATCAGTACCAGTTCTTTTGTTTTCGCCTCAGGTGGTTGGGTCTTACTTATGCTGGCTGCAATTTACTGGCTGGTGGATGTGAAGCAAAATATAAAATATGCCTGGATTTTTACCGTAGTAGGGATGAATGCTATTTTTATTTATGTCTTTTTCGAAACTGCCGGGCATGAATGGCTCAATGGTGCTGTTGGAATTTTTACCGGAGATATGCTGCATTTGCTTTTTAATATACCCGCCAATTTTGCAGGGCTGATCTCCGCTTTAGCTGTTTGGTTTGCAGAATGTTCACTCTGCTACTGGCTTTATAAAAACAGAATCTTCTTTAAACTATAAACTGAAATTTAACCTAAAACCATATGAAAAAAGTAATTATTTTAATCCTCCTTGCAGGGCTTTTTAGTGCCTGTTCCAAAGTAAATAATGGGAATTTTGGTCAGCCTGCAACCTCAAAAGACAAGACCATGTTACTTGCGCTGACCAGTTATTATGTCAATGGCACAACCGGAAATGACACCAATACGGGTACATCCGCAGCTGCGGCATTAAAAACAATTCAGGCTGCCTTAAATAAAACAACGAACGGGGCTGGCAGTACAATTTTCGTGGCTGGCGGAACCTATAAAGAAAGACTAACCTGGCCTAATTCGGGTGCTTCTTCAACTGAACCTATTACCCTGACTAATTACAACAGTGGGGTAGTGATTATTGATGGCGACAATGCAACCAATACAGCACAAAATGCAATGATTGCTATTTCAAGTAAAAGCCATATCCGGATCCAGTCTGTCCGGATTGCCAACAATATCCGGAGTTTCGCTTCCGGGATCTACATGTCTGGCTCAGGCACAGATGTACAATTTACAGATTGTAAGCTATACAATATCGGATGGACATCAAATGCCAGCAGCAGGCCTGAACCAAAAGATAATGCGAATCCATTCGTTATCATCGGTTCAACTGCAAACTCCTATAACCAGATCTATATTGGAAGCAATGAAGTTTATAATTGCAATACAGGTTACAGTGAAGGTCTTACTATAGCTGGAAATGTAGAAAACTTCCTGATCGAAAATAATACAATACATGACATCACCAATATCGGGATAGATATGACAGGTAATTATGCCTGGACAGGTGCACCCGCAAATGTAAATTTTGCACGCAATGGGAATGTGAAATACAATAAAGTTTACCGCTGTGTTTCACCTATAGCAACTTCTGCTGGTATTTATGTAGACGGAGCAAAATGGATCAATATTGAAGGAAATACCTGTTATGAGAACTCAACGGGGATCAGTGCTGGTTGTGAGAACGATAACAACAGCACAGATGGCATCAATATCAGAAGTAATTTCATCTATAATAATATAGAAGCTGGAATAATAATGGGCTCAAATGCAGCAAACAGTAAGGTTATTAATTCTACGATCACAAATAACACTTTATTTAAAAACTATTCAAAAACTGGTTGGGGAGGAGAAATCCATCTTCAAAATACAGATCATCTTACCATCAGGAACAATATTATTCAGTCTGCAAGTAATATTGTGATCGTAGCTTCTACTAATTATAACTCCACTAACCTGGTATTTGATTATAACAACTACTTCTCTGCTTCTGGTTCTTCGAACACTGTTACATTTGACTGGGCAGGGATTAACGGTACTACCTATGGCTCTTTTGCAGCGTTCAAAACGGCAACAGGTTTAGATACAAATTCAAATTATAGTACACCTTCCTTTGTTTCAGCAAGTTTGCCCAGCCCAAATCTTCATTTAGGCAGTACTTCTCTATGTATCAACAGAGGTTTACCCTCATTTGTAGCTCAACCCGGAGAATTTGATATCGATAAAGAAGCGAGAGTAAGAAATGGGCGCGTAGATATTGGAGCGGACGAATCAGCTTATTAATAATTATCCATTCATCTTAAAGTTATATTTTGAAAAGAATAAAGAATTTATTTGAAATCACCTCCCAGTTTAAATGTCATGTTGATATTTCTTCTCTTAAATCATATGGGACAGGGCATATCAATGATACCTACCGGCTGAAGAACCTGGTGAGCGAAGAGCATGACTATTTGCTTCAGAAAATCAATCATCATGTTTTTAAAGATGTTCCCAGGCTTACGGAAAACATATGCAGGGTTATTGCACATCTTAAAAATAAGATGGTTATGGCTGGTAAAGGTAACCCTGAGAAAGAGGTCATGACGATGGTTGCCACTAAATCGGGCCCTTATTTTTATCAGGATAGCAATGGTGAATATTGGAGAATGTGTCATTTTCTAAAGAATACCAAAACCTATGATGTGGTTGAAACCGAAAAGCAGGCTTATGAAGGTGGAAAAGCTTTCGGGAAATTTCAAGCTATGCTCTGCGACCTTTCTCCGGAAGTAATGTATGAGGTGATTCCTGATTTTCATAATATCGAAAAAAGGTTGGGGCAACTGGCACATGCGGTGAATGCAGATTCTTTTGACCGTGTTCAGCAGGTGTTACCGGAACTGGAAACCATACAAGCCAGCGCTAAGTCGATGCTGTTTTTTCAGGAGGATGAACAGCGGCTCACTTTGCCCATGCGGGTAACCCACAATGACACTAAGTTTAATAATGTGCTGTTGAATTTAAAAGGGAAAGCGCAATGTATCATAGATCTGGACACCGTAATGGCCGATTATATCGCTTATGATTTTGGGGATGCTATCCGCACGATCATTAATACAGCCGCTGAGGATGAACCAGAATTGTCAAATATCAAATTAAACCTTCCCCTATTTAACGCCTATACGAAAGGATATATGGAAGAAGCCGGGCAATTTATGAACGAGTGGGAGCTAAACTCATTAATCAAGGGTGTTCTGTTGTTGCCTTATATGCAGGCAGTCAGGTTTTTAACAGATTACCTTAACGGAGACGCTTATTATAAGATCGAGTCTCCTCATCATAATCTTCAACGTACCAGAGCACAACTTCAACTGCTAAAGGAGTTGCTCATCCAATCTCCGATTCTGGAAGAAGTAATATTTAAAGAGGCGGGAAAACATCAGTTAATTAAGAGCTAAAATTATGGATAGAAGACATTTTTGTGCCAACGGATTAGTTGGATTGGCGGGGCTTACTTTAATGCCGTCCGGAGTATTATTTGCTAATGCTAAAGACAAAGTCAGATTAGGTTATATAGGCGTGGGCTTAAGAGGGCGAAACCATATCAGCGAAGGACTTCTTCGTTCTGATGTGGAAATAGTTGCGATTTGTGATACGCAGGAAAGCTCTTTAAAGTATTGCCGCGCACAATTTGTAAAGGCAGGCAAGAAGCTTCCTGCCGAATATACAGGAGGGCTTGATGCCTATAAAAAACTGCTGGAAAGAAAAGATATAGATGCGGTAATTATTGCAACGCCATGGGAGTATCATAAAGAACAGTCTATTGATGCGATGAGAGCTGGAAAGTATGTTGGTTGTGAGGTGATTGCAGGTATTACGGTAGCAGATCACTGGGAAATCTTAAAGGTCTACGAAGAGACGAAAATCCCTTACATGACGCTTGAAAATGTTTGTTACCGCCGTGATGTACTCGCTGTATTGAACATGGTCAGGAATAATATTTTTGGGGAAATTGTTCATTTAGAGGGTGGATATCAGCATGATCTCAGAGGTGTTTTGCTGAATGATGGAAAAAACTTTGATGGAAAGGGTGGGGAATTTGGGCCGGATACAGTTGGTGAGGCTCAGTGGCGCACACAATGGAACGCAGACCGGAACGGAGACATTTACCCTACACATGGTGCTGGCCCGATTATGAATTATATCGATATCAATAGAGGTAACAGGTTTACAAACCTGGTTTCTTTTGCCTCAAAATCAAGAGGGTTGCACCAGTATATTGAGAAAGCATCTCCTGGAAATAAAAATCTTGCCGTAAACTTCAAAAATGGTGATCTGGTGACCACGATGCTGAACTGTGCAAACGGAGAAACGGTGACTTTAACACACGATACGCATTTACCCAGACCTTACTCTTTAGGATTCAGGGTACAGGGAACCCGCGGTTTGTGGATGGATGTAGCTGATTCCATTTACATAGAAGGTGAATCGGGAACTTATGATGAATGGGATAAAGCTAAAATATGGCTGGATAAATATGACCACCCACTATGGAAAAAGCATCAGCATGAGGCAGATGGTGCCGGCCACGGAGGGATGGATTGGTTTGTATTTAACGCTTTTATAGAGTCTGTTAAACAGAAGATACAAACCCCGATTGATATTTACGATTCGTTAACGATGAGCGTCATTACCCCGCTTTCTGAAAAGTCAATACAGGAAGGAAATATGCCACAGCAATTTCCTGATTTTACTAAAGGAAAATGGAAAGAGCTTAAAAATACATTTGCACTGAATACTAATTTTTAAACACCTAACCTACAAATTATGAAAAACACAATTCTAGTATCAATGATGATGCTTTCTTTGACTGCCTGTCGGAAAGAAAGTGCGAACAATGGCGACAACAATGTCGCAAGTGGTAATCAGGATCAGGCTGCTCAGGTTTCCTGGTGGCAGCCCAAAGCTGGTGTAACATTTGACTGGTGTCTGGATGACCTGAAAAACAGTGATACATTTACCGCAGAAGTAGTTGATGTGGATGCATTTACGACAACTGCCCAGCAGGTAGCGGCATTACATGCGCAAGGTAAAAAGGTAATTGCATACATTTCTGCCGGAACAATTGAAGACGACAGGCCGGATATCAATCTGCTTCCAAAAGAAGTGATTGGCCAGGTATATCCGGAGTGGCCAAAAGAGCGCTGGCTTGATATCAGGCAACGGGAAAAACTAAGACCCTGGCTTAATTCACGTATTGATAGAATTCTTAGTAAAGGATTTGATGCGATAGAGCCTGATAATCTGGATAGTTACAGTAATGAAACAGGATTCGATATCAGTATCAATGACACTAAACTGTATTGTGACTTTCTGATTAAACTGGCTCATGACAAAGGTCTGGGCATTGGTCAGAAAAATGTACCTGAACTATCTGCGGAATACAGTAAGAAGTTTGATTGGGTACTGACTGAAGATGCCTTTGATCAAAAATGGGAGAATGATGTGAAACCCTATATTACACAAAATAAACCTGTATTTGCAGTTGAGTACACTGATCAGACATCACAAAGTACATTCTCAAATACTATATGTCCCAAAGCTAAGAATTTAAAATATTCTGCTATTCTTAAGAAAAGAGGGCTGGATAAGTGGGTTTTTAAATGTAAATAGGTAGCCTTGTAGAATTTTCTGTTTGGCAACGTACCCACAAAGACGATAAATTTTCAAAATCTATCGCCTTTGTGGGTTTTGTTTAATATAAAAATATTTCAGATTATTTTAATATATTTGCCTTATTTGATGTTTTAGGTGTGTAAATTTTGCATTAGGTTAATCTTAAGTTTCATGTTACTGTGTTTTTATTTAAAGTTAAGTATCTATCTGATCTACTGAAGTATACCTATATTTTGTAAGCTATTGTGAAAGCTGACGGAGTTATATCAATTAAGGTATGGGTGCTAATAACTAAAGGCTATTCGAGCTGGTTCGTTAAATGTAACCAGTTCCAAAGTAATATTGCTACTATAAAAATTAATGCCTCATGAAATTAAGATTATTTAGTTCAGTTTTTTGTGCTCTGATATCAGGCTCCCTTACTCTTCAGGCTCAGGTGCCTCAGGATACTACATTATCTGTTTATAATAATCAGACAGAGATTACCGCTAAGAGCAGCGTGACACTCAAGTCTGGATTTTATATCCCAGCAGGAAAAAATGTGCGGATTTTTACTGCTGCCAGTTTTTTAAACTGGGCAAATTTGTCCAGTAAGCCAAGCAGTGACCAGAATTATATTTTGACCCGGGTATTTAAAAAGGAAGGGGTCAAAGATGATGCAACGGCTGCTTTAAATACTTACAAGACACATGAGGTAAACCAGACGGTACAGTATTTTGATGGGCTGGGGCGTCCGTTACAAACTGTAATTGTACAGGGGAGCCCGAAATTTGCCGATGTGGTACAACCGGTTGTCTACGATGCTTTTGGACGGGAGGTGGTTAAATACCAGCCTTATGCGGTTACCAGTAATGGAGGTGCTTATCGTACTGACGGGCCGACAGCAGCCAATGCTTTTTACAAAAATCCTACTACCGGTATTGCCTCTACCGACCACTCTTATGCAGTAACTGTTTTTGAACCTTCTCCTTTGAACCGGGTTGTAGAGCAGGGAGCTTTTGGCACTTCGTGGCAGCCGGTCAGTGGCTCTGATGCCGGGCATACCCAGAAAATTGTATACGGAACCAATGCGGATGAGGTCAAACTCTGGGCAGTGAGTGCAGATGGGGCTTCGGGCACAACCAACTATACTGCTGGAAAATTATATAAAACTACGGCTAAAGACGAAAACTGGAAAGCGGCTGATCTGAAAGCCGGTACCACTGATGAATATAAAGATTTTGAAGGCCGTGTGGTCTTGAAACGGATCTGGGAAAGTGATACCCGGAGCCTGTCTACTTATTATGTTTATGATGACCTGGGCAATTTGCGTTATGTACTGCCTCCGGCAGTTAACGAAAATGGGCAGAGTGTGCTGAGTAGTTTTAAAGAATCAGATGCTGCCTTTCTTCAGTTTATTTATGGTTATCGTTATGATGGACGAAGTAGAGTGATCGAGAAGAAGATCCCGGGTAAAGGCTGGGAATATCTAATTTACAATAAGCTTGACCAGGTGGTGTTAACCCAGGATGCTAACCAGCGCTTGAATAGCTGGTGGGTATTTACCAAATATGATGCTTTTGGACGTGTGGTGAGTTCTGGTCCGTATGCCAATGCTGCTAAACGTGACGCTTTGCAGCTCACGGTAGATGGGCAAACTGTGCTGTGGGAGAATAAAATAACCACTGATATTGGGTATGATAATTTGTCCTTTCCTCAAGGGGTAACCAGTTACTATGTAATCAATTACTATGATGATTATGGCTTTCCTGGCAATACTTTCGGGGAACCGGGCAGTAATCAGGTTGGCGCAGCACGTACGAAGTCTTTGTTGACAGGTAATAAAGTAAATGTACTGGGGACTACTAAAATGCTGCTTTCAGTTCATTATTATGATGCTGAAGGACGGGTAATCCAGACTAAGAGTCAGAACCATCTGGACGGGCAGGACATTATTGACAATACTTATAATTTTACAGGAGAACTGACCGCCAGTACAAGGAGTCATACCGGAAGCAGTACCGGGGTAGCAACCAGCATTGCCAACCGTTATTTCTATGACCACATGGGGCGCAAAATTGCCACATTGGAAAATATCAACGGACAGGGCGAGGTAGTACTGAGTAAACTGGATTATACCGAAACCGGGCAACTGGTTAACAAACAACTGCACAGTACAAACAATGGCGGTTCTTATCTGCAACAAACTAGTTATGCTTACAATGAAAGAGGCTGGCTAAGCAAAAGCCTGAGCAATGAGTTCAATTTGCAGTTGAAATATGAAGATGGATCACAGTGGAACGGGAATATTTCGGGTCAGGTTTGGGGAAGAGGCGCCGGGAAATTAGACCATACTTTTACCTATAGTTATGATAAACTGAACAGGCTAACCGATGCGGTATCACCGGGACTGGGAGAAAGTATCAGTTATGATGTGGTGGGTAATATCAAGACGCTGACCAGGGATGGAAAAGTGAATACCTATAGTGGATATACGGGTAACCAGCTGACTAAAATAACTGGCTTTACAACGAGCAGTTACGATTATGATGACAATGGTAATCTAAAAAAGGACAGTGAAAAGAATATCAACTTAACATACAATTACCTGAACCTGCCGGAGACGGTTACAGGAAGCCAGAACATCAGTTACACGTATGATGCATCAGGAAACAAGCTGAGAAAAAAGGTGGGTAATGTGGTTACTAATTATATTGGTGGTATCCAGCACAAGACCGACGGTACAATTGATATCATTACGACTGAGGAAGGTATGGCCAGGAATAACAACGGGACATACAGTTATGAATATATGCTGACGGATCATCTGGGAAATAACCGGGCAACATTTCACAATCTTCCGGGTGTGGGTATTGAAGTTATGCAAAAGGATGATTATTTTGCATTTGGTTTAAGGAAAGAAGTACTGCGTGGATCGAATGATAACAAGTACCTTTACAATAAGAAAGAGTTACAGGAAGAGTTAGGGGAGTATGATTACGGGGCTAGGCTTTATGATCCAGTGATTGGACGGTTTACAACGGTAGACCCACTTGCTGAAACAAGCAGACGACACTCGCCTTATACATATGGTTTGAATAATCCGATCCGTTTTATTGATCCGGATGGAATGGAGGCCACGGATTGGGTTAAAGGGAAGAATGGTATATACTGGGATAAAAATGCGAACGATCAAAGTACTACTAAAGCTGGAGACACCTATTTAGGAAAGGATTTGACATTCACTTTTAATAGTTATATTAATGATACTTTTGATGGGCCAAATCCACCTTGGGGAGCAGCGGGAGATAAGTTGACGTCTACAATTAACCTAACTTCAAATGAAGATGCAGATGGGAATCTTACTTCAGTCGATGTAAAATCATCTTATGAAGTTAGCAAAACCGGAGGGTTGGATATATTTAAAGGCCGTGATTATTTTCCCGGACTTGGAAAAGATCAAAATATGGGCATTAATATTACTAATTCTAATGGTTTTAATGCAACGTTTGAACAGCATGCAAGTGTGCCTGGCCTTGAAGCAGCGGGATTAGCTTTATTGGGCTATAGCTCAGTAAATGTTGCACAAAAATTGACGCTTGGACTTTCTGGTAATAACCTTTCAGTTAGTGCTGCTACTGATGTCTTTCCGTCGGCAACCTTATCAGTTAATGGTAATCAATTGTTTAAATATAACCAGCCTTCGTTTAAGGGAACGCATGGTAACGATTTGATAAATTTTGGTACACGAACTAGTGCTCCGAGTATAATTGGCAGGCCAGCGCCTAATTTTTATAATCGATATAAAAAATAAAGAATGACAGCTTTTTCAAAATTTGCAGGATATATTTTATTGAAATGGACTTTATTCTATATCTATCAATTTACCGAGGGTAGCACTAGATGGAGTTTTAATAAAGTCAATGGTGAAGGTCTTTTTTTAGCAGCATTTATGTTGCTTGCATTGCCATTAATAGAGCTTGTCATACTTTTTTTTCCTTTACAGTTGGCTTTAAAACAAAAGGGTTGGATAGCAATGCTGCTTTTAATAGCAACTTTTGGCCTAGAGTTTATAATAGGGTGGTTTGCTACCAATCAGCACTTTGAAATTTGGATGGCAGTTAAAATTGGCCTAAGCATACTGCTTTTTTTGTTCATGTATAGGAAGCAATTGAGCATGTAAACAGCAAAGTCTGGTCGATTGAGCCAAGCTTTGCTGTTTAGCTAATAGGCTGCATATCTGATTATGCGGCCTATTATTGTTTTTATACCTGCAAGTTGTGTTTTTGGGTACCCAAAAACCTGCTTGCCTTCGCTTAGGAGCGAAGGAGAGGAAACCTTCGCAACTTGGTTTCTGCTACAGGGTTACTTACTGCCTTTTAAGAGTTCGTTCTTTTCCCTTTCAGCTTGTAACAGACGTTCGTAAAGTTCCATTACCTTGTCCAGCGGGTTAAAGGTGCACTGGTAGTTGAAATAACTCTGATCGTGGAAGTAGTTGATAATGGCATCTTCAGTGAAGCTCTTGATGGCCTGGGGTGTAACGCCTAAAGCCTTTGCAACCTTGCCAAGTGTTTCTTCTTCCACGCTCTCGCTTTGCTCGATCTTGGAAATCGTCTGCTGGCTGACGCCCATCTCAATAGCGAGGTGATCCTGTTTAATACCTCTGATCTCTCTGATCCGGCTGATCTTTCTGCCGATATGAATTGTTTCTGCCATAATGTTTATGTAAAAAGCTGCTATAAAGCAGCAATATTGTTGTTAAAAAAATCCTTGAACTTCTTTTTGGTGAGCATGGTATCTATGATCTTAAAGACCACCGTGCGGTCTTCCTCATCGAGCTGGTTGATTAGGTTGACCTGTTCAAAATTGGGTTTGTCCTGAATGGTGACCTCTACAGGCTGATTGTCGAAATGTACCACCTGGTCAATGGTCATGCCGAAGTACCCGGCAAAGCGTTCCAGTTCATCAATAGCAATATCACGTGTATTGTTCTCCACCTTGTTATAGCTGGTATAGGGGATGTTCAGTTCAGCGGCCAATTGCTTTTGCAGCAATCCTTTGCGTTCCCTGATCTTCTTAATGTTATCGCCTAAGCTCATGACGTTTGGTTTTCTTCCAAAAATACCCATAAAAGCTATTTTAATCAATATGTTGCGTTATTGCTGATTTTGTAGTTGCCAAAATAGGTATTAATTGTTAGGTTTGCTATATCGAAAATAGCAATAAATAGTTTAGATGGATAAAAAGGCCAAACTGATCACAGAAAACCCTGAATTACTGCTCTACCTGGAGGGTAAATTGCACATAACTGTTCTGGGAGGCATCAAACTGACCGGCCTTGACCGGTTGAAGGTCACGCTAAAGCTGATCATTGCCGGTAAGCCGTCCAATGCGTTCCGCCATAACCTTGACCTGTACAACAGTATGCAGAGTGAGCAGCTGATCGAAAAGGCATCCGAAACACTGGATATCAGCAGCAGCGAGCTGTCACAGGTCATTAACGGATTGGTCACCGCATTGGAAAACTACCGTGGAGAGCGTCTGGAATCCATGAAGCCGAAACAGCCGGAGAAAAGAACGTTATCAGAAACGGAACGTAAAGCAGCCATTACTTTCCTGAAATCCCCTAACCTGTTACAGCGCACCAAACAGGTCATTGCCGATAGCGGGCTGATCGGGGAAGAAAACAACAGCCTGATCGCTTACCTGACCTATACGAGCCGGAAACGGCACACCCCTTTACATCTGATGTGCCTGGGTGCCTCCGGCACCGGCAAGACCTGGCTGCAGGAGAAAGTATCAGAGCTGATGCCTGAGGAGGATAAATTGGAAATCACCTCACTTTCCAGCAACGCCTTTTATTACTTCGGCAGGGAAGAATTGAAACACAAGTTGTTATTGATCGAGGATCTGGATGGAGCAGAAAGCGTACTTTATCCTTTGAGAGAACTGCAAAGTAAACGTAAAATCAGTAAAACGGTGACCTTGAAGGACAATAAAGGCAACCTGAAAACGGTAACGCTGAATGTAGAAGGGCCAGTGTGCGTATCAGGCTGCACCACCAGGGAACAATTGTATGAAGACAATGCGAACCGCTGCATCCTTTTGTATATGGACAATAGTATCGAGCAGGATAAAAAGATCATGGAATACCAGCGTAAGCTAAGTGCCGGCCAGGTTGATGAATCCGGACAGCATAAGCTGAAAGAGCAGATCAAGAACGTACAGCGGATCTTAAAGCCGATTACCGTTAAAAACCCTTATGCTACTTATCTGCAGTTGCCGGAGGAAGTCTTTAAACCGAGGCGTACCATGCTGTTGTTGTTGCTTTTTACCGAGACAATCACCTATTACCACCAGTACCAGCGAAGCTTGAAGACCGATACCGACACCGGGGAGCAATATATTGAAAGTACACTGGAAGATGTGGAAGCCGCCTTTACATTGCTTGAAACTACCTTGCTAAAGAAAAGTGATGAACTGAATGATGCCTGCCGAAGCTTCTTTGAAAAGCTGAAAGGCTACCTGAAAGAAAAAGATACCGAAAGCTTTTACAGCAAAGAGATCCGCTCGGCATTCCGACTGACACCCAGCAGTATCGGGCGTTATTTGTATGAGCTGGAAAGAATGGGTTATATCAAGATCACCCGTGGTAACCGCTATAAAGGCTTTGAATACAAGGTGCAGAGTTGGAATGATCTGGAGAGTTTGCAGCAGAGCAGCAAAATGCTGGTCAGCAGCATCCTTGAAAATATCAAATCAGTATCCCGTAACCCAGCGGTATCCCACAGCGGTGATGGGTTACCTAAAGTGCAGAAAGACAGCAGGAAAGAAGCAGTAACTCAGAGTAAGTAAAAAATGTACAGTTAGCAAAAAAAGCAAATCATGAAAAACCCGCTCTATATCCGTTTAAACGCAGGCTTTAGTGAATGGCTAAGGATACTGAACTTTGATCACACCAGCCAAAGGGATATGCCTGTGATGCTAAAGGCGTTCCTGATCTTTCTGGAAGAAAATGACTGCAACAGCATTACCGGTATCACAGAAAGCCACCTGGAAAATTACCTGCAGCACCTAAGTGAGCAGCCCTGTAAAACCAAACCAGGCACATTGAGCCTAAACTATATCCGTAAACACCTGCAGGTGATCCGCAAGTTTGCCCGGTACCTTGCCGAGAGCGGACAAGAAAGCTTTTCAGTGAAAGTGCAACTCAAAGGCAAATCTACCAATATCAAAAGCATCCTGACCAAAAAGGAAGTTGCCAGGCTGTACGAGGCGACTACAGAAAGTGTACTGGGGTTAAGGGACAGGGCATTATTGACGCTGTATTACGGTTGTGGTTTGAGGAAAAGCGAGGGCTTAAGCTTAAATATTGATGATATCCTGCTGGAAAAAGAACTGGTGCTGGTACGCAAAGGCAAAGGTTATAAAGCAAGGTATGTTCCTTTGACCGGGAGCAATAAAAAAGACCTGGAATACTACCTGAACTTCTCCAGGCCTTACCTGCTCAGCGGTAAAAAGGAACCGGCATTATTACTGAACGCAAACGGAAAAAGGTTAAAGACCGCTTTTGAACGGATGCAGAAACTACGGTCAGCATCAGGGATAAAAAAGCCTATCGGCCCGCATACCTTGCGCCACAGTATTGCTACACACCTGTTGCAGTCTGGTATGAAGCTGGAACAGATCCAGCGGTTCTTAGGCCATAGCAGCCTGGAAAGCACACAGATCTATACCCATATTGTTAATGAACTTTGAGGAGTACTTAAAAGAACTGGGCTTAAAGCCTGTTACGGTTTACCAGCACCGTAAATATGTCAGCTACTTTCTGTCCTGGCTTGCAGAAGAAGAGCGTTCGGGCTTAAGCTTGCAACAAGTCAGCTATACCGAGATCCTGGATTATGCAGATCATCAGCGTCAGGTGGGCAATCAGGTTAACCTGGTTAACAGGATGCTGCTGGCGGTAAGGTATTACTTTACTTACCTGCAAAAGGAAGATAAAATAACCCACAATCCTGCTGCCGGAATCAGCTTAAAGGGAGCGATAAGGACAGTCCCAAAAGACCTGCTGGAAAAAGCAGAACTGGAAGCTTTATATGAGAGCTATGTGGTCAGCGATGAGCGGAGCCAGCGGAATAAGGTTATGTTGTCCCTGTTGATCTATCAGGGAATCAGCAATGCGGAGCTGCATAAACTGGAGGCCGGCCATATCAAGTTAAAGGAAGGGAAAATCTATGTTCCAGCATCTCCGCAGAGCAACAGCAGGTTGCTGAAACTGGAAGCCTTCCAGGTCATGGAACTATATGAATATATCCATGTAACCAGGTCAAAGATACTGGCAGAGCGCAGTAAAGAACGTTCAGGGAGAAAGCCCAAAGCAATGAAATCAGCCAGGCAGATCCACCAGCTTTTTATCAGTATGAACGGTTGTGAAAACATCAAAAACAGCTTATACCACTTTAACCAGGCTTTGCGGAAACTGAATCCTAAGTATAAAAATGCGGCACAGATCCGGCAGAGTGTGATTACCGAATGGTTAAAAGAAAAGGACTTACGGACAGTCCAGTACATGGCTGGGCACCGGTATGTAAGCTCTACGGAGCGTTACCAGACCACTAATCTGGAGGATCTGAAAGAAGCACTGAACAAACACCACCCCTTAAAATAAAAGCATAAAAAAATGAGCAAGCGGGAATTGGGCAGCAGCCCTATTCTCTGCCCTCACGCTACCGCTAAGGGCTATTAAAGTATCCTCCGGGGATACTTTACCCTCTTTAAGCTATCGGCAAGGCCGAAAAAAGGATACTGATGGGGATACTCTGGTACTGGAAGCCTGCGGCAGCATGGTGCTTCGCAGATATAGTTGGGGAATCTTCCATTCCCCAAACCCCTTTGGAACCTCTTACTGATAGAAAGAGCCGCTCTTTACTCCCCACTGCCAAAGCACTTTCCATCAGTAAGAGGTCACCACCCAAAGCAACCACCGGGAGTAGTAAAGTTGTTTTTGTATAGCAAAAACATAAACTTGCTCCATCAGGGCTCCCTGCAACGCACCAATGAGAATAGAGGTTCGGGGAGATGATCTGTTAAGCCCCAAAAAGCGGAAGAAGGGGAAGCTGTCAAGGGAACGTGGAATAAATGGCCAATGCGGGCAGGCTAAGAGCGTTTATGCCGCGAAAGTCCCTTTACTGCTTTCCCTTCGGAGGCTATCTTTGCTGTAACAGATGATCTTCCTACCAGTAAAAGCCAAAAAATCAACGCACCAACGGCCTTGTAAAACCCAAACAAAAAACTAACTTTACGCTAAAGGAACGTTCTTTATAAAGCTGAAAAGTAGCTGCCAGCGAATCCGGCGAACTGTAAAACAGTTGCATAAGGGTGTTAGATTACGGGGCTAGGCTTTATGATCCAGTGATTGGACGGTTTACAACGGTAGACCCACTTGCTGAAACAAGCAGACGACACTCGCCTTATACATATGGTTTGAATAATCCGATCCGTTTTATTGATCCGGATGGAATGGAGGCCACGGATTGGGTTAAAGGGAAGAATGGTATATACTGGGATAAAAATGCGAACGATCAAAGTACTACTAAAGCTGGAGACACCTATTTAGGAAAGGATTTGACATTCACTTTTAATAGTTATATTAATGATACTTTTGATGGGCCAAATCCACCTTGGGGAGCAGCGGGAGATAAGTTGACGTCTACAATTAACCTAACTTCAAATGAAGATGCAGATGGGAATCTTACTTCAGTCGATGTAAAATCATCTTATGAAGTTAGCAAAACCGGAGGGTTGGATATATTTAAAGGCCGTGATTATTTTCCCGGACTTGGAAAAGATCAAAATATGGGCATTAATATTACTAATTCTAATGGTTTTAATGCAACGTTTGAACAGCATGCAAGTGTGCCTGGCCTTGAAGCAGCGGGATTAGCTTTATTGGGCTATAGCTCAGTAAATGTTGCACAAAAATTGACGCTTGGACTTTCTGGTAATAACCTTTCAGTTAGTGCTGCTACTGATGTCTTTCCGTCGGCAACCTTATCAGTTAATGGTAATCAATTGTTTAAATATAACCAGCCTTCGTTTAAGGGAACGCATGGTAACGATTTGATAAATTTTGGTACACGAACTAGTGCTCCGAGTATAATTGGCAGGCCAGCGCCTAATTTTTATAATCGATATAAAAAATAAAGAATGACAGCTTTTTCAAAATTTGCAGGATATATTTTATTGAAATGGACTTTATTCTATATCTATCAATTTACCGAGGGTAGCACTAGATGGAGTTTTAATAAAGTCAATGGTGAAGGTCTTTTTTTAGCAGCATTTATGTTGCTTGCATTGCCATTAATAGAGCTTGTCATACTTTTTTTTCCTTTACAGTTGGCTTTAAAACAAAAGGGTTGGATAGCAATGCTGCTTTTAATAGCAACTTTTGGCCTAGAGTTTATAATAGGGTGGTTTGCTACCAATCAGCACTTTGAAATTTGGATGGCAGTTAAAATTGGCCTAAGCATACTGCTTTTTTTGTTCATGTATAGGAAGCAATTGAGCATGTAAACAGCAAAGTCTGGTCGATTGAGCCAAGCTTTGCTGTTTAGCTAATAGGCTGCATATCTGATTATGCGGCCTATTATTGTTTTTATACCTGCAAGTTGTGTTTTTGGGTACCCAAAAACCTGCTTGCCTTCGCTTAGGAGCGAAGGAGAGGAAACCTTCGCAACTTGGTTTCTGCTACAGGGTTACTTACTGCCTTTTAAGAGTTCGTTCTTTTCCCTTTCAGCTTGTAACAGACGTTCGTAAAGTTCCATTACCTTGTCCAGCGGGTTAAAGGTGCACTGGTAGTTGAAATAACTCTGATCGTGGAAGTAGTTGATAATGGCATCTTCAGTGAAGCTCTTGATGGCCTGGGGTGTAACGCCTAAAGCCTTTGCAACCTTGCCAAGTGTTTCTTCTTCCACGCTCTCGCTTTGCTCGATCTTGGAAATCGTCTGCTGGCTGACGCCCATCTCAATAGCGAGGTGATCCTGTTTAATACCTCTGATCTCTCTGATCCGGCTGATCTTTCTGCCGATATGAATTGTTTCTGCCATAATGTTTATGTAAAAAGCTGCTATAAAGCAGCAATATTGTTGTTAAAAAAATCCTTGAACTTCTTTTTGGTGAGCATGGTATCTATGATCTTAAAGACCACCGTGCGGTCTTCCTCATCGAGCTGGTTGATTAGGTTGACCTGTTCAAAATTGGGTTTGTCCTGAATGGTGACCTCTACAGGCTGATTGTCGAAATGTACCACCTGGTCAATGGTCATGCCGAAGTACCCGGCAAAGCGTTCCAGTTCATCAATAGCAATATCACGTGTATTGTTCTCCACCTTGTTATAGCTGGTATAGGGGATGTTCAGTTCAGCGGCCAATTGCTTTTGCAGCAATCCTTTGCGTTCCCTGATCTTCTTAATGTTATCGCCTAAGCTCATGACGTTTGGTTTTCTTCCAAAAATACCCATAAAAGCTATTTTAATCAATATGTTGCGTTATTGCTGATTTTGTAGTTGCCAAAATAGGTATTAATTGTTAGGTTTGCTATATCGAAAATAGCAATAAATAGTTTAGATGGATAAAAAGGCCAAACTGATCACAGAAAACCCTGAATTACTGCTCTACCTGGAGGGTAAATTGCACATAACTGTTCTGGGAGGCATCAAACTGACCGGCCTTGACCGGTTGAAGGTCACGCTAAAGCTGATCATTGCCGGTAAGCCGTCCAATGCGTTCCGCCATAACCTTGACCTGTACAACAGTATGCAGAGTGAGCAGCTGATCGAAAAGGCATCCGAAACACTGGATATCAGCAGCAGCGAGCTGTCACAGGTCATTAACGGATTGGTCACCGCATTGGAAAACTACCGTGGAGAGCGTCTGGAATCCATGAAGCCGAAACAGCCGGAGAAAAGAACGTTATCAGAAACGGAACGTAAAGCAGCCATTACTTTCCTGAAATCCCCTAACCTGTTACAGCGCACCAAACAGGTCATTGCCGATAGCGGGCTGATCGGGGAAGAAAACAACAGCCTGATCGCTTACCTGACCTATACGAGCCGGAAACGGCACACCCCTTTACATCTGATGTGCCTGGGTGCCTCCGGCACCGGCAAGACCTGGCTGCAGGAGAAAGTATCAGAGCTGATGCCTGAGGAGGATAAATTGGAAATCACCTCACTTTCCAGCAACGCCTTTTATTACTTCGGCAGGGAAGAATTGAAACACAAGTTGTTATTGATCGAGGATCTGGATGGAGCAGAAAGCGTACTTTATCCTTTGAGAGAACTGCAAAGTAAACGTAAAATCAGTAAAACGGTGACCTTGAAGGACAATAAAGGCAACCTGAAAACGGTAACGCTGAATGTAGAAGGGCCAGTGTGCGTATCAGGCTGCACCACCAGGGAACAATTGTATGAAGACAATGCGAACCGCTGCATCCTTTTGTATATGGACAATAGTATCGAGCAGGATAAAAAGATCATGGAATACCAGCGTAAGCTAAGTGCCGGCCAGGTTGATGAATCCGGACAGCATAAGCTGAAAGAGCAGATCAAGAACGTACAGCGGATCTTAAAGCCGATTACCGTTAAAAACCCTTATGCTACTTATCTGCAGTTGCCGGAGGAAGTCTTTAAACCGAGGCGTACCATGCTGTTGTTGTTGCTTTTTACCGAGACAATCACCTATTACCACCAGTACCAGCGAAGCTTGAAGACCGATACCGACACCGGGGAGCAATATATTGAAAGTACACTGGAAGATGTGGAAGCCGCCTTTACATTGCTTGAAACTACCTTGCTAAAGAAAAGTGATGAACTGAATGATGCCTGCCGAAGCTTCTTTGAAAAGCTGAAAGGCTACCTGAAAGAAAAAGATACCGAAAGCTTTTACAGCAAAGAGATCCGCTCGGCATTCCGACTGACACCCAGCAGTATCGGGCGTTATTTGTATGAGCTGGAAAGAATGGGTTATATCAAGATCACCCGTGGTAACCGCTATAAAGGCTTTGAATACAAGGTGCAGAGTTGGAATGATCTGGAGAGTTTGCAGCAGAGCAGCAAAATGCTGGTCAGCAGCATCCTTGAAAATATCAAATCAGTATCCCGTAACCCAGCGGTATCCCACAGCGGTGATGGGTTACCTAAAGTGCAGAAAGACAGCAGGAAAGAAGCAGTAACTCAGAGTAAGTAAAAAATGTACAGTTAGCAAAAAAAGCAAATCATGAAAAACCCGCTCTATATCCGTTTAAACGCAGGCTTTAGTGAATGGCTAAGGATACTGAACTTTGATCACACCAGCCAAAGGGATATGCCTGTGATGCTAAAGGCGTTCCTGATCTTTCTGGAAGAAAATGACTGCAACAGCATTACCGGTATCACAGAAAGCCACCTGGAAAATTACCTGCAGCACCTAAGTGAGCAGCCCTGTAAAACCAAACCAGGCACATTGAGCCTAAACTATATCCGTAAACACCTGCAGGTGATCCGCAAGTTTGCCCGGTACCTTGCCGAGAGCGGACAAGAAAGCTTTTCAGTGAAAGTGCAACTCAAAGGCAAATCTACCAATATCAAAAGCATCCTGACCAAAAAGGAAGTTGCCAGGCTGTACGAGGCGACTACAGAAAGTGTACTGGGGTTAAGGGACAGGGCATTATTGACGCTGTATTACGGTTGTGGTTTGAGGAAAAGCGAGGGCTTAAGCTTAAATATTGATGATATCCTGCTGGAAAAAGAACTGGTGCTGGTACGCAAAGGCAAAGGTTATAAAGCAAGGTATGTTCCTTTGACCGGGAGCAATAAAAAAGACCTGGAATACTACCTGAACTTCTCCAGGCCTTACCTGCTCAGCGGTAAAAAGGAACCGGCATTATTACTGAACGCAAACGGAAAAAGGTTAAAGACCGCTTTTGAACGGATGCAGAAACTACGGTCAGCATCAGGGATAAAAAAGCCTATCGGCCCGCATACCTTGCGCCACAGTATTGCTACACACCTGTTGCAGTCTGGTATGAAGCTGGAACAGATCCAGCGGTTCTTAGGCCATAGCAGCCTGGAAAGCACACAGATCTATACCCATATTGTTAATGAACTTTGAGGAGTACTTAAAAGAACTGGGCTTAAAGCCTGTTACGGTTTACCAGCACCGTAAATATGTCAGCTACTTTCTGTCCTGGCTTGCAGAAGAAGAGCGTTCGGGCTTAAGCTTGCAACAAGTCAGCTATACCGAGATCCTGGATTATGCAGATCATCAGCGTCAGGTGGGCAATCAGGTTAACCTGGTTAACAGGATGCTGCTGGCGGTAAGGTATTACTTTACTTACCTGCAAAAGGAAGATAAAATAACCCACAATCCTGCTGCCGGAATCAGCTTAAAGGGAGCGATAAGGACAGTCCCAAAAGACCTGCTGGAAAAAGCAGAACTGGAAGCTTTATATGAGAGCTATGTGGTCAGCGATGAGCGGAGCCAGCGGAATAAGGTTATGTTGTCCCTGTTGATCTATCAGGGAATCAGCAATGCGGAGCTGCATAAACTGGAGGCCGGCCATATCAAGTTAAAGGAAGGGAAAATCTATGTTCCAGCATCTCCGCAGAGCAACAGCAGGTTGCTGAAACTGGAAGCCTTCCAGGTCATGGAACTATATGAATATATCCATGTAACCAGGTCAAAGATACTGGCAGAGCGCAGTAAAGAACGTTCAGGGAGAAAGCCCAAAGCAATGAAATCAGCCAGGCAGATCCACCAGCTTTTTATCAGTATGAACGGTTGTGAAAACATCAAAAACAGCTTATACCACTTTAACCAGGCTTTGCGGAAACTGAATCCTAAGTATAAAAATGCGGCACAGATCCGGCAGAGTGTGATTACCGAATGGTTAAAAGAAAAGGACTTACGGACAGTCCAGTACATGGCTGGGCACCGGTATGTAAGCTCTACGGAGCGTTACCAGACCACTAATCTGGAGGATCTGAAAGAAGCACTGAACAAACACCACCCCTTAAAATAAAAGCATAAAAAAATGAGCAAGCGGGAATTGGGCAGCAGCCCTATTCTCTGCCCTCACGCTACCGCTAAGGGCTATTAAAGTATCCTCCGGGGATACTTTACCCTCTTTAAGCTATCGGCAAGGCCGAAAAAAGGATACTGATGGGGATACTCTGGTACTGGAAGCCTGCGGCAGCATGGTGCTTCGCAGATATAGTTGGGGAATCTTCCATTCCCCAAACCCCTTTGGAACCTCTTACTGATAGAAAGAGCCGCTCTTTACTCCCCACTGCCAAAGCACTTTCCATCAGTAAGAGGTCACCACCCAAAGCAACCACCGGGAGTAGTAAAGTTGTTTTTGTATAGCAAAAACATAAACTTGCTCCATCAGGGCTCCCTGCAACGCACCAATGAGAATAGAGGTTCGGGGAGATGATCTGTTAAGCCCCAAAAAGCGGAAGAAGGGGAAGCTGTCAAGGGAACGTGGAATAAATGGCCAATGCGGGCAGGCTAAGAGCGTTTATGCCGCGAAAGTCCCTTTACTGCTTTCCCTTCGGAGGCTATCTTTGCTGTAACAGATGATCTTCCTACCAGTAAAAGCCAAAAAATCAACGCACCAACGGCCTTGTAAAACCCAAACAAAAAACTAACTTTACGCTAAAGGAACGTTCTTTATAAAGCTGAAAAGTAGCTGCCAGCGAATCCGGCGAACTGTAAAACAGTTGCATAAGGGTGTTAGATTACGGGGCAAGGTTTTATGATCCGGTAATAGGGCGTTTCAATACGATAGATCCGCTTTCTGAGAAGAGCAGACGGTTCTCTACGTATGTTTATGGGAATAATAATCCGATCAGGTTTATTGATCCTGATGGAATGGAGGCAACGGATTGGTATCAATCTAAAGATAAGAAGACCGTAAAATGGTTTGAAGGTAGCGGTGAGCGAGAGGGATATGATCATAAAGGTCAGGCAGCCACAATTGAAAGTTCAGGCAAGAATGATGGTGTAATAAATTTAAACGCTGATGGAACAGCAACTAATGGCCAAACAGGTGAGTTTGCTTCTTATTCAACAAGTGGAGCAACAAGGATAGAAGATAAGTCATTTAGCATATTTAAATCGACTTTGTCAAGTAGTACCTTTGGTGCAGGACAAGCTTTAGATTTGGGGGGTAAATTAAACGAAGGAGTTGGAAATATTGCAGACGTAGGTGCGTGGGCAATAGGAGCGGGATTAAGTGATGGTACTTCAGTAATGAATAGATCTAATGTTTTGGGGACTTTAAAAAGTGTAGGAACTGGAGTTGTTGTGGCTGGTACTTTTATCGAAGCGGGCAAGGCTTTGGTAGGTCATCAGACACCAGGAGAGGCGGCTATAAATATAGGGGCTGGATTTGCTGCCTTTAGAATTGGGGGGCTTCCAGGTATGGTTGTTGGGGCTCTTATACAGTCGACTTTTAATGTCTCAGGCATTGAGAGTAAATATCCAAGAAACCCACTTTATAAGTATCCAGATAATACAAGAGTTGTAATGCCATATATTAAAAGATGATAGAAAAATTATATTATCAGCTTTATAAAGTAGTTAAAACTACAAGAAAAGATGATCAACCGTTTTTTAACGCATATATCGCTCTATGTTTTTTAGAGGGGCTAAATCTTGGATCAATATTTGGGATGGCAAATTATTTTCTTAAATATCGTATTCCAGAAAATACATCTGTAAAGGGATCTCTTATTGTCTTTGGAATAATTATTTTATACAATTATTTCGGTCTGTGGATAAAAAAAGAAGAAATTGTCTCTAAGTATGATCGTTTACCCCATAATAAAAGCAGGGTGCTAATCTGGGCTTTTATCATACTTTCATTTTCTATTTTTTTTATTGTACTTAACTATCTTGTGGAATATCATCCTAGCCAAAACATTAGATAATCTAGATGAAGATTATCGCAATAAATAACAAATTGTCTCCAATTAGTAATGGAATGAAAGAGTTGCAATTCCAGTTCAGGTAGTTCATTTCTTAAGCCACCCGGAGCCTAAGAAAGGGAGGCTGTCAAGGGATCGTGAAATAAACGGCCTTTTTGAGGACAAAGGCTATGAGCCTTTATGCCGCAAAAGTCCTTTACTGCTTTACTTTCGGGGCTATCTCTGCTGTGACAGATGTACTAACGAATCAGCACTGCCTTTCATAGTTTCGCACCTTCAAAGTAGAATCACCAACAAAAAAAGCCAAACAAGTCCAACCAGTAAACTCAAATAAAGCACTAACTTTACGGGAAAGGAAAGTTCTTTATAGCACCGAAAAAGTGCGGCCAGCAAATCTGGCAAACCCAAAAAAAGTTGCATAAGGGAGTATGATTATGGGGCGAGGTTCTATGACCCGGTTATTGGAAGGTGGAATGTGGTGGATCCGCTGGCGGAGAGTTATCAAAACCTTTCTCCATATAATTATGCTGATAATAATCCTGTAAATAATACTGATCCTAATGGAAAGGAGGTTCTTTATGGCCAAGGTATTGGTGGTGGAGACCTGTATACTGGGGCTGATGCTCAGGCTTTATTTGGACAGTTACAATCATCTCAAGGAAATCAAGATGGTAAGCAAAAGAAAAAGTCTGAGACAGCTGAGCAAAAATCACAACGCCTTGCTTCCGAAGAAGCTGCATCGCTAAAATCTATGAATGAAAGCATGTTGAAATTAAACAAGTTCATGCTTGGTTTTATGGAGTTTAAGTTATTTGCAGAAGGTTTCGCTGAGGCTTCACCAGGAAAATTGACGATATCTCCTAGAGCAGGCTTTTCAGTAAACTCAAGTAAATTTGATTATTTCTTTGGGAAAGTTGTAGCTGGAAATCCTAAAAATATTGCTCGTTCTGCTCAGAATTTAAAAGATCTAACAAAAATGGGGATTACAAATGAGAGTCAGTTAACCAATGTTTTTAAACAGGCGTTTAGTAATGGGAAAATCATATCTACTAAGACAACAGAGTACGGAACAACCATTATGAAGAGTGTAAATGTTGGTAATAATGGAAGTGTTGGGGTTGGCTTTTTTTATAAAGGAGGTAATATGAGCGTAACACCATCAGTTTCAACGATTATTCCTAAAACTTGGTAACTATGAATTTATTTAACGAAATCACAAAAATAGAATTTAATGCATTAAATGAGCTTACCCTATTTAAGGAGGCTGATGACAGGGCAAATAATCACTATGCTATAATTTCAGACGGGATGTACGGTTTAAAGTTTTCCTGGAATAGTGAGATAGAACCAGTTATCATTGAAGTCAAACCAAAAGTTTACTCAATTGGAATAGACCAGCATTTTGCTGTGGTAGATTTCAGCTCTAATACAATTTTATTAAACTTAAATCTTTTTTACAACTTTTATGATACAAAGATCTTTAAAGAATGGATTTTTATAATTTCCGAACTTGAAATTCTAAAGGTTAGTAGGTTAGATTTTAACATCATTGAAACATATGAACTGCCAGATTTTTTTAGTGATATTGAATTTAAAGGTGAGGTAGTTGAAATAAGGTGTTCAGGAGGTGAAATTATGCAATTGAAGACCTAATTGTATAAGAAAGAGTATTCATTTTGCCCATGTAAGTGAAAATTAATCAGTAATATTCATCGTACTGCTCTAACTTATGCCGGGCTTTGTCGTTAATGTAATAGGCTGCATAATCACTTATGCAACCTATTGGTTTATTTTGTGATCTACAAGTTGTGTTTTTGGGTGCCCAAAAACCTGCTTGCCTTCGCTTAGGAGCGAAGGAGAAAGGAAACCTTCGCAACTCGGTTTCTGCTGCAGGGGGCTACTTACTGCCTTTAAGGAGTTCGTTCTTTTCCCGTTCGGCTTGCAAGAGGCGTTCATAAAGTTCCATTACCTTGTCCAGCGGGTTAAAGGTACACTGGAAGTTAAACGAACTCTGATCGTTAAAGTAGTTGATAATGGCATCTTCACTAAAGTTCTTGATGGCCTGGGTTGTAACCCCTAAAACCTTTGCGATCTTGCCAAGTGTTTCTTCTTCTATTGTTTCGCTTTGCTCGATCTTGGAAATCGTCTGCTGGCTAATGCCTAGCTCAATAGCGAGGTGATCCTGTTTAATTCCGCTGATCTCTCTGATCCGGCTGATCTTTCTGCCGATATGAATTGTTTCTGCCATACTATTTATGTAAAAGGCCGCTATAAAGCAGCAATGTTGTTGTTGAAAAAATCCTTGAACTTCTTTTTGGTGAGCATGGTATCTATGATCTTAAAGACCACCGTGCGGTCTTCCTCGTCGAGCTGGTTGATCAGGTTGACCTGTTCAAAATTGGGTCCAGAAGATCCTATCGCTGATGTAGTAGCTGGAGGTATTTTTATTGCTGGTGGTAGTTATGCTTTGGGTACATTAATCTACGATCATGTCAATGGCCCTAGTTTATCCTCTGCTGCTAGCTCACCAGATAAAGGGAGTCAGGGAACGAAGAAAACATTAACTTTAGAGGAAAGAGCTGCAAAACTGGACAAGAAGCCTCGTGATGGCCAAGATTTTACTCCTACTGGGAAAAAGGTAGTAAAGGAACAAAATTCTGAAAAGAATGGCGGAAAGATGAAATGCGCGAACTGTGAAATTGAGGTTAAAAATGGTAAAAAACATGAAAGAGGAGTAAAGCCTTCTAGTGATGAGGCTCATGTAGATCATAAGAAACGTAAACGAGAAGGTGGTAGTGGGACGCCGAATAATGGTCAGGTATTATGCCGTGGCTGTAATCTAGATAAACATTAAGATGAACGAAAAAGTGTTATTGGTCTATCAAGACGTCGATGAGTATAAGATTGAGAGTGTTTGGGCTTCAAAATCAGGAGATTATTATAGAATTGAGAACATCCCCTTTTTTGCAAAAAATGTCGCTTTTGGTGATATTGTTTCTGTAGAGGATGAGGATGGAGCTTTATATTTTGATTCATTGATAGAAGCCTCCGGTCATAGTGTAGTTCGTATTATTATGTTTAATGAGAACGATTTTTCAGATGTAACTAAATCAATAGAAGCGATGGGGTGCAGTTGGGAGGGTAGTCATATCAAGACATTAATTTCTGTGGATATTCCTCCGGAAATTTCGTACGATAAAGTCAAAGCTTATTTGGAGAAGGGTAGAGCTGAAGGTCGATTTGACTATCAGGAGGCATGTCTAGGCTTTAAATAGATATAATAGAAGCCCGTGATCGTTTTGATCCGGGCTTTGTTATTTACTGTCCGTAAACTTTTCTGGCATTTGCATTCCTCTCTACATAACCTAGAGAGAGCCTGTTGGTTTTTAATGGTTTTTTGAGTGAGTGGGTTAAGAATTATAAGGGGGCAATCGAGACAATTTTATCTTTTTATGACTAATATTGTTATTATGTTTGTTATATTTGATATATGGAAAGGCTAAGTATTCAACAAAAAAGAGTAGTCGTAGTTTTTTGGAAAAATAACACAGAGAATCCTTTTGAAGTGTTTTCTAATCTAAAGAACTTTTGTTTAAGTTATTCACAGTTTAATTACAACACCATAAGTAATTATTTGAGTAAGGCTAAAGTCGCTTATGAAAATCAGGAAATACGAATAGAGCGTAAAAATATTATTTTAAAGCCTAAGCCTGTTCCTGAACCCCGAATTAGAAAAATAGTACCTGTACTAAGAAGGGTTATGATGAAAGATGCCAATGATGAACAACATGATCTGAAATATTGGTTGGGCCGACCGGTAAAAGAGCGTGCTGCCGCTGTTACTTACATCATTTCTCAATCTTTAACAAAGGGACAAAGAATGGATAAAACTAAGCTGGTAAAGAAAAGAATGTACGCATGACGTTAGCCGAAGATTTTGAAGATTTTGTTAAATTGTTAAACCAATACGATGTTGAGTACATGGTTGTAGGAGGCTATGCACTGGCATTTCATGGTAAGCCTCGCCACACAGGTGACCTCGATATTTGGATCAATGTATCTGAAGAAAATGCAATTCGAATGCTCAAAGTTGTGAATGATTTTGGGTTGCAATCTCTTGGATTCCAAAAGGAGGATTTTTTAACTGAAGGATTAATTAGCCAGATTGGATATCCACCATTACGCATTGATGTGCTGAATATAATTGATGGAGTTAAGTTTAGTGAGGCGATTTTAAATATGGAAAAGATAGAACTCGAGGATGATCTTGTCATCAACTATATCGGCCTTAACGATCTCGTGAAAAATAAACAAGTCTCCGGCCGTAGACAGGACATCACCGATGTTAAGACATTACAAAAGTTAATAAAATCTAAAAAAAGGTAGTTTTCTTTATATTGCCGAATACTGCCGATGAAAATTAAAGACATGTAAATAATAGACTTTATAGTATTATAGCTGTTTGTATCGGTGGTTATTAAAACAAAAGATTAAATCTTCCGCCTTTTTTAGGCTTACCCATTTCCCGGTTGAATGAGCAAGAATTTGTAGACTTGATGTCGCAGAATGCGATAGTAAATCGGAAGCACTCGAAATGCCAATGAACAACAAATTAGACTATTAAAAATTAGTTATAAATGGAAAAGTCATTAAATAATAAATTTGGACTTGTAATTTTGTTTTTGTCATGGATAAGTTTGTGTTTAATTTTTAGATTATTTATACCCGCTTTTAGTGCAGGCTCTAGTTCCAGTTCCGAAGTCCCATTTGTATTGCGGATATATACAATTATTGGTCCAGTTTGTGGGACGTTTCTAATAAGTTTATCCAATATGTTTTTCTTTAAAGAATGGACTAAGAGATTTTGGTATATAAATGGTTTTATAACTTTAGTTACTGGTGGTATAATTGCTTATTATGTTGTGAAAATGATTACTTTATAGTATTGAGGATGTTATCTCGGTATTGAGGAGTATGATTATGGGGCGAGGTTCTATGATCCGGTTATCGGAAGATGGAATGTTGTAGATCTGCTCTCTGAGAAGATGAGATGGCATTCTCCTTATAATTATGCATTTAATAATCCGATTAGGTTTGTCGATCCTGATGGGATGATGCCTTTTACAGATTTGTATAATCTAAGAGGTAATAAAATTGGAACGGATGGAGTTAATAATGGGGTAAACATGATAGTTACAGATAATAGTGAGGCTAGACAAATAGCTAGAACACGTGGCAACATAGATTTGAATAATGTAAGATCTGGAGTTACTTTGCCAAGTACAACGGCTCTAAGAGAAAGTGTTAATGTACTGGATAGGACTGTTGCAAATGGAGGATTAAGAGAAGAAGTCTCAATAGTAATGAATAGTGGTACTGTAGTGCAAGGACAAACTGGTCCAATTCCTACAATAACTAATAATATTCAAACTGCACCAAGTAGTTTGCCTAATTTGCCTACAGGTACAACAGCAGCTGACGTCGAAACCACAATTCATTCACACCCTACAACTGTTCAACAGGTTGGGTCTATGATCTACCCACAATCAGCAAATAATCCCTCAACTGGGCAGGGAACAGACCAAACAACCTTTCAACAGTTTGGTACTAATATAATTGTTGGTCCTTTAGGTTCTATAAATCCAAATAGTGTAACAACAAATCCAAATGGATCACTAAATATTCCGGCAAGGTCCAATGGTGCAGTTATATATGATAGGAATTCTAATCCTAAAGTTGAATTGAAAAGAGATGCAATTATGCGCATAATAAACAATCAATAATATGAAAAATATTTTATTAGTTCTTCTTCTTATCTTTTTAACGACCTGTAGTTATGGACAAAGTAAGAGTGATTTTGATTTTATTATTGTAATTGATGAAGCAATTGTGACTAGCCTGAGTAATCCAAAATTGTTAATCAGAAAAGAAAATGAATTATTATCAGGTATTAATATCTCCTTTAAGCCGGGCAATTTGTCATTAAATACAGCTGACTATAAAATAATAGCAAATAGCAATGATGATTTGTATTTGAAATTTGACTATTATGATTATTCGAAAGGTAAGCAGGAGGTATATAATTATGATATTAAAATTGGGAAAAATTGGTTTGAGAAATCTTATCTAATCTTGAGAATATATAATACTAGTAAAAAGAAGTACAAAAAAAAATTAATCCCTATCAAAGGAACAAATTACGCATATGAAATTGACTATGGCGGGGGGGCGGCAATACAAATTAGAAAACCCTAATCTTTAAAATTCTTAAGAATCATTAAACAATACACAAGTTTTCCTAATATTTGCATCTTTAAAAAGCGTATTAATAATGACCAGTTGATATGGCTGTCGTTATCCGACAAGTTTTCTATCTGTTGTACTTTTTAACGGTCGTTAATTTCTTCGCCGTCGATATAATCCAAAGTCACATCAGATGCTTGGGCTATCTTTGCTGTAACAGATGTACTAACGAATCAGCACTGCCTTTCATAGTTCCGCACCTTCAAAGTAGAATCTCCAAAAAAAAAAAGCCAAACAAGTCCAACCAGTAAACTCAAATAAAGCACTAACTTTACGGGAAAGGAAAGTTCTTTATAGCACTGGAAAAGTGCGGCCAGCAAATTCGGCAAATCCAAAAAAAGTTGCATAAGGGAGTACGATTACGGCGCTAGGTTCTATGACCCGGTTATTGGGAGGTGGAGCACGATTGATCCGCTGGCTGAAATGTATGAGGGCCGTTCACCATATAACTATGGGTTGAATAATCCAATTAGATTTACTGACCCTGATGGAATGGCTGTAGAGGATCAGCAAGAGGATCCTCCTAAAAAGAAAACAATCCAGTTGAAGGAGGTAAATATAACGGCTTCAAGAAGGACGGGTACTGCTAGTATTGCACTCCCTTTAACAAGACCAATTTCTCTTCCAGGATCAAGAATAAGTGCGCCAGCTGCACCAAACCCTTTTACCTTGTTTCTTGCTTTAGTATTTTGGCCGAACAATATGAATGATCCATCAAGTGATCATGTTCCAAATCTATTTTACTTTCAAATAATAAAACTGTAGATGATTTAAAAGCAGATTCAGAACGAATTAAAATAAAGAATCAGAAATCTAATGAATTCTATAAGAGAGAAGGCGGTATAGAACAAGCTGATAAGGATTTTGATTCTCTTGGACCATCCGATGTCAAGTCTTATCCTAATGGAACAAGAGTTGGGAAGTTAGCTGATGGATCGAGTATCAATGTTAGGGAGAAGAGTGATGACGGTAGGCCAACTATAGAAATACAGCATCCAGATAAGACAAAAACAAAATTCAGATATGAATAGTGAAAACATAAAAAAATGGGAACCAGTACATCTTATACCTAATCAACTATATATAGATAGTATAATAGATGATCATTTAGGGTTGACAATTGTTGCTAGAGGAGAGGATAGTGATGATGCCTTATCTATATGGTTTAGATCGGTTTTGTCTTATCAAAGCGTTGATGAAACATGTACGCTAAAAAGATTAGAGGATTTCCCTATCTTAAGTACTCAGTGGCCTTTATTTATTTCAAGTAAATCTAGCTATATAGATTGGATCGTTGAGCAGAGTTATCAAATAGTCGATTTAGAAGAGGTTATTAATTACATAATTACGCATGGAGATGGTATAATTGATGTAATTAGTAATGATCCTCCAGAAATTAAATGGATATAACCGTAAATGGCAGTACCCAGAAAACTGCCTAAAAGCCCGGGTCATTTGATCCGGGCTTTGTTGTTATTTGGCGTTATAAGTTTTCTTCGTTTTGTAATCCCTGATGATCAGGTCCATATAATGAAAGATGTGCTGCTTTTCACTTTCAGGAAGTGTTTCAAGTTCATCAAGCCTTTTGATCATTTCTTTATCATAAGAGGCATTGGGGCCTTGGCCCAGTAAATAATCTACAGAGACCTGGAATGCTTTGGCCCTGTGACCATGCTTTGCGCTCTCATAGTTCTGCACCTTCAAAGTAGAATCTCCAACAAAAAAGCCAAACAAGTCCAACCAGTAAACTCAAATAAAGCAGTAACTTTACGGGAAAGGAAAGTTCTTTATAGCACTGAAAAAGTGCGGCCAGCAAATCCGGCAAACCTAAAAAAAGTTGCATAAAGGAGTACGATTATGGGGCGAGGTTCTATGATCCGGTTATCGGAAGATGGAATGTTGTAGATCCGCTCTCTGAGAAGATGAGATGGCATTCTCCTTATAATTATGCATTTAATAATCCAATTAGATTTGTTGATCCGGATGGAATGGCACCGGAGCAATCTGGTCCAGGGCCTCGCTCTAAAAAAGAGAAAAATTATACAGGAGTAATAACGTTGGGAGGACAATTTGTCGGTGATATTAAAACTCCATTTGGAAAATTAGGTTTTGAAATCAATGCTGCTGGATTTGACCTAATTGGAGTTAGGGATAATAAATTTGTGTTTTTTGAAGGGAAAAAGCAGGCAATAGGAATATCTGGGGTTGTTGCAAGTGCTAAAGCGGAAAGGACATTTAGTGAAAAGACTACAGGTGATGGGCAAGTTGAAAGAACTACAACGACAACTGCTGGTGCTGGAATAGGGAGTAGATCAGTTTCAAAAGAAAAGGTTGAGGTTTCAAATGTTGATTATCTGACTGGAAAAACTACCACAACAGTTACTAGTGAGAAAATGGTGCAAAAAGAGAGCTGGGGAATAAACATTGCTGCTATAATTGGACTTGAAATTTCTAGGGATGTTATTTTAAAAGGACCAGATTTAAAGAAGAAATAAAATATGAATTATTTATTAAAAATTAAGCATTGGCAGTTGCTGGCAATAATGCTTTTACCAACAATGTTTTTAGACTCATTTGCTTCTGAAGATATGAGTATCTGGAGCTTAATCGGCTCGATCTGGTTACTTATTGTTTATCTGCTATGGCTTTATTCAGTTGGAAATGTTGAATACGAAGGAAAGCGGAATGTAACAACATTTCAAGCTTGTTTCTTATATTCAATTATTTACTGTGTTTTTATATTGTATGCATATAATATAGACAGAACTGATTTTCCGTATTGGCATATTCCAATACATTTACTAGCATTGATTGCATCTTTCTATATTTTGTATTTTGCCACAAATACTTTTGTCTCTTTTAGAAAATTAAGAGGTGAGAAGGAAATGGATTTTTTTTCAACCTTTATTGCTTTCTGGTTTTTTCCTATTGGTGTTTTTTTATATAGCCAAAATTAAATGAAGCTATTAATGCTAAGAATAGAGTAAGAAAAGTTTAGGTAAACTGAGAAGAGGGGGCTTGTCCTTGTTTCTATTCTAAATTATATAAAAGCCCGCGATCGTTTTTATCCGGGCTTTGTTGTGTTTACTGTCCGTAAGCTTTTCTGGCTTTAGCGTCCCTTAGAAAGGTATCTATGATGTTAAATAGAATGGCCCTGGTATCCTGGTCTAAGACCTGTATATCTTCTAATCGCTTAAGTGTGTCTTTGTCATAAGCAGCATGCTTACGGGAAAGGAAAGTTCTTTAAAGCACTGAAAAAGTACAGCCAATAAGTCCGGCAAACCTAAAAAAAGTTGCGTAAGGGAGTACGATTATGAGACTCTTTTCTATAATCAGGAGAGTTCAAGGAGGAATTTAGTGATCCTCTGGCAGAAAATATTTCTCTAAAAATCATTATAATTATGTGGATAATAATCATAACTGTAAGATTGAATAAACGATTATATATCTCTTTAAACTATCGTCGCATACATAGGCTCATAGCCTACCGGACTATTCAGTTTAAGATGTAAAAACGCATTGGGGCAGAACGTGTCAGAAGGATTTATTACTAACAGTTTATCGATTTTATTCCATGCGTTTTTTATTTATATAAATGTACGACAGTTTATTTTGTATTCTCTAATAGGACATTTCGATACAATAAATCCACCAGCAGATAAGAATAAATAAATCAATTAATCAAATCTCACATTTCATGTAAATACATAAATTGTTTCTTATGTTTGTGTTTTTGTTATTTCAATGAAAAAAGCACATCTAGTATCTAAATGATTTATCCAGAAAAAACTACTTTCTTTTAATCTAGTGTATGCAATAGTTAAGCATTTTGATTACATCGAATTACATTATTTGCTGGTCACCTCTGATACGGGGGCTATCATATTTAATTTTTTAACCATCTAAATATCTGGAATGTTGTCGCCTGTTATGGTCATCAAAGACTATAACAGGGTTATTACAATTCACTCTGGTATATATTCTGAATTCTTTAATAAAAATGAAAAAAATAATTGTTCTACTTTCTTTTATGGCTGCAGTAAAATGTTTTGGTCAGACAACCCAAACGTCGTTGATTAGTTTTAAAACCCCTGAAGTTAACGCTTTTAACAGACTAATTGAAGTCCCCATCTCCCAATATACTGGCGTGCCAAATATTAGTATTCCATTATATGAAATCAATATAAAAGGAGTAAATATTCCAATAAAATTGGACTATCATGCTGGAGGGATCAGGGTTGATCAGGATGCAACCTGGGTAGGACTTGGCTGGAACTTAAGTTATGGTGGTGAAATATCAAGGAAGGTAAGAGGTATTCCTGATGAGTATTATTATCTTGAAGCTGGAACAAAACCGGGTTTTGGAGTCGATTATTTTATGAAATTGCCGAACATTGGTCCAGTAGGGAACGCTGAGAATCAAGATATGAGACAGGAAACTATCAAGATGGCTAAGTTTGGTAATACTGATTTTATGCCAGATGAGTTTTACTATTCTGTTTTAGGTAATTCGGGTAGGTTTATGTTTAATCAACTGGAAAACAAGTTTATTTTATTTCCTAAAGATGATATCTTGATTACGAAATATGCAGGATCTGCCCGCAAACTTGATTCTTGGAATTTAAAATTACCTGATGGGATCTCTGTTGACTTTGGTAAAGAGGGGTATACTGGGCAAGAAGGCAGAGTTATGGCTTCACCGGCAACTATAGTCAACAGCTGGCGAATTAAAAGTGTCAGAAATAATTATAATGATAGTATTACTTATAGTTACGATAACTTCAGCTACAGAATGGATAAGATTTCTGGACAGGAATATAAAATTCATAGCGTATACCCTAGTACAAATGAAACATTCACTTCAAATACTTTATATAGTGATAGCAGATTAAAAACCATTACTTTTCCTGGTGGAAAAATGGAATTTGTTTTAGGCGAAAGTAAAAGAGAAGATATGCCTGGTTCATATCTTAGTGAAATTAATATATATAATCTTCAAAATATACTAGTAAAAAATATCAGGTTTAACTATGATTACTTCAATGGTGATTCCTATGAAATACTATCGATGGTCAATCCGTTAATTTCAAATACAGTTTCTGATGGGTATAAGAACAAGAGACTTAAGCTTAATAGTATCAGTATAAAATCTGGCGTTGATAAACCAGTTAATTATGTCTTCGATTATTATACTCAGGACAAAATGCCTTCTAAATATTCATTTTCGCAAGATCATTGGGGGTTTTATAATGGAATACCTAACATGCTCAGGTCAGGATTTATACCTAATCTGGATGCTCGTTTTCAAGGTGGAGATCGCAGTGTAAAGCCAGATTATAGTAATGTCTTTACTTTAAAAAGTATTGTTTATCCAGAGGGGGGAAAATCAGAATTTATTTACGAAAATAATACAGCAGGGATCCAGGATATACCTTCATATTTACTTCAGACCTATCAGGATGATAATTTTACTGAAAAGATTGCGGGCGTTTCTGTGAGTAGTTATAGTAGAAATACGCATCAGACTACTCCCACTAAAATAGAAGATCGTACAAGATTTTTTACTAAACGTTTCACTATAGCCAACGGAGCATACCCAGTTCTTAATAACACTGGATGGAGTGTCTTTACCAATTTTGGCATATCTGAACTTGAAAATAACACTGGTTATAATGAAGATAATGTGTATTTTTCTTTAGAAAGAGTTAATTCTGACGGAACAAAAACTTTAATTAAATCATTTAATACTACACCAAAAAATTTTAGTAGAGGAATGAAAAGAAATGGCGTAGATACTGCACAATTGATAATGTCTCCCGGAACATTTGAATTGACAGCCATAGTAAGATATTTGAATGCAGTTAACTCACCTGCGGATATGCAGCCCTATAATTTATATTTTGCAGTTAAATGGCGAGAGTTAGATCCATTAAAAAACATGATTAATGTTGGTGGATTGCGTATTAAGGATATTAATTATTATGATTCTGATAATACTCGGATAAAAAAGAAAAGTTATAAATACATAAATCCGAATCTCGATTCTGCATTGCCAGAACGTACTTCAGGTCGCCTTTCCTCTTTTCCTCAGTATATTCAGTTTAAAATGAATGTTGTAGATAAGCCGCGAAATATTTATGATTGGATAGCCAGTATTGGGTCTAATTCGGTTTTACCATTGGAAACAACTTCGGGATCATATGCTGGTTACGAATATGTGGACGAGTATGATGTTGATTTTCTTCATCCTAAAAATGACTTAAAGACTTCATATCATTTTTCATATGTTCAACCTTATTTTAGTGAATTCTATGCTTTCAGAGCAAATGGAATTTCAGATTCAAAGGAATGGGCGAGAGGGAAGCTTTTATATAAAAATGTATATAATAAAAATGCTATAGTCAAAAGTGAAGTGTTTGGTTATAATTACTGGTCACCACATTTAAGCAACGATACGAAAGAGGATTATGTGGAGGAAATTAATACTGATTTGATTAGTTTTCAGCAGGTTAAAGCGTCTTGTATGTGTAATTCTGAAATGCCTTTTCCAGATGATTTTTACGACGTGAATTTAGAAACAAATGTGAATTGTGTGATCTTTCATTATGGTGCTTTTGATAATCATGTTATGTCAGAAGCTCATAAACCTGATCCAAACGGCTCAATTCCCGGCTTGACATGTGATTACTATACAAGAGTTCCCTATTTCAGACATACCACAGCGTTTGATAAAATGAAGTCAAAAACGATTACGAGTTATGATTTAAATGGTGAAAATCCTATCGTACAGATCGAAAATTACAATTACGAAAGTACCCCAGTTCATTATCAATTAACTAAAACTACAAGTGATGGAAGTGCAGGCTCAACTATCAGTTTGGTTAATAAATATCCTCTTGATTTAAGTCTGAATGGCGCTGCTGAAACAGGAAGACTCAAATTAATCAATAACCATCAGATAAATGCTTTACTGTCTCAATCGAAGATGAAAAATGATCGCACAGATATCATTAAAACAGATTATAAGGTAGATGCTGTCACGGATCTGGTTGTTCCCGCTTTGACAAAGACTAATACATTTAATAATGCAGATGAAATACGGGATGTGTATTATAGGTATGATAACAAGGGGAATGTGCTCTCAATGGGTAAGGAAAGTGGATTGATTATAAATTATATCTGGAGCTATAATGGACAATATCCAATTGCCGAAATTAAAAATGCTGATTACTCAATAATAGAATCTACATTGGGGAAAAGTAGTCTGGAAACTTTTAGTAAATCGACTCCTGATAAAGCTGCTGTAGATGGTTTTCTTGAGAAATTAAAAGCGGCATTACCAAATGCACAGATTACAAGTTACGTTTATAATCCATTGGTAGGTTTGGTAAGTCAAACTGATGCAAAAGGGCTGACTACTTATTTTGAATATGATAATTTACAACGGTTAAAACATATTAAGGATCAGTTCGGGAATATTATTAAAAGATATGATTACCACTATAAAACGCAATAGGGGCAGTCTGAAATCATAAAAAGAGGTGATCGGTTTTTAAAATTGATCACCTCTTTCAGTTTTAAGATATTTCCAATACGCTATTAGTTATAGTTAACGGTAATACTGAAAGGAGGAGTGGCGGTCAATGTATTTGCTGTTGCTGATAATATGCCCAATATAGAAATTCTCATACCTGAGGGAGTTAAAATAGTAGAATGTTCATTTAAGCAGGAGACTTATGTAAAACTGGAGATGAATTGTTTACTCTGGCTGCATCGTTAAGAGTAAGGGGCGCTGTACAGGAAGAAAACCATTGTTTGTATAACAAAAGATTGAAGGTCTGCCTCTGTATTTTAATCCATATTATTAGAGTAATAACAATCAAATGTATTAAAAATGGAATATATATTCCATTTTTAATACATTTGTAATCTCAATTGAGAATGTCCTATGAATAAAAGAGAACAAATCTTAAATGCCACACTGAAATTAATCGTTCAAAAAGGTATTGAATCAACCCCCATGTCAGAAATAGCTAAAGCAGCAGACACAGGGATGGGGGCTATCTATAATTACTTTCCGAATAAAGAAGCTCTGATCAATGAGTTATACTTTCACTTGAAGACAAAAGAGTCTTCCATAATTGCTGAAGGATATGATAAAAGCCTTTCGATTAAACAACGGTTTGTCTATTTATGGAAGAAAATGATGACTTATTTCCTTTCTGAGCCTTTAGATTTCATGTTTTTGGAACAATTCTATTATTCCCCTGCAATTGATCCAAAAGCCAAGCATCATGGAAGTTTATACCTCAAAGACCTGGATGAGGTTTATCTCGATGGTCAAAAACAGCAACTAATGAAAGATGGGGATATTAAAGAGTGGATAGGCTTTACAAGTGGATCTCTCGTGTCCCTGGTCAAACTGCATCATAGTAATTATATCGCGCTCAGGGAAGAGACCATTGATAATTATATCCAGGCAGCCTGGGACGCGGTAAAAAACTAAATCTATTAAAAAAGGAATGTTTATTCCATATTAAAGTATTTAATGAAGAACAAAATAGCTTATATCGGTTGCCTTAGCCTGATCGGTATGATTACAACAGAGTTTGGTGTAATTGGAATACTTCCTCAGGTCGCTGATTATTATCAGATCAGTATTGATAAAGCAGGTATGTTATTAAGTGCCTATGCAATGGTTGTTGCACTGGCAGGCCCTTTTATGACAATGTTTGCATCTGGTTATAACCGGAAATATCTGATGGCCCTGACCATGTCTATATTCCTGTTTACCGGGGTTATATCATCATTAGCGCCTCCATTCTGGCTGTTAATGCTCGTCAGGGTTTTACCAGCCTTTCTTCATCCTGTACTGGTTTCAACCGCTGTTGCGGCGGCAACCACCCATGCAGATCGGAAAGATGCACATCAAATGATGGCTATTGTGATAGGAGGGATCGGAATTGCGACGATTACTACAGTGCCATTTGCAACTTATATTGCCGGATTTTTTAATAACTGGCAATCCTCCTTTATGGTACAGACTGTGATTAGTTTAACCGTTCTTATCGCAATTATAACAATGCTTCCATCGATGCCGGTCGCGCAGAAAAAATCATATAGTTCACAGCTCCGGATCTTGAAAAAGCCTGTTTTTATTGCCAGTTCTCTATTTGCATTTTTAATGATCGGGTCAATTTTTAGTACCTATAGCTATTTTGCTGATTATTTAAGCAAGGTTAATGGAATGGATGAGCAGACAATCAGCCTGATGCTTTTACTATTCGGAGTAACAGGTGTCCTGGGGAATTATATTGCAGGTAAATTATTAACAAAAAATATTACCCGGATAACCGCAATTTTTCTGATCGCATTAATAGTGATTACTGTACCTATCTATTTTTCAGGGCCTATGTCTGTAGCTACAGTACTCATCATAGCAGTGTGGGGATTCATACAAACCCCATGTTTTCTGACCTCTCAGGCATACATGATAGAGACTGCACCAGAAGCACCTGAATTTGCAAATAGCATATCAATTTCTTTTGGGAACCTCGGTATTTCAATTGGAACGGCTATCGGCGGATTCTCCATTGCTGCCCATGGAATACACAGCACACCCTGGGTCATGTTTGCTTTTGGCGCGGCAGCATTATTAATGATGTTGATTAAAAGAATGCTGGAGTCTCCTAAGCTAAAAAATAAAGAAATAACCCAGGTCTTATAGCCTGATAAAATGGAGGTAATGAAAGATAATCGGCGGGCTAATACACGGTAGTATTTTGAAAAAAAGTAACTATAGTAAATTAATAATTATATATTTGCAGCCTTGAAAAGATTTAAAGTTACCTGTAATAAAGAGGAGAAATTTTCTTGTTAATGGCACTGAATTCTTCTCAGGAAAAATGGTCAATTGGAACAAAAGGCTCGTCTTTTTGACTAAGGCTGATTTATAACTTAAACCTTTTCTTGTTTGTTCAGTGCTTTTGCTGAGGATATAGTCGGGGATTAATGTGATTTAAATTAACAAAAATAAATAAATTGTTTTCAGTGGTTAAATCTCTTTTTTTTAGAAGCTCATAATCAACTGAAAAGCCTTAAGCAAATTGCGGAAAGGCTTTTAAAATTTTAAAGACAACCCAAATGCTAAATTTTGTTCTCTTTGGCCCACCGGGTGCAGGTAAAGGCACCCAATCACAAAAATTGATTGATCGTTATCAATTGATACATATTTCTACAGGTGATCTTTTCAGAGCACACATCACTAATCAAAGCCCGCTTGGTAAACAAGTGAGTGCGCTTATAGCGGACGGACAGCTTGTCCCGGATGAGGTTACGATTGCTATGCTGGAAGAAGAAGTAGATAAGAATCCTGACGCTAAAGGATTTATCTTTGACGGTTTCCCGAGAACAGTAGCTCAGGCAGCAGCACTAGATGAATTTTTAGTAAGTAAGGGAAGTTCTATCGCAGTTGTAATTGCATTGGACGTTGACCAGGTTGAATTGACAAAACGGATTGCCGAACGTCAGAAATTAACCAACAGAGTTGATGATCATGCAGACAAGTTACAAAAGCGTATTGATGAGTATTTTAGCAAAACAGTTCATGTTTTGCCTTATTATGAAGCACAGAACAAATTAAGAAAAGTAAATGGCATAGGCCAGATCGATGAGATCTTTGCTGAGTTGTGCGAAGTGCTTGATAAATATTAATTAAATAATATAATGAATAGCGGGACGGATGTAAGTTCTTCCCGCTATTTCTATTAGTAAGAAAAAATAAAAGGTTATGTCACAGGGTTCGAATTTTGTAGATTATGTTAAGATATGCTGCCGTTCAGGAAAAGGAGGGTCAGGATCTTCGCATTTACACCGTGATAAGATGACCTCAACAGGTGGTCCGGATGGTGGTGATGGTGGTAGAGGCGGACATATTATCCTGAGAGGGAACGCTCAGTTCTGGACCCTTTTACACTTAAAATATCGCAAGCACATTCTTGCTACTGATGGCGGGCCTGGTTCAAGTTCTACCAGTACAGGTAAATCAGGTAAAGATGAATACCTTGATGTTCCCCTTGGAACTATCGCAAAAGATGCTGAAACCGGAGAAGATCTTTTTGAAATTACCGAAGACGGACAAACTGAAATCCTGACAGCAGGAGGCAGGGGAGGTCTTGGAAACTGGCATTTTAAAACTTCTACCCTGCAAACACCACGTTTCGCACAGCCTGGAGAATCAGGTACTGAACAATGGGTGGTGCTTGAATTAAAAGTTTTAGCTGATGTTGGTTTAGTTGGGTTCCCTAATGCTGGAAAATCCACTTTGCTTTCTGTAGTTTCAGCTGCTAAACCTGAAATTGCTGATTATCCTTTTACAACACTTGTTCCTAACCTGGGGATTGTATCTTACCGTGCGAATAAATCATTCGTAATGGCTGATATTCCTGGTATTATTGAAGGTGCATCAAAAGGAAAAGGTTTAGGATACCGTTTCTTACGTCATATTGAACGTAACTCTGTGCTTTTATTTATGGTTCCTGCTGATACTAACAGAACGATCACAGAAGAGTACGAAATTCTTAAATCAGAATTGCTCGACTACAATCCGGAGTTAATGCAAAAACCTCATTTATTGGCAATCACTAAATCTGATATGCTGGATGAAGAGCTGGTAGCAGAAATTAAGAAAGATCTTCCTGCAAATATTCCTTCTGTATTTATTTCTTCAGTTGCACAAAAAGGGCTTGTTGAGTTAAAGGATATGATTTGGCAGGCGATTGATGCAGATCAGACCTCTCCTTTGCCAAAATAAATTTTCTGATTTTTGTTGAATTATTTGTTATTATTCTTAATTATTTTTAAATTAGGGTTAACAATCAGTGCCTTACCATTTGCTCTTCTAATTCTTCCGCTTCTCATTCAGAATAGAATTTCTCCTGCAAATCAGAATAGGCACAGGTTTTGCACATCTTCAATTTAAATTTTTAATGTATGGATAAGAGATCATTTTATTTCCTTTTTACAGTAGTAGCTGCTTCGATGCTAATTTTAGGAACTTACAAAATCACCAAGAAAAAAAATCACAACCCGAATACACATAATCAGTCTACTAAAGTTATTAAGTAAAGGCTGCCATTTTTTAATGGCAGCCTTTACTTCCCATAGCATAACATCGCTATTAAAGGACAAAAACTCATTTCTGAGCAATATAATTTGTCTTCTATAATTTCTCGTGCTTTTCCTTAATCTTGAAGAGCTATTGGCTAATCATTTTAATTTTATTGATTAGCTTTGACTGATAATGATGTCAAAACTAAATCTTTTCGATTTTACCCAAAAGATTGATTATAAAGTAGAAATTCTTGCCGGTTTAACGGTCGCTATGACTATGATACCGGAATCCTTATCCTTTGCTATCCTTGGTGGATTTCCGCCTCTGGCCGGCTTATATGCTGCCTTTATTATGGGACTGTTCACTGCCGTTTTTGGAGGCAGGCCAGGTATGGTTTCAGGAGGTGCTGGTGCTACAGTAATTGTATTGATTGCCTTGATGAAATCTAATGGAATAGAATATGTCTTTGCTGCGGTTGCGTTAGCTGGAGTATTTCAAATATTGGTAGGGATCTTTAAGTTAGGCAAATTTATCAGGCTTGTTCCTCAACCCGTAATGTTTGGATTTGTAAACGGCCTTGCTATCATCATCTTTATGTCGCAGATAGAACAGTTCAAAACTGTCATCAACGGGCATTCAGCATGGCTTTCAGGTAACCCACTTTGGATTATGCTCGGTTTGGTTGCCTTGACTATAGCCATTGTCATTTTACTGCCTAAACTAACTAAAGCTGTTCCTTCTTCACTTGTCGCTATAATCGTTGTATTTATTATCGTATTGACATTAGGCATTGACACTAAGATTGTAAGGAATATTGCTGCGGTAAGTGGTGGTTTTCCTCCTTTTCATATTCCTTCGGTGCCCTTTAACCTGAATACGCTAAGTATCATCTTTCCATTTGCATTAATTATGGCAGGTGTAGGATTAACAGAAGGGTTGCTCACACTGAACCTGGTAGATGAAATTACGGAAACAAAAGGAAACAGCAGTAAGGAATGTATTGCACAAGGTGGAGCTAATATATTAAACGGTTTCTTCTTTGGAATGGGAGGTTGCCCGATGATTGCCCAGACGCTGGTTAACCTTTCAGCAGGATCAAGAGCGCGCTTATCGGGAATCGTCGCCGCTTTTACTATTCTGATCATCATTATCTGGGGTGCACCAATTATTGAAAGAGTACCCATGGCCGCGCTGGTAGGGGTAATGATTATGGTTGCGATAGGCACTTTTGAGTGGATGAGTTTCAGGATTATAAACAAAATGCCTAAACAGGATATTTTTGTAGGGATCATGGTGGCTGGAATTACGGTTTGGTTGCATAACCTGGCATTGGCTGTGTTGATTGGAGTAATTCTTTCAGCGCTCTTTTTTGCCTGGGATAATTCTAAACGTATACGTGTCAAAAAATATACAGATCCGGCAGGAGTGATGCATTACGAGTTATTTGGCCCCTTGTTTTTTGGATCGGTTACTACGTTTACTGAACAGTTTAATGTTTCTTCAGATCCGGAGCAGGTAGTGATAGACTTTAAAGAAAGCAGGATAGCAGATATGTCTGCCATAGATGCTATTCATAAATTAACAAAAAGGTATTTTGAAGCTAATAAAACTTTGCAATTGCGGCATCTGAGTGCAGATTGCAGGAGTTTATTACAAGATGCGGCAGCGGTAATTGAAGTTAATATTCTGGAGGATCCGAATTACTTGATTGCAACAGATAGAAAATAGAAAAATTAAAATCAGAACTTATGATAATCAGGAAAAAGGAAAACTGGCTAAGAATGCTTTTCATCTGGAAAGGATCTGTGTTACCTCAGATTCTTTTTCGATTGTCGCTCTTGTTATTGATTTCTATTGTCATAGTCTACTTCCGTGGCTCATTTTTTAATTATAAAATACAGCTGAACCCAGGACCTTTTACACTTTTTGGAATCGCACTTGCCATCTTCTTTGGTTTTAGAAATAATGTGAGTTACGACCGGTTTTGGGAAGGCAGAAAGTTGTGGGGATCACTATTGAATACCACACGCTCTTTAACCCGGCAAGCACAGACTCTTGTTCAAACAGCAGATGCCAAAGAGGTCAACACTTTTGTAGACTTGCTGATTTCATTTACTTATGCACTGAAGCATCAATTACGTCATACAGATGCTACAAATGATATAGCTGAAATTTCAGGTCAGAACTTAGCTGATCAGCTGAAGCCCGCAGTTTACAAACCTGCAATGCTGATCAAAGAAATGGGGCTTTGGGTGAAAAAGCAGCGGTTAAAAGGTGAGTTTGATTCCATTCTTACAGTCAGTTTCGACCATAATTTAAGTGAATTATCAAATATTTTAGGAGGGTGCGAGCGAATAGCCAGTACACCAATCCCATATACTTATAAAGTATTGCTTCATCGTACTGTTTATATCTACTGTTTTTTATTACCATTTGGTTTTGTAGATAGTCTGGGCTGGATGATGCCTGTTATAGTCTCTTTCATAGCCTATACTTTTGTTGCTTTAGAAGCTGTTGCGGATGAGCTGGAAGATCCCTTTGGATTAGAGCCAAATGACCTTGCGCTGAATTCACTTTGCAGGATGATAGAAAATACCTTATTGGAACTTTCTGAGCGTAAACTTAAAACACCAATACCTGAAAAGGATTATATATTGAACTAATGTCATTACGTACTATTTCTGCATAATAATCACAATAATTGGTTTTGAGCAGCGTTTAATTCTTCGATTTCCTATGGTAATTGCGATTGGCTAAGAGCTATTGTTAAAAATTGTTAATTATCAGACAGGAACTGATTGTTTTAGCGACATTTGAGTAGTAAACAGGTCATTTTAGACCTCGTAATCATACGAATTCGTTCATAATCAGGTCAGTTAGTGACTGTTTCCCCTTTAATACAGAAGAAATAAGCAGATTCTTAAACTGGCTCAATTTTTAGATAGATAATAATGTGTATCTGTTTCAGATACAGAAAAGAAAAACCCGTTCATACAGGTTTATATTTGGTTAGAAAAGGGATGTGTCTGGATGGAACATCCCTTTCTTGTTTTACGCTTCTTCCAGACTAATGCCCAATTTTCCTGTTATAGCTACAATATCTTCTTCACCAATATATTCGCTGATCTTCTGATCTTTTTCGATAGGAATACTTTCTCCTTCATCAGTAATGATCTCGCCATCTTCGACTAAGAAGACCCGATTCTTATCTCCCTGGAAATAACTAAAACCATAACTTGCAGAAGCTGTCTGTACAGTAAATGTATATACCGCAGTATTCAGTTCCTGTGATAATTCTCCGATCAAATCATCCTCAACTACATAAACCATCTCTGCGTCCCCGATTAAAGTCCAGTCATTTTCATATTTTGCTGTTGCTGATAATTCTTCCAGTACTTCCTGATCATCAACTCCGTCAAAATAATTCAAAATAGCAGCAACCTTTTCTAAATGATCAAGATGATTTCCTTTAATAGCGATTACCGCTTTTGAAAAACCCATAATTTTCTGATTAAATTCTTTCGTTATTTTTCTCTCAAGATAGAATATTCATTCATTAATAGTGAAAGTCCAAAAAAAAGGGATGCACTCCTAAAGAATGCATCCCTTTTTATCTAAAAACCTAAATATTCTAATTATATTTTATTAGCGCTGGTCAGAATTTCAGGAACCCCATCTGTTACTAATATAGTATGCTCATGCTGAGCAACAAAGCCGCCTTTATTTCCTTTCAAAGTCCAGCCATCAGCCTGTTCAATAGCCATGCTTGAAGTTGTAGCGATAAAAGTTTCTATAGCAACAGTTGAGTTTTTCTTAAACCTTTGTGTATTGTATTTATCATAGCAGTTCAAAATACAATCCGGTGCTTCATGCAGACTGCGTCCAACACCATGACCGGCTAAATTACGGATCACAGTAAAACCCTGTTTTCTAGCTTCAGTTTCTATTAACCTGCCTATATCGGCAATCTTAACACCACCTTTAATCTTGCTGATTGCTTTATAAAGGATATCCTTAGAAGCATCCACTAACGGCTGATGATTATTTATATCTTCTCCCAATACAAAAGAACCGCCATTGTCTGCCCAGAAACCATCCAGTTCAGCAGATACATCTATATTAACCAGATCACCATTCGCAAGTATTTTTTCTTCAGATGGAATACCATGTGCAGCCTCGTTATTAATGCTGATACAAGTCCATCCCGGAAATCCATAAGTTAATTTTGGAGCAGACTTCGCGCCATAATCAGCTAATATTTTCCCTCCGAATTCATCCAGCTCTTTAGTTGATATACCTGGCTGGGCGAATTCGCGCATTTGTCTGAGTGTATTTGCAACAGCGTCACTTACCCGTTGCATTCCTAATAATTCATCTGCTGATGTGATTGACATATAGTCGTCTATTTTAGTTAACAGTATACCTGATACCTGCAAAGATACAATAATTCTCTTTGAAGACTAAATAGACAATTGTCCCATAACCAGTCGAAGCCATACTAACCATAGCCTACAACTGATTTCTGGTAATCTTTCCTTTGACAATGAATAACCGGTTAATAGCTTGTTTATCCAGGATCGTATCTCCTTTATAATCTGAATTTGCCGCACGCAGAATAATCTTCCCCGGTGTATCATGCTCGAATAATAATTTTACAGTCGTAATACTGTTCGCACTTTCGTCTGCCATAATTAAATAAGCCTCTCCCCATTGGATAATGTCTTTGTTCACGACTTCTCTGATGGCAATGATCTCTCCGCTTGAATATTTCGGGAACATACTATCCCCATAGACAGGCAGATAAGCATCACAATCATTAAAAGGACGGAAATTCACATAATACTCTGGCTTTTCTTTTAAAAAGTTAAGCTCTCCTGATGAGAAATCTGAAGGATTCACATTAATGTAAGGCACACCTTCCTCAGGGTCAGTATTTAACTGATTTGTCTCTTTAAGCAGTTCATCTGTTGAATATATTTTTCCCACACCTGTGGCCAGCCAGCTTTCATTGATATGATAATACCTGATCACATCTTCCGATAGCCTTTTACCTATCATTCTCGAGCCATTTTCTATAGGCGAGAAGTTGTTTACGTGTTTAGCTATCGGGCTGTAGAATTCCTGAAGCGTCATTTTCTTTGCTAACCTGATTTCTTTCAATCTGGGGCCGAAATGTTGTCTTTGATTATCAGTCATTTATCTAATTGGGATAATTAATTGTTAATTTATTGCAGATTATAAAGTTAAGCTAAATTATCCTTAATTTATAATTTATTGCAAGATAAGAAATAAAATTCTTTTAAAGTATGCTGCCTGAATTATTATTTAAACATTATTGTTAATTTAACACGGATACAACCCTTATTTTAAGTTTTAGCGATGAACAGGGGAGAAGACTAAAATTAAACAGCTTCTAAATTGATATTTTTATAACTTTGGATGCATCAAATAACTAGCATATATGTATAAAACACTGCAACCTGTTCTTCAACAGGAATTAGAACAAATAGAAAAAGACGGGTTATACAAACGGGAAAGAGTAATCATCACTCCTCAGGGAGCTGATATCAAAGTAAGTACTGGTCAGGAAGTGGTGAATTTTTGCGCCAATAACTACCTGGGATTGTCTTCAGATCCAAGAGTAACTGCTGCTGCGAAAGCTGCAATTGATAAATATGGTTACGGAATGTCTTCTGTCCGTTTTATCTGTGGAACTCAGGATGTACATAAAGAATTAGAGCAAAAACTATCTGAATTCTTAGGTACCGAAGATACTATATTATATGCAGCAGCTTTTGATGCCAATGGAGGAGTCTTTGAACCCTTGTTTAACGATCAGGATGCGATTATCTCTGACGAACTGAACCATGCCTCTATCATTGACGGTGTGCGTTTATGTAAAGCAAAACGTTTCCGTTATAAACATAGTGATATGGCAGACCTGGAAGAGCAGTTAAAAGCAGCAGCTTCCTGTCGTCACCGTATTATCGTTACAGATGGTGCATTCTCGATGGATGGAACAATTGCACAACTAGATAAGATTTGTGATTTAGCAGATAAATATGAAGCGCTTGTGATGATTGATGAATCTCACTGTTCCGGATTTATGGGGAAAACAGGAAGAGGAACTCATGAACATTGTGGCGTAATCGATAGAATAGATATTATTACAGGTACTTTAGGTAAAGCACTGGGTGGTGCTTCCGGAGGTTTTACAGCAGGAAAAAAGGAAATTATTGATATGCTTCGTCAGCGTTCAAGACCTTATTTATTCTCTAATACACTGGCTCCTGCAATTGCAGGTGCTTCAGTTGCCGTATTGGAGCTGTTAAATGAAAGTACAGCACTAAGAGATAAATTAGAGCACAACACCCTTTATTTCCGTCAGAAAATGACAGAAGCAGGATTTGATATCAAAGAAGGTATTCATCCAATTGTGCCAGTGATGTTATATGACGCTAAACTTGCACAAGAATTTGCAGCAAAAATGCTGGAAGAAGGCATTTATGTAATTGGATTCTACTATCCTGTTGTTCCTCAGGGTAAAGCGCGTATCAGAGTACAGCTTTCTGCGGGTCATGAACAACACCATATAGACAAAGCAATTGCTGCTTTTATTAAAGTAGGTAAAGAATTAAAAGTAATCTCTTAGTTCATTCCGGATAGACTAAAGATCAGCCGCCATTCCTGTTCAGGGAATGGCGGTTTCTTATTTTAGCATCAAAAATAATTCGCATTTGCCCGTTATTAAGATATTAATGAAATAGCTGTATATTTGGCATCATGTTGCAAGCTAAGATTACAGAATATACTACGGAAATAAATGCTTTTTCTACGGAAAATGCAGACGAATTAGAACAGTTCAGAATAAAATTCCTTGGAACTAAGGGAATTATAAAAGATATTTTTGATGAATTTAAGGCTGTATCTCCGGAAGAAAAGAGAACACTGGGAAAGGTACTAAACGAGTTTAAACAACTTGCGGAAGCAAAGTATCAGGCACTTAAAGAACAAGACACTACAGAACTGAGCAGAAAAGATGCTGGCCTAGACTTAACACTTCCTGGTGCAGGCTTTGAAGTAGGTGCCCGTCACCCGCTGGCTTTAGTCAGAAGAGAGATTGTTGATATTTTCAGTAAACTTGGATTTGTTGTAGCCGAAGGACCTGAAATAGAAGACGACTGGCATAACTTTTCTGCCTTAAACTTTCCTGAAGAACACCCGGCAAGAGATATGCAGGATACCTTTTTTATCAAAAAAGGCGGAGAGCATGGAGATATCGCATTAAGAACACACACTTCTTCGGTACAGGTGAGAATGATGGAAGCCGGGAAACCGCCTTTCAGAGCATTAATGCCAGGCCGTGTTTATCGTAATGAAGCGATCTCAGCCAGAGCACACTGTTTCTTCCACCAGGTAGAAGGATTGTATGTGGATGAGAATGTATCCTTCGCAGATTTAAAACAAACCTTGTTCTATTTCGTACAGGAATTATACGGTGAAGGTACTAAAGTACGTTTCCGCCCTTCTTATTTCCCTTTCACAGAACCTTCTGCGGAAATGGATATTTCTTGTACCATTTGTAAAGGAGCAGGTTGTCAATTGTGTAAATATAGCGGCTGGGTAGAAATACTGGGTTGTGGTATGGTAGATCCTAATGTATTGGAAAACTGTGGTATTGACAGTAAAAAATATAGCGGTTTCGCTTTCGGTATGGGTATCGAGCGTATTGCAAACTTAAAATTTGAGATCAAAGACTTACGCTTGTTCTCAGAAAACGATCAGCGTTTCCTGAAACAATTTAAAACTTCGTTGATTTAACCCTTATCTATGAGAAAAATTGCAGGCCTTCTTTTCGTACTTTTTTTATTTTCCTCGTGTGGAAAGCAGACCAATATGGTGCCTAACGTAGGTGTTGATATTATCGGTTTCTTTACTCCAGGACAGTTATCAGATCTGAAAGCGAAGGGTGCAATTTTAATTGATGGAGGGGTTGCAGGAGTGATCATTGCCTACAATGTAAGTCTTGATGGTAGTGGGGGCTATAGTTATAAAGCCTATGACCGTTGCAGTACTGTAAATCCTGAAAACAGGTGTGCAGTGACCATAGAAAATCCCTATAATGTAGTTGATCCATGCTCAGGTTCAAAATTCTCATTGATAGATGGCACCCCAACAAAAGCACCTGCTAAAATAGCATTGAGAACATATAATATAACCATTTCAGGAAATAACAGTTACCGAGTCACTAATTGATGGAACCAGAAAAAATTAAAGAGAGCATCATTAGAGCTGCCAAAGAACTATTCAGGAAATATGGTTATCATAAGACCAGCGTAAATGAGATTGCAAAAAAGGCAAGAATCGCCAAAGCAACCATTTATAAATATTTCGAAAGCAAGGAACAAGTATTAGATGCTATTCTGATGGATTACCTTGACCTTAATTTACATGAAATATTAAAAAACAAAGCGCAGTTTGTTGATGAAGAAGAACACCTGAAAGCTTTGGTCATGAAAACCTGCCGGCTCACCTATACCGTTTGCAACGAATTTATCGGGTGGGATTTTGTCAGGGAAAATGCCAATTCACAAGAGTTCCTTAAACATCTTTCAGACCAGCTGGAATCCTTACTGCTTTCCGCCTACCTTGGCCTGGATCATTTCAAAAATAACCCATCCAGAAGAGAAGGACTTGCGTTCTTATTGAAAGCAAGTAAAAGCATAGTCTTCTCTTTTGCCTTTACCTCTGTAAGCGACTCAGACGTTCGCAAGAACTTTGTCAGCTTCCAAAAAGAAATGCTGCCCTTTCTGGTTAAAGCCGCACTTTAGGCCCAACGTATAAATTGTTTATAATTTATTAATATCAAGCGTGTATACCAATTTGGTTTTCGGTATATAAACCTCTATATTTACTTTGTAACATCACTACAATGAGCAAAGAGGTTTTAGAAATTACCATTCTGGTAGAAGAGAAATTCGATGTCAGCTTTAACCTTGACGGAGGTCTTTTAGGAATTATCCTGAAGATTTTCGGAATTGGGGGCTGAACAGTCAATTTCACCACGCTGATGGGTATAATTATATCCGGATAAAATCATTGTGCCCTGATTATCCGTTGTAAATTTATCATCTTACTATTCAGGAAGCTAAAAAAAATAGGAACTGTTAAATACAAGTTTTAGCTTTGCAGCAGAATGAGTAGAAATAGAAAAGCTGGAACGGTTACCATCCTGCCCAATTTAAGTATAATTGATATTGCTGAAGAAGGCAAAGGAGTAGCCAAAGCAGATGAATTAGTTGTGTTTGTAGATAAAGCCGTACCAGGTGATATCGTTGATGTCAAAATCGTAAAAAAGAAAAAGAATTTTGCAGAAGCAGTAATTGAAACACTGCATACCGCTTCAGACCTGCGGACAGATCCATTCTGCGAGCATTTTGGTACTTGTGGAGGCTGTAAATGGCAACACATGCAATATGATGCACAACTGCACTTCAAACAAAAGAACGTTGAAGCAGCACTACAGCGTCTTGCAAAAGTAGATACTTCCTCAATGGAACCAATTTTAGGTTCTGCTGAAAATAAATATTACCGTAATAAACTTGAATATACTTTCTCTAACAAACGCTGGTTAAACGCGCAGGATATGACAGACCGTGACGATCTGGAAATGAATGCACTTGGTTTCCACGTTCCGTTACGTTTTGATAAAATTCTTGATATTCAACACTGCTACCTGCAAGCAGAACCATCAAATACCTTAAGAAATGAAGTAAGGGCCTATGCCCTTAAAAATCACTTAAGCTTTTATGACCTCCGTAACCACGAAGGAAGCCTGAGAAACCTGATCATCCGTACCTCTTCTACAGGAGAAGTTATGGTTGTAGTTGTTTTTGCTTATGCAGAACCAGAACAAGTGAACGGATTAATGGAGCACCTGAAAGTTAATTTCCCTGAAATAACTTCCCTGCTTTACATTCTTAATCAGAAAAAGAACGATACTATATTTGATCAGGATGTGATCACCTATGCAGGAAGAGACTACATCTTCGAAGAAATGAACGGGCTTAAATTTAAGATCGGAGCGAAATCATTTTACCAGACCAACTCACTGCAAGCACACGAACTCTATAAAATCACTAAAGAATTTGCAGGCTTTAAAGGTGATGAATTAGTTTATGACCTTTACACAGGTGCAGGAACAATCGCCAACTTTATTGCAGGTAGTGTAAAACAGGTTATCGGTGTAGAATATGTACCAACAGCTATAGAAGATGCCAAATTCAACTCAGAATTGAATGGTATTGAAAACACTGTTTTCTATGCAGGTGACATGAAAGATATTCTGACTACAGACTTTATTGCAGCACACGGTAAACCGGATGTAGTGATTACTGATCCGCCGCGCGCAGGAATGCATACCGATGTCGTAGAAAGATTATTAGAAATGGAAGCAGAGAAAATCGTTTATGTAAGCTGTAACGCAGCCACACAAGCAAGAGATCTGGCTTTACTGAAAGAGAAATATGAAGTAAGCCGTATTAAACCGGTTGACATGTTCCCGCATACACAACACGTGGAGAACGTAGTTTTATTAAATCTGATCAAATAAATAATATGGATATAGAAGAGTTATTGCCTCAACAGCCTGAAGAAGGGAAAACTGAGAAAAAGGTTAGCCCGCTAGTTAGCCTGGAAAAGGATCTGGAACTTTATGCAGAATCTATCAGGGAAATTGCATTAGAGATTATTGCTGAAGGCGTATCTCTGAATCCGATATTCGTAGCCCACCAGCATACCGTATCTATAGGAGAAATGATTTTAAACAAAGAAGAACTGAATACCAATTGGAATATCCAGGCTTCGATGGTAGAAGAATTTATAGAAAAAGGGATCATAAAACCTGAGCTTAAAGAACTCTTCCTGAAGAATTATAAAAAGCCAGAAGACTTTATGTGTGTATTTGTCATTGTTCCTGAAGGGGCCAATTTCATATTTTACCCTTATAAAAAGTAATAAAAATATAAAATCAATAAAAAACCCCTGACCAATGGCAATAGGTCAGGGGTTTGCTTTTAAAAACTCAAAAATTAATTGATCCTGTTCACATTACCACTTCTGGAAGAGTTGTTTTTTAAACTTGCCCCTCCTTTATAATTGATACTACCACCACTGCTTGAAGTCGTTTCCAGTGCTTTTGCCACATTGATTTCAATATCCCCACCAGAACTCGCCGTTGCATTTGCGTAGTCAGTTTTTAGGTCTAAAGCTTTCACACCAGCGCCAGAACTTGCTTTAACATCCAGATTGGAAGCTGTTCCGGAAAAAGAAGAGGAAGCACCGCTGCTCGCTTTGATCTGAAGGTCTTTACAAGCAATACTCGCATTCAGACTTGCACCCGAAGAAATCTTAACATCAAGCGAACCAGTTTTTAAAGTGTTTTCAGTTTTTAAAGAACTTCCACTGCTCGCAGCAATACTATTTAGCGTTTTATAAGTGATATACACCTTGGCGCTTTTATTTTTCATAAAATTTGAACCATGATTTTCTTTCCAGGTCACTTTTACATTTCCTCCATTGTTTTCTACAACGACTTCGTTGATAAAATCTTTATTGGCTACAATTTTAGCAGACTCCGTATTGCCCTGGGTAATAAATAAATCAATTCCTGCATGGACACTTACCCCCGAAACATTACTTAAAGCTATGTTTTTAGTATCCTGAGCTTTTAAAGTAAATGCACTGAAAGAAGCAGTGATCAGTAAAAGCAGTGTTGGTTTGAGTAAAAAATTCGACTTCATCATCTTAGTTTTATTGGTTTATACAAATTAGACGCACAGACCTTGTAAACGTTGCACCATTTTGAAATTATTTTTCTGATATTTGGTTGAGATAATAAATCCTTCTTTTTGTCCCTTAAAACAATCATAATTTAGATGGCCGATTCACAATTACTTATTTTAGATAAAAAACAGATTCAGCAGAAAATTAACCGTATGGCTTATCAGATCCTGGAGGACAATTTAAATGAGAAGGAAATTGTACTTGCAGGCATATGGGACAGAGGCTATAAACTTGCCCTCAGACTGAAAGCTGTTTTGGAGGAAATCTCTGAGCTGACGGTGACTATGCTTAGAATTGATCTGGAAAAAGAGAACAGCTGCCTTAAAGCAACAACTGATCTGGAACCAGCTAAAGTGAAAAATAAAGTGATTATCCTGGTTGATGATGTATTAAATAGCGGAAAAACCCTGGCTTACGGTTTTGGCGTATTTCTGAATACCCCGCATAAAAAGATCCGTACCGTGGTACTGGTAGACAGGAGTCATAAAATATACCCGGTAGCGACCGATTTCGTAGGTTTGCAGATGGCTACAGTATTAAAAGAGCATGTAGATGTAGTCCTTGATGTAGCAGGGCAGGAGGATGGTGTTTATTTAAGCTAGTATGCTTATACTCACTACAATCTATATCATTCTTATTTTCCTTGTCCTTCGGTTCTCTGTAACCTTATTTAATTTCCTGTCTAACCCTAAACTGGGCATTTACGGCAGGCACTTCGATGACAAGGTATCGATATTGATTGAAGCTGCGCCCGATACCTCAGTTTTACTGGAACTGCTCCACACACTTAAAGCACAAGACTACTACGACATCGAAGTCATTATCCAGCGCAATGAAAATGCAGACCAGTCGGCAGAGCTGGCCAGTTTCTGTGCAGCCGACCATCGCTTTAACTTCAGGAAGCAGAAAACAGGTGCAGCCGAAGATGAGGCCACCGGTGATTACTTTCTATTTCTAGGTACCCATACCATCATTTGTGATGGATTGATCAATAGTCTGATTTACCGGACCAAAGTTTTTAACCTGACGCTCCTTAACATCATTCCTACCCAATCTATTAATGGATTTTTCAATTACTGTTTGCTGCCGCTCAATAATTTTGTACTCCTGAATTTAATCCCGCTAAGGCTCATCCGTCTTTTTTCCAGTCCTGCGTTTTCCGCGGGAACAAATCAATGCATGTTTTTTGATGCTGCGGTCTATAAAAAATACGAATGGCACCGCAGGCTAAAAGGAGAGATGCCCGAAGCACTGGAAATCGTTAAAGCCGTTAAACAAGAAAAACTTAAAGCAGAAACGCTGGTTGGAAATAAATTGATTTATAGTTATGTGTCTGAAGACCAAAACGATTTAATTAAGAAAACAGGTCAGCGCCTGCTCAGGAATTTCGGGAACAATAGCTTCGTAGCCCTTTTATACCTGCTATTGATTATAGGAGGCCCCCTTTATATCCTGGCTGACTATGATTACAGATTACTGATCCTTCCGGTCGGGCTTATTTTCCTGAGCAGGGTTATGATCTCTTTTCTATCCGGACAAAATGCCATCTGGAATGTCCTGCTTCATCCCGTCCAGATGTTTTTTCTCGTCATTTCCTTACTACAGGCAATTTCGATCAGGATCTTTCAGCCACGCAAAAAATAACTGACATTGATATGAAACTCTTTTTGCGTAATTTTGTAGTATCAATTGAAAACAACACCTATGAAATATGATTTAGCCGTTACGATAGATAAAGCCTCAGGATTCTGTTTCGGGGTAGTATATGCTATAGAAATGGCTGAAGATATTTTAGCTGAAGAAGACTATTTATACTGCCTTGGTGATATCGTACACAACGACGAAGAAGTAAAGCGCTTAACTGATAAAGGTTTGCGGATTATTGACCATGAACAATTACAGCAGCTCCGCAATGAAAAAGTACTGATCAGAGCACATGGAGAAGCGCCTTCCACCTATCAGCTGGCACTGGAAAATGACCTGATTTTAATTGATGCTTCCTGTCCCGTTGTTTTAAAACTGCAAAACAGGATTAAAAACTCGTATGACGATAAAGAGCAGATCTTAATCTTTGGAAAACATGGCCATGCAGAAGTGATCGGATTACAAGGGCAAACCGATGGTAATGCTATCGTTTTCCAGGATCTTGCAGAACTTGATCATGTAGATTTGCCCGGTAAATTTACCCTTTACAGTCAGACCACTAAAAGCACAGATAAATTCTATCACATCAAAGAGCAGTTATTGAGCCGCGGATATGAAGTGAAAGCCAATGATACCATTTGCAGACAAGTCTCTAACCGTTACGAAGACCTGGAGAACTTTGTGGTCAACTATGACAGGATCATTTTTGTATCCGGTAAAAAATCATCTAACGGAAAAGTCCTTTATGACGTTTGTAAAAAATACAATGAACACTCTTATTTTATCTCTAATATAGAGGAACTGGATATGAGCTGGTTTAGCGTAAATGATAAAATTGGTATTTGCGGAGCTACCTCTACACCCATGTGGCTGATGGAGAAAGTTAAGGCCAAACTGGAGTCTTTTTAGTTAAAAAGGTGTTCATCATTAAAAAGTAATTATTCAAAAGCCGTTCTAAGGCATATCAAGCATAATGTATATTTGCTCCGGAAATCAGCTCCGGTTAATATCCGGGTTGTTTCTTTACATAAACTATGGGAAAAAAGGGTGTATTATTAGTGAATTTGGGAACTCCGGATAGTCCGGAAGTAAAAGATGTGCGTAAATATCTTGATCAGTTTTTGATGGATGAACGCGTAATTGACATCAGTACATTGAGCAGGACACTGCTGGTAAAAGGGATTATTGTGCCTTTCCGTAGTCCAAAAACTGCTAAACTTTATAAAGAAATCTGGGATGAAAATGGCTCACCCCTTTTATATTACAGTAAAATACAAGCTGCATTAGTTCAGGAACAACTAGGTTCAGAATATCATGTAGAACTGGCTATGCGCTATCAAAGCCCATCCATTGAAGCTGCACTGGATAGAATGAAAGCAGGACTGGTTGAAAGCATCCAGGTTATTCCATTATTTCCTCAATATGCTTCAGCAAGTACCGGATCAGTGATTCAGAAAGTTATGGAGATTGTCGGTAAATGGCAAACTATTCCACCAGTTTCATTCGTGAATTCTTTCCATGATAACGAAATGATGATCAGTACATTTGCTGACAATGCTAAAAAATATCAGCCAGAAAATTACGATCAGATTCTGTTCAGTTTCCACGGCTTACCAGAACGTCAGCTGATCAAATGTGACCACTCAGGCCAGCACTGCCTTAAAACTACCGATTGCTGCGCTACATTAACAGACGTGAATAAATTCTGTTACTCTGCACAATGCCATGATACCGCAAGGCTGATTGCAGCCGAACTGAATATCCCGGCTACAAAATACTCCGTATGTTTCCAATCCAGATTAGGAAAAGAACCATGGGTACAACCTTATACCTCTGATACCCTTAAAGAATTAGCAGCAAAAGGTAAAAAAAGACTGCTGGTATTCTGTCCGGCTTTCGTTGCAGATTGTCTGGAGACACTTTACGAAGTAACAGTTGAATACGGTGAAGAATTCAAAAAATTAGGAGGAGAAGAAGTACAGTTGGTTTCCAGCTTAAACGATCATCCCCAATGGATTGCTGCCTTAGTGAAAATGGTTAAAGACCATCATTCCAACTCAAATTAAATATACTGTTCCAGATAGCTTAAAATCTGTTTGGTAGAACCAGTCTTATCCTGCACATATTTTTTCGCCGCAGGGCCTGCATTTTTATCTTTCTGTAGCTTTTCAAAAGCTACAGAAAGTTCATCCATCGACTTGATGGTGATCGCAGCATTTAAACGCAGTAAATCCTTTGCTTCCTGAAACTTGTCGTACTTAGGGCCGAAGATGACCGGCAAACCAAAAGCAGCAGCTTCTAGTGTATTATGGATACTCACACCAAAACCACCCCCGATATAAACAATCCTTCCATATTGGTAAATCGAAGAAAGTAAGCCAATATTGTCAATCACCATCACCTGGCTATCTTGTTCAGGAAGCTGATCATTTAATTTGGTATAACGCAGCGCTCCCGGTACTAACTTTAACAACTGTTCTATGTGAGGAGCATCAATCTCATGTGGTGCAACAATGAACTTCCATTGCGGATAAGCTGAAATCAAAGCGACGACTAATTGCTCATCCTGTGGCCAGGTACTGCCTGCAATGAAAACAGGTGCCTGTCCGCAAAATTTTTCAATTAAGGGTAAAGGTTTTACCGTTAATACATTTTCCGCTACCCTGTCAAAGCGCGTATCCCCACTTAAACTTACATTTTCATAATTTAACCCACTCAGCAATTCCACACTCTCGGTATTCTGAACAAAAAAGTGAGTTACACAATCCAGCATGCTGCGGTAAAAACCACCATACCATTTAAAAAATAACTGTTCAGGTCTGAATATCCCCGAAATAATCAATAGCGGTACCTTTCTTGCATGAAGCAATTGAAAATAATGGTACCAAAACTCATACTTCGTGAAAATTGCAATCTCAGGCTGAATAAGGTCTATAAACTGTTTTGCATTTCTTTTGGTGTCTAACGGCAGATAAAAAACACCTTCTGCCAGCGCATAATTCTTGCGGATTTCATAACCCGAAGGAGAGAAGAAGGTAACGATGATTTTTTTATCCGGATAGTTTCTCTTCAGCTGTTCTAAAACAGTTCTTCCCTGTTCGAATTCACCCAGCGAAGCAAAATGGAACCAGATATGTTTCTGCTTTCCATCCACCCTGGTTCCGATAAAACTGAAGATGTTTTCTCTGCCTTTCCGAAATAATCCGGCCTTCTGGTTAAAGAAAGAAGCGATGAAAATAATCACCCTGTAAAGCGCGATACCAAAATTATAAAGCAAAAGCATTTTGTTGTTTATTTATTATCTTAGCCGAAGATACTTGATTAAAATTTAAAATTTTCTGAATATATGTTAAGTCGTTAGGCTTTAGTGTTATGTATCTGAGGGCCTGTTGAAATTTGGATGACCGAATGAACCAAGGCGTTATTAATTTAAACGAGTTAAATATATTTTAAAATATCTATATGAAAATTGCCGTAATCGGAACAGGGTATGTAGGGCTTGTAACAGGGACTTGTCTTGCTGAAACAGGTAATACTGTAATTTGTGTTGACATCAACGAAGCAAAGGTTCTGAAAATGCAAAATGGGGAAATACCTATTTACGAACCAGGACTGGATGTATTATTCCTTAGAAATATTGAACAGAAAAGATTAACCTTTACCACTGATCTTGCGGTGGCAGTAGCTTCTGCGCAGATTATTTTTATGGCTTTGCCTACGCCTCCCGGAGGAGACGGTGCAGCAGATCTTTCCTATATTCTGGGTGCAGCAAAAGACATTGCCAAACTGGTAACCGAGTACAAAGTTATTGTCAATAAATCTACCGTTCCGGTTGGGACAGCAGATAAAGTGCAGGCTGTATTCGCTGAACACACCGCAATTCAGATTGATGTAGTTTCTAATCCGGAATTCCTGCGTGAAGGCGTGGCAGTGGAAGATTTTATGAAACCTGATCGTGTGGTGATCGGTACAAGAAGTGAACGTGCACAAAAGCTGATGGCCGAATTATACGGACCTTACGTACGTCAGGGAAATCCGATTCTGTTTATGGATGAACGTTCCTCAGAACTGACTAAATATGCAGCAAACTCATTTCTGGCTACAAAGATCACTTTCATGAATGAAGTGGCTAACCTTTGTGAACTGGTAGGTGCTGATGTAGATGCTGTACGTAAAGGAATAGGCTCTGACGGCAGAATTGGTAAACGTTTCCTGTTTCCGGGTATTGGATACGGAGGCTCTTGCTTCCCTAAAGATGTGCAAGCACTGGCTAAATCGGCCGAAGAGAATAAATATGATTTCCAGATTCTGAAAGCAGTCATGGAAATTAATGAAAAGCAAAAAACTGTACTGGTTGATAAACTGCTGCGTTATTATAAAGACGATTTAAAAGGAAAACACTTTGCACTATGGGGCCTTGCTTTTAAACCAGAAACTGATGATATCCGTGAGGCACCAGCCTTATACATTATTGATGAACTGGTTAAACATGGCGCTACAGTTACTGTTTTTGATCCCGAAGGAATGGAAAACGTAAAAGGCCAGATCGGTGACAAAGTGAAGTATGCACCAAACCAATACGAAGCACTGGAAGGTGCAGACGCCCTGCTGATTGCTACAGAATGGTCAGTTTTCCGTAATCCGGATTTCGAGCGGATGGAAGAGAAATTAGCGAATAAAGTTATTTTTGATGGTCGTAACTTATACGACTTGCAGAAAATGATTGATTTGGGATATTATTACAACAGCATAGGCCGTAAACTAATAGATTAATGGAGCGTAAAAGAGTATTAATTACCGGAGCAGCCGGATTTCTGGGTTCACATTTATGTGACAGGTTTATTAAAGAAGACTATCATGTTATTGCGATGGATAACCTGATTACAGGTGACCTTCAGAACATAGAACATCTGTTTGCTTTAGAGAATTTCGAGTTCTCTCATCACGATGTTTCCAAATTCGTATATGTACCCGGCAAACTGGATTATATCCTTCACTTTGCTTCTCCTGCGAGTCCGATAGATTACCTTAAAATTCCTATACAGACCCTTAAAGTGGGTTCATTAGGAACACATAACCTGCTGGGATTGGCGAAAAGTAAAAAAGCAAGGATGATTATTGCTTCTACTTCAGAAGTATATGGTGATCCGAGTGTTAACCCACAGCCTGAAGAATATTGGGGAAATGTGAATCCTGTAGGCCCAAGAGGCGTATATGATGAAGCTAAACGTTTTCAGGAAGCGATGACTATGGCTTACCATACCTTTCATGGGCTGGAAACACGCATTGTTCGTATCTTTAATACTTACGGGCCAAGAATGCGTCTGAATGACGGTCGTGTATTGCCGGCTTTTATTGGCCAGGCACTAAGAGGAGAAGACCTAACTGTTTTCGGTGATGGTTCACAAACCCGTTCTTTCTGCTACGTAGATGATCTGGTAGAAGGTATTTACCGCTTACTCTTAAGTGATTACGCACAACCAGTAAACATTGGAAACCCTGATGAAATTACGATCAGCCAGTTTGCTGAAGAGATTATCAAGCTGACCGGAACTACCCAAAAGGTTATTTACAAAGACTTGCCAGTAGATGATCCTAAACAACGCAGACCAGATATTACAAAAGCGAGAGCCTTATTAAACTGGGAGCCTAAAGTAAGCCGTGCAGAAGGTTTAAAAATTACTTACGCTTATTTCAAAAGCCTGCCAGCTGAAGCATTGGTAAATAAAGAACATAAAGATTTTACAACATACAACCGCTAATTACAAATGGGAAAAATATTAGTTACAGGAGGAACAGGATTTATAGGTTCTCACACCGCAGTAGAATTGATCAATGCAGGTTATGAAATAATTCTGGTAGATAATTTTTCTAACTCTAACCGGAGGATTCTGACACAACTGGAAACTATTCTTGGTCAGCAACCTGAGTTTGCAGAACTTGATCTTTGTGATGAGGCAAAAGTAAACGAGTTTGCTGCAAATCATCCTGATATTACGGGAGTAATTCACTTTGCTGCCTATAAAGCAGTGGGAGAATCCGTACAACAGCCACTTAAATACTACAGAAACAACTTCTATTCACTGATCAATCTGATTAATGCTTTTGATAGTAAAATAGACCTGGTATTCTCTTCATCCTGCACCGTATACGGACAGCCGGATCAGTTGCCGGTAACTGAAGATGCCCCTGTTAAAAAAGCGGAATCGCCTTATGGAAATACCAAACAGATTGCAGAAGAAATCCTGACTGAAACCTGTGCCGTTACCCCAGGCTTAAAAGTAACCTCTTTGCGTTACTTTAACCCGGTTGGTGCGCATGAAACAGCATTGATTGGTGAATTGCCGATTGGTGTGCCTCAAAACCTGATTCCATTTATTACGCAATCCGCCATCGGTAAACGCGGGCCGATTACCGTTTACGGAAATGATTACAATACCCCTGATGGAAGTGCAATCAGAGATTATATACATGTAGTTGATCTTGCCAAAGCACACGTTGCAGCAATTAAACGCATGGAAAGCGGCCAGGCAGAAAGTAACTATGAAGTATTCAACCTGGGAACAGGGAAAGGTACTTCAGTACTGGAAATCATTGGTGCTTTTGAAAAATCTACCGGTACTCAATTAAACTATACGATAGGTGCAAGAAGAGAAGGTGATATTGAACAAGTATGGGGAGATGTGACTAAATCTGCTGAACAGCTGGGCTGGAAAGCCGAACTTGATATTAATCAAATGATGTCATCAGCATGGGCCTGGGAAAATTACATCAAAGATAACCCGTTTTAAATGTTATTAAAAGATCATAAAGACCTTAAAGCAGCAATAACAGCTATCCCTGATAAAGAAAAGGATAAGTTATTGCTTCGTCTGATCGCAAAAGATAAAGTACTGACAGAACATCTCCACTTCAAACTGCTGGAAGATGAATCTGATCTGGAAGAAAGACATCAATTGCTCAAAGCGGAAATTGATGAATCCGTAGCCTGGCTGAACGAGCTGAGGAAGGCAACTTCTAAAGATGCGCTGGTCATTCTCCGGAAGCTGAATGGCAGGGTTAACCATCACTATAAAGTGACGAAAGACCTCAATACAGAAGCCGAATTGAGGTTATACTTACTGAAGACTATACCTGCGGGATATAATGAAAGTGTGCTTTCACCAATGGCCAAATTTAATGACCGGTTGAAAACATACTTTTTAAGAACAACATTGGCTTTGTACAAAAAATACGTGAAGCTGCACGAAGATTTGCAATATGATCTGAAGGAAGAATTCAATAGCGTATTGAAAAAAATTGAGCAATACGATTTAACAAGGGCAGCTTCAGAACTTGGACTGCCAAAAGAATTATAACGATACCTATAAAAAAAGAAGATAAAAATAAGAAGAATGAAGAAGATTTTAATAACAGGTGGTGCAGGGTTTATCGGTTCTCACGTGGTGAGAAGGTTCGTTAATAAATATCCTGATTATCAAATCGTAAATCTGGATAAATTAACTTACGCAGGTAATCTGGCTAACTTAACAGATATTGAAGCAAATCCAAATTACAGCTTTGTCAAAGCTGATATTACCGATGCAGAGGAGATCAATGCTTTATTCCAGAAGGAAAACTTTGATGCCGTGATTCACCTTGCCGCAGAATCTCATGTAGACAGATCAATCACTGATCCTACAGCATTTGTAATGACCAATGTAATCGGCACTGTTAACTTGTTAAATGCAGCCAGAGAATACTGGAAGGGTGATTATCAAACGAAACGTTTTTATCATGTATCAACGGATGAAGTATATGGTGCATTAGGTGATACCGGTATGTTTACTGAAAGCACTGGTTATGATCCTCATAGTCCTTATTCTGCTTCTAAAGCTTCTTCAGATCACTTTGTAAGAGCCTATCATGATACTTATGGTATTGATATCGTAATTTCAAACTGTTCAAATAACTATGGTTCTCATCATTTTCCTGAGAAACTGATCCCATTGGCTATCAATAATATTAAGAATAACCTTCCTGTACCGGTATATGGTAAGGGGGAGAATATCCGTGACTGGTTATGGGTAGAGGATCATGCGCGTGCAATTGATGTTATTTTCCATGAGGCTAAAACGGGAGAAACTTATAATATCGGCGGACATAATGAGTGGAAGAATATCGACCTGATACATTTGTTGTGCAAGATTATGGACCAGAAGTTAGGCAGGGCAGAAGGGGAGTCGGCAAAGCTGATTACTTTTGTGACGGATCGCGCGGGACATGATTTGAGATATGCAATCGATTCTACGAAGTTACAGGAGAAGTTGAACTGGGTACCAAGTTTGCAGTTTGAGGAGGGGTTAGAGAAGACGGTGGAGTGGTATTTGGCTAATGAAAAGTGGTTGGGGGATGTTACTTCAGGAAACTATCAAAAGTACTATCAAACTCAGTATAACAGGTAAGTACCAGGGAAATAAGGCATAAAAAAAAGCAACGACAGTTTCCGGTCGACGATCCCCGAACGGGATCAATGTCCGGAAACTGCCGTTGCTTTTTTTTATGCTCCATGGGTTCCCCCATACATAGCCTGTTTCGTACCGGGATGATAAAGCTTTGAGGTTCCCCTCTGTACATTGGGAGTGTTCCTGGAAGACGGGATAAATTATATGACGCAAAAAAAAGTTGTAAGCTATATGATGCAGAAAAAAAAATATAACCTTGTAAAGGTTTTTTTTGATAAGAAACAGGGGAAATAATAAGATGCAAAACGAGAGTTGTAACCTTGTAAAGGTTTTTTTTGATAAGAAACAGGGGAAATAATAAGATACAAAAATGAGAGTTGTAACCTTGTAAAGGTTCTTTTTGATAATAAACAGGGGAAATAATAAGATACAAAAATGAGAGTTGTAACCTTGTAAAGGTTCTTTTTGATAAGAGACAGGGGAAATAATAAGATGCAAAAACGAGAGTTATAACCTTGTAAAGGTTCTTTTTGATAATAAACAGGGGAAATAATAAGATGCAAAACGAGAGTTATAACCTTATAAAGGTTCTTTTTGATAAGAAACAGGGGAAATAATCAGGTACAAAAGCTGGAGTAATAAAGGGTAAAAAGAAAAAGATAAATGGATTCGCATTTTGATAAGTATAGGGCAGAATTAAGTAAGGAGAACCTGACTTCGTTTGAAGATTTGGAAGATCTGATTAAACCATTAATCAGGTCGGCGACAAAAATTGAGGTTTCGAAACCTTCAGAGTTAAAAGAAAATACACAATTGATTTCTCATTTTGGTGGGCAGCCTTATTTTGAAAAGGAGGAGGAATGGCCGAAAACGAAGGATGGTCAGGAATTAGACTTTATTTTTCAGGTTTTTAATACTGGTGAGATTAACCTGCCGGATAATATTCAGTTGGTTCAGTTTTTTTATGATTGGGAGGAATCTCCGTGGGATACTGAAAATGATGGCTGGTTAGTGAAAATATATAAAACACTAAATAGTGACCGGGTTGTGAAATTTAATAAATCAACTGAATCAGAGGGTACTAAGTTTTGTGAAGTCATATTTAAAGCAGTAAAATCATTACCGGATTGGGAAGGTATTGAAATTTATAGCAGAAATGCTTCTAAGTTATCTTGTGTACTGAATGAAGATGAACCGTGGGATAGTTACCAGAAAGCCGCTGAAAAATTAGCGGGTGAGCAGGTGTATAGAAGCCAGATAGGTGGTTATCCTAATTGGGTTCAGGGAGAGGATACACCAGATCAGGGTACTGAACCGATGAAACTATTGTTTCAAATTGATTCGGAAGAGCATGCGGGACTGATGTGGGGGGATGTTGGATTAATCTATGTGTTTTATGACGAAGCTTCTGAAAAAATAGAATTCACTTTACAGTGTCACTAACGGTTATATAGTCAGCGATCTTCTTTACCAGATCAATATATACTTCAACGTAAAAATCAGCCGCTAAACAGATTTAATCACCATTTAATCTAACCATTCTGGCAACTAACGATTGCCATCTAACAATTGCCACCTAATAATTGGCAACTAACTATTGACACCTAACGATTGCCATCTAACAATTGGCAACTAACTATTACCACCTAACAATTGCCACCTAACAATTGCCATCTAGCAATTAGCAACTAACAATTAGCGTCATCTAACAAACTATGTAATCCCAATAACAGCTAGCCACCAACCAAGAATTGGAGTGCCCGTTGGATTTCAAAAAAAAGTCCTGCTACTATCTGCTGACATTGGCCCCTCTTCAGGGGGCGTCGGCAGCAGATAGTAGCAGGACTTTTTTTGAAACTCTATTCGTAACGTAAAGCCTCTACAGGGTCCAGTTTCGAAGCCTTTTTTGCCGGATAATAACCCGAAGCAACCCCTACAAGCACGCACAGCACAAACCCTCCGAAAATAAAAAACCACGGAATAATAAAAGAACCACCCATCATCAGTGAAATTGCATTTCCCAGTAACACACCGAACAAAATACCCATTGCCCCGCCCATCAGACAAATGATGATCGCCTCAATCAAAAACTGCTTCCTGATTACAGAAGGATTCGCACCAATAGCCTTTCTGATTCCAATCTCACGGGTACGCTCCGTCACCGAAACCAGCATGATATTCATTAAACCAATAGAAGCACCGATCAAAGTAATAATTCCAATCGCAATACCACCCACCGCAATCATCGCTAAATCCTTAAACAACGTTTGTGCAAGCGCATCACTCTTGGTAATCTCGAAATTATTCGGCTCCTTAATCTTGATTTTTCTTATATTTCTAAACTCAGCCGTAGCCTCACCAATCACATTCTCCATCTGTTCCGGCTTTAACACCATCACACTGATTGTATACGAAGGATTTGGTGCCGCATTGATCACCTTGGCCTTGTACAGCGGAAAGAATATCGCTCTGTCCGTACTAAAGCCCATACCCGAACCTTTAGACGCCAATACGCCGATCACCTTCATTCTGCTGCCACCAGCATTTATAAATTTATCAATAGGAGACTCTTTTTTAAATAAAGTAGTGGCAATCTCACTACCAAGAATACAAATATTTGCCCCCTGATCAGACTCCTCAGGAGTGAAATTACGGCCATTTGAAATATCAGCCCCCAATGACTTCAGCCCATTCTCATCAATACCCCTGATGTTGATATTCGGATTTGTTTTCTCCTGCCCATACTTAGCTGTTGCAGCACCAGAAGCAATCACACTTACTGTGACCGTAGCCGGCCCTACAAACTGTTTTTTTAATGCAATCGCATCTTCATAACGAATAGCCTTAGAAGACTTTGCCTCCTGACCAGGGCCACCGAAACGAATCCCCGTACCCTTATTTCTAATGGTAAAAGCATTTGCACCCATACTCGAAAAAGCATCAGTCATACTCGTTTTTACCGCATCCAGAGTTGTTAGAATCCCTACCAATGCCGATAAACCAATCGCAATGATTAATGCTGTCAGCATCGTGCGCAAACGGTTACTTCTTATAGATTGCAGGGCCAGCCTTATATTTTCTGTATAGGTCATTTCTCTGAGATGTAATTTGGAGGAGCTTAAAAATAAAAAGTCCCGCTGTTAGGACAACGGGACTTTTAAAATGTTACAAAGAAAATGTTTTAATTATACTGAAAAGCTGGTTCCGCAACCGCAAGTGCTTTCTGCATTCGGATTACTGAAAGTAAAACCTCTGGAGTTTAAACCATCCTGCCAATCTACCTGCATACCCAGCAAGTACATTTGATGTGCCTTATTCATGAAAATTTTCATTCCATTGATTATAAACTCCTGGTCACCGTCTTTTTTCTGGTCAAAGCCCAGCAAATAGCTCATACCTGAACATCCGCCACCTTCAACACCAACACGCAAACCAAAATCGTCAGCAATTTCCTGCTGATCTTTTAATTTCAAAAGTTCTTTTAAAGCCGTTTCAGTAAAAGAAACTGGTGCAAACGCTGTATCTACTGTACTCATGATATTTCTAATTTGGAATAACAAATATATCCTTATGGTGCTCAGTCCAAAATCCGGATTGTTCCAACAAAGATAATAACAAATGGTTTATACTGTATAACATAAAATAGCAGGACCGTCAATTTGACGTCAAGAATTTAGACTGCTTCTAAAAAAGCCCGCCAAACACAAATAAATAAATTGTAAGATTTATAGAAATAAAAATACATTTTTGCTGAAGACAAACAGAACCAGATGAACATATCATACTTTTTGACACTAGTGGCCGTTCTGGCTATAGGAGGCAGCATTACCGTAGCTTTTGCCTGGTACCTGATCAGGAATGAAGTGCAAAAATATTTCAGCTTAAAATCTTTTGAAGCCCGAAAAGAAGAACGCATCCATTTACTTCCCCTTCGGTTACAAGCCCACGAAAGGATGATTGTTTTTATCGAACGTATTAATCCTGCGAACCTGCTGGTCAGGCTACATCAGCAGGGAATCTCTGCAAAAGAATTACAAGCAGTCATTTTAACTGAAATCAGAACAGAATACCAGCATAATGTGACTCAGCAGCTCTACGTAAGCTCTGCAAACTGGAATGTACTGCGCAAATTAAAAGAAGATACCATCGCGATGTTCAATAATGCGGTCGCAGGATTACCTGCGGATGCAAGCGGGATAGACCTGAGCAGAAAAGTATTGGAGCATATGGCATCAATTGCTGAAAACCCGTATGACCTTAGCCTGGAATTGATTCAAAAAGATATTCACCAATTATTTTAATATGGAAGATAAAAAATTTGTGACCAGCTCCGGGATTGAAATCAAAGCGACTTATACGCTCGCCCAGCCAATGACCGAAAAACCAGGTCAGTTTCCCTATACCAGGGGGATTCAAAAAGATATGTACCGCGGCAGACTATGGACTATGCGTCAATATGCAGGTTTCAGTACAGCAGAAGAATCCAATAAACGTTATCACTACCTGTTAAAACAAGGTACAATGGGTTTGTCGGTTGCATTTGATCTTCCTACACAGATTGGTTATGACTCGGATCATGAAATGTCTGAAGGGGAAGTCGGTAAAGTTGGCGTAGCTATTGACTCCCTTAAAGATATTGAAACCCTGTTTGATGGAATTGAACTGGAGAAAATTACAACTTCCATGACCATCAATGCTACAGCTTCCATCTTACTGGCCATGTATATCGCCCTGGCTAAAAAACAAGGCGCAGATATCAGGCAGATTTCAGGGACCATACAGAATGATATTTTAAAAGAATATGCTGCAAGAGGGACCTATATCTATCCACCCAAACCCTCCATGCGCATCATTACTGATATTTTTGAATATTGCAGTAAAGAAGTACCAAAATGGAATACCATTTCTATTTCCGGCTATCACATCCGTGAAGCAGGCTCTACCGCTGTACAGGAACTGGCTTTTACAATGGCCAATGGAAAAGCCTATCTGAATGCCGCACTGGAAAAAGGGCTCGATATTAATATTTTTGCGAAACGTCTGTCCTTCTTTTTCAATTGCCATAACAATTTCTTTGAAGAGATCGCAAAATTCCGCGCAGCAAGAAGAATGTGGGCAAATATTACAAAAAATTTGGGAGCTACAGATGAGAAGGCACAGATGCTGCGGTTCCATACCCAAACGGGCGGCTCTACGCTAACTGCGCAGCAACCCATGAACAATATTGTCAGAGTGACTAATCAAGCCATGGCGGCCGTCCTTGGCGGCACACAATCATTGCATACCAATGGTTTTGATGAAGCGCTGTCTTTACCTACAGAGGCAGCTGCTAAAATTGCTTTGCGCACCCAGCAGGTTATTGCTTTTGAAAGTGGGGTAACTGAAACTGTAGATCCATTAGCAGGTTCTTTCTTTGTTGAAAACCTGACCAATGAAATTGAGGCGGCAGCTCAGCTATATATTGATAAAATTGATGCCATGGGCGGCTCTGTCAATGCGATCGAAAACGGGTACATTCAGAATGAAATTGCGGATGCCGCTTATGCCTACCAGGTAGAGATTGAAGAAGCCACCAGGGTGATTGTTGGCGTGAATAAATTTACACAGGAAAAAGAAGGAATTACTGATACTTTAAGAATTGATGAATCGATAAGAACTATCCAGACGGATAAAATTAATAAACTAAAAAAAGAAAGAAATAATGAGGATGTTGCGATCGCTTTAGCTAACTTGAGGAAAGGAGCAGAGTCAACGGAAAATCTGATGCCGCTTATCCTGACCGCAGTAGAAGCTTATGCCACTTTAGGGGAGATTGCCGATGTATTACGCAGTGTTTTCGGAGCGTATTAATTGAATGTTAAAAAATAGTTATCCACATAAAAAATTTAGGTTAACTATGGTATTACTCTGCTGATTAGGTACTTACTAAATAAATGAAATTTTAGTTTTTTTTGTTGATAATTTTTTGAATCTTCGATCTCTCGGAACATCAGTTTTCGCAGGCTGTATTCTTCGGGAAAATCATTAATATATTTAGGGCACTATGGAAAAAACTTGTACCGAAGTATGGAAAAACTGTCTTCAAATTATTAAGGACAATATCCCGAGCCAGAGTTTTAAAACCTGGTTCGAACCGATTTCTGCCCTTAAACTTGATGGCAAAGTTTTAACAATACAGGTACCTAGTTTATTTTTCTACGAATGGTTAGAAGAACATTATGTGGGACTGCTGCGTAAGACTGTTAAAAAGCAACTTGGAGATGAAGGCAGACTGGAATATAACATTGTAGTGGATAAATCTTCCAATAGCGGGTCACCTTATACCACCAACATGCCCTCTAACGGGAATGGGGCGGAAGCTAAAATGCAATCTATGCCAATACCTGTTTCTATAAACAAGGATATTAAAAACCCTTTTATAATTCCAGGCCTGAAAAAGCTGAATGTAGACCCTCAGCTCAACTCAAATTATACTTTCGAAAACTATATTGAAGGTGACTGTAACCGCCTGGCCCGTTCAGCAGGTTATGCTGTTGCAGCAAAACCCGGAGGTACTTCATTCAACCCTTTAATGATTTATGGCGGAGTAGGCCTGGGGAAGACCCATCTTGGTCAGGCTATAGGCAATGAAATTAAACGGACGATGCCTGATAAACTGGTCATCTATGTTTCCTGCGAGAAATTCTGCCAGCAATTTGTAGACTCTCTGAAAAATAATACCATCAATGATTTTGTGAATTTCTATCAGGCCATGGATGTGATCATTATGGATGATGTGCATAACTTCGCCGGAAAAGAAAAAACACAGGATATCTTCTTTCATATTTTCAACCACCTGCACCAATCAGGCAAACAAGTGATCCTGACTTCAGACAAAGCGCCTAAAGATCTGGCAGGTCTGGAAGAAAGATTGTTGAGCAGGTTTAAATGGGGACTTTCAGCAGATCTGCAAATCCCGGACCTGGAAACCAGGATCGCGATCCTGAGAAAGAAAATGTATGCAGACGGCATTGAGCTTCCACAGGAAGTTGTCGAATATGTAGCCAATAATATTGATAACAACGTCAGGGAACTGGAAGGTGCAATGGTTTCTTTGCTTGCGCAGTCTACCTTGAATAAAAAAGATATCGATCTTTCTTTAGCGAAACAAATGCTGAAGAACTTTATCAAAAATACGACGAAAGAGATTTCCATGGAATACATACAGAAACTGGTATGTGAGTACTTTGAAGTCCCGGTAGACATGGTCAAATCACCTACCCGTAAAAGAGAAATTGTACAAGCCCGGCAGATTTCTATGTACCTGTCCAAAAGCCATACTAAATCTTCCCTGAAAACTATTGGCGCTTTCTTTGGAGGCCGCGATCACTCTACTGTGATTTATGCCTGCCAGACCGTAGAAGACCTGATTGATACGGATAAGAAATTTAAAGGCTATGTACACGATATTCAAAAGAAACTCAAAATGAGTTAGTCATTGTAATCAATAAGTTACATCTTTTTAAGGGATTTCGTCCTTCAGTATCGAATTTTTCAATTTCTTAACATTAAATGCAGAAATCTGCAACTTGTCCCCTAAAACAAGCTGATAAATCATTTTATCATATTCCAGGGCAAACAATTCCCTAATACCTATCAGATATTTTCGTGTAGTAATAATCTAAAAAAAGCTCATGGAAAAAAAACTACCCAACTTTGTAAGAATGCTGCTGACAACTGCATTTGTGTTATTAACTGCTGTACAGCTATTTGCACAAAATGTGCCAATCAGAGGAACTGTTACAGACGAGACAAAAGCCCCGGTTCCCGGCGCCAGTGTAAAGATCAAAGGAACCTCAGTCGGTACTGTAAGTTCAACGAATGGAACTTTCACATTGAGTGTACCAAAAGGCAAGACCATCACCATCACTTCTATAGGTTACCTGACACAGGAAATTGTGGTCAATGGAGAAACTGCGCTACAGATAGAATTGAAAAATGATTCAAAACAACTAACAGAAGTAGTCGTTACTGCCCTTGGTATCAAAAAAGATATCAAAAAAATTGGGTATGCAACTCAGGAAATTAAAGGAAGTGAGCTGGTAAAAGCGAGAGAACCTAACGCAATTAACTCCCTGACTGGTAAAATTGCCGGCTTAACAGTTGGAGGAAGTGCTGAACTTCTTGGCCGCCCTCAACTGGTTTTAAGAGGGAGTACAGATCTTTTATTTGTAGTAGACGGTGTTCCCGTTAACTCAGATACCTGGAATATCAGTGCCGATGACATAGAAACCTATACAGTATTAAAAGGCCCGAATGCTGCGGCTTTATACGGTTTCAGAGGACAAAATGGAGCCATATTGGTCACTACAAAAAAAGGGACTAAGGATGACCGCGGTTTCAGTGTGGAATTTAACAGCAGTACCATGCTGGAGAAAGGATTTACTGCTGTTCCAAAAGCACAAACAGCATATGGTTATGGAAATGACTATAAATACGCTTACGGAAATGACCTTTACGATCTGGATGGAAGTTACCGGAGAACAAATATCTGGGGGCCTAAATTTGATGGACAGGGGGTAGCGCAATATGATAGTCCGGTAGATCCGGTAACCGGAATCCGGAGCAAAACACCATGGCTTTCTAAAGGCGCTAAAAACTTTGAGAATTTCATGCAGACTGGTATCCTGAGCACCAACAATGTTTCAGTAAGTGCATCAGGCGAAAAATACGATATGCGTACCTCGGTAAGTCATACTTATCAAAAAGGGATGGCACCGAATACTAAACTGAATATTGATAACCTGAACCTTTATGGCGGTTATAACTTCAGCTCTAAATGGAGAATGGATGCTAACCTGAATTTAAATACTCAGTACACACCAAACATTCCGGATGTTTCTTACGGCCCTAACAGTTACGTTTACCAGTTTAAAGTATACGGATCTTCCAGCTGGGACCTCAATGACGTTAAAGACTATTTCGGTGGTCCGCGTGGCCGTCCGGGATTGGTGCAGAATTTCGTAGAATACGGCAGACATAACAATCCTTACTTTACGGCCAATGAATGGTTGCACAGTCATAAAAAAACAGACATTAACGGTTATGCGAAATTAAGTTATAAGGTAAATGATAACCTGAACTTCAGCTTACGTTCTCAAATTACAACCTGGAATCAAATGCGTACAGAGAAAGTTCCGCCATCCACGAACTTAAATCAATACGTAAATGATTACTATTTTAATAAATCAAATGGTATTTATAATATCTGGTACGGTGACTACAGAGAAGATCAGCGTACGCTGGTAGAACATAACCACGATTTCCTGGCTAACTATAACAAGAAAATCAGTGATGATTTCACCTTCTCGGGTTCTGCGGGTGCGAACTTAAGAACATTTGAGTACAATTCTACCTGGGCAACAACTTATGCTTTAACCTTACCGGGCGTTTATAACCTGGCTAATTCACAAGGTCCTGTTAAATCTTACAACTTCGGCTCTAAAATGCAGGTATCAAGTGGTTACTATACTTTTGACTTTGGTATTAAGAACTGGTTGAACATCAATACCACAGGTCGTGTAGATAAACTTTCTACCTTACCAAAAGGCAATGACGTCTTCTTTTACCCTTCGGTATCCTTAAGTTCAGTAGTGAGTGATTACGTTAAATTACCTGAAGTGATCTCTTTCTGGAAATTGCGCGGCTCTTTCGCAGACGTAAGGGGCGCATTAACAAGTCCGACGATTGGAACAGCTTACAATGCCTTAACAGGTAATACCGTAGGTAACTTATTAGGTGGTGGTACTTATGGCGGTTACGGAACAGAGTTATACAGTTCATATGACGGCCCTACTTATGATAACCAGAATACTTATAACGTCAATACTTATTACAATAATACGCCATCAGTTGACTTCTCAAAAAACATTGCGAATAATCAAATTAAACCATTTGATGTAAAATCTTATGAAGCAGGAACAGAAATCAAGTTCCTGAAAAACAGATTGGGTGTTGATTTTACTTATTTCACCTCTGTTAACGGCCCGCTGGTATTTCAATTACCGGTTGCCAATTCCACAAGTTATGCGACTGAAAGTGTAAATGCGATCACCTCGAAGAAAAAAGGATGGGAGCTTTCTATTACTGGTACACCTGTTAAAACTCAAAGTGGTTTTACATGGGATGTAATGGCCAACGTATCAACCTACAAAGAAACATTAAGTAAAATTTATGACGGTGTAGATGGCTGGGCGATCAATAACCACAATTATAAAGTTGGAGAGCGTCTGGACGGGATTTACGGACGCGCCTATGTCAGATCTGCGGATGGACAGATTATCCATGATGCCAGCGGATTGCCATTAGCGCAGCAAGCAGGTGTAAACAATAACCAATTGTTAGGTTATGCAAACCCAGATTTCGTGTTTGGTTTCAACAATAGATTCGGGTATAAAAACTTCAGTTTCAGCTTCCAGTTTGATGGACGTATCGGAGGTAAAATATTTGACTATGCTTATGCACAGATGTTAAATGCAGGTACTGCTATTGATCTGGTAGAAGGGCAATACGGAGATGCACGTTTAAAAGAATGGCAAAGCACTAACGGAGGAACCATCAATGCAACAGGTGCAATGGTAGGAAATGGAGTAGTGATTACTTCTGGTACACCACATTATACCAATGGGAAAATTGATAACTATGATCAGCTGACCTTCGCACAGAATACCAAAGCGGTAACTCTGAGAAACTATATACAAAACGGAGTTTATGGATTATTTGATGAACCATTTATGATCAGCCGTTCCTTTGTCAAACTTCGTGAGGTAGTGATTGGTTATACAATCCCTAAAAAGCTTTTGGCTAAAACAGGGATCAGATCAGCAAGTATCTCTTTAATCGGTAGAAACCTGCTTTATTTTGCTAAACGCAAAGACATCGATCTTGATCAGTATGCGTCAGGATTTAACCTGTCCAGCAAAGCCAACGGCGGTAAACAAAGTGATCTTCAAAGTTCTACAGCCCGCCGTTATGGTGTGAATATCAGTATAGGCTTTTAATCCTCCCTTTAATCTTAAAACAAATGAACCCGGCTTGATTAAAATAATTATTAAACCCGAAGGGCAATAATTATTTTAATCATCAAAGGCTCCATCTAACAAAACATAAATATAAAAATAGATGAAATTAAATATTATAAAAATAACCAGTGTGATCGCTATTGCACTTATACTGGGAAGCTGCCAGAAGGGCGATTTATTATCTAACCCGAACGTAGCCAATGAGAACTCAAATATTCCGGTATCTCTTTTATTAAACCATTTGACCTGGAGCATGTACCGGGGCGGCGGTGTGGTAGAAAAGACTTCAAACGCAGTAGGTGAGGAACCATTTGGTCAATTGAGTAAATGGAATCAATTTACTGTTTCTACCAACGCTTATTACCGGGCAACGAATGCTTATGCTTTCAGTAATACAGCTACTGCATACGATTTGCTGAGATACGTGAAGCAAATGGAAAGCCAGGCGCAGGTACAGCTTGGGACTACCAATAGTGTTTATAGCGCATTAGGCAGATTCTTCAAAGCCTATAGCTTTGTCTGGTTAACCCAGCGTGTTGGAGATATTCCTGCCGGGGAAGCAGGGGATTCAAAGAACCTGACTCCGAAATTTGAAGCCCAGAAAGATGTCTATAAAAGAAGTCTTCAATTGCTGGATGAAGCCAATTCAATTATCACTATTGCGATTAAGCCAGGTGTTGGTGCAGACAATTCAAACCTGGTTGTAGGCGGAGATATTTATGGATTAACTTATCTGCAATGGCAAAAAGTGATCAACAGTTACCGTTTAAGAGTATTGATCAGCTTAAGTAAACGTGCCGATGATAATGCAGACCTGAACGTTAAACAGCAATTTGCTGATATCCTGAATAATCCGGGTAAATATCCTATTCAAACGGGTAACAGTGATAACCTTGCTTTTAAATACAATGCGACCGTAAATAAGTTTATCTATAACCCTGATGAGACTTATAACGTATTTGAAAATCTGGGCAAAACTTATCTTGACCTGACTACTGCAAATCAGGACCCGCGTACTTTTATAGCGGCGACGCCTGCACCAGCTGAAATTAAAGCAGGTAAAACAGTGAGTGATTTCACTGCTTATGTTGGTGGAAGTACTGCATTGACACAGAGTACGCTTTCTGCAAATGATGCGAAAGGCATGTATTCTTATGTAAACTATAAACGTTATTTCACCACTTTCACCGGGCCGGACCCAGCAGTCATGATCGGCTATCCGGAGTTGTGTTTTAACATTGCCGAAGCGATTAACAGAGGCTGGGCAGCTGGTTCTGCGGCAAACTGGTACCAGAACGGGATAAAAGCTTCGATCAGTTTCTACGGATTAACCGAAGGACAGAGTTATGATATCGGTGATGTTAAAGGGGTAACTTTAGGTAAGGTGACGATCAAAATCAATGATTTCCTGAACCACCCGAATGTGGTTTATAAAGGTGACAATGCAGACGGACTTAAACAGATCCTTCAACAAAAATACGTAGCCTTTTTTGAGAACTCTGCCTGGGAAGCCTTCTATAACTGGCGCCGGACTGGAATTCCCGAATTTGCCAATAACGGCCCTGGTATTAATCCTTCAGGTGTGATCCCAGTTCGCTGGCAATATCCGCTCGACGAGCAAAATAACAATACTTCAAATTATAAAGCAGCCGTTAGTGCGCAATATGGAGGTAATGATGAGGTGAATCAGAAAATGTGGTTACTTAAATAAACTTTGATAAATATATGAAAGCAATAGTCGTTTTATTCTTCTCCGCATTGGCCAGTCTGCAAGTTTCAGGTGCAACGGTTAATGATACTACCAGGTTAGTTCCTGTTCAGGGGGCTGTAAATTTCAGAGATCTTGGCGGTTATCAAACCAATGATGGAACACATGTGAAATGGGGTAAGGTTTACCGCTCCGCAGGAATCAGTAAACTAACGGATGCAGATCTTAAATTGCTGGCACAAAAGCATATCAAGTCTGTAGTTGATTTTCGGAGTGATGAAGAAGTAGCGAAAGCGAAAGACCGTTTACCTGCTGGCGCCTCCTACTTACAATTAGCTGCGGGTAGTGAAGGTTTGGGTAATATGATGGCTATACTGCCGAAACTTACTAGTGGAGACTCCTTAATGATCTCATTTTATAGTCAGACTGCACACTTGAAAGATAAGTACAAGCCATTTTTTCAGGAGTTGTTGAAAATGCCTGATACGGATGCTTTACTATTTCATTGTACCGCAGGAAAAGATCGTACAGGAATAGGGGCGGCACTCTTTTTACATGCCTTAGGGGTGTCTGATGAAATTGTTTTACAAGATTATCTGGCTACGAACGAATATCGTAAAGCAGAGAATGAGAAGATGGTGAAAATGATGACGCAATTCGGTATTAAGGAGCAGGTAGCCCGTGATATGGCTGGAGTTAAACCTGAATATCTGATTGCTACTGTAAAAGCGATTATGCAGCAGTATGGAAGTGTAGATCAGTTTATGACAGAAGAATTAGGCCTTAAAGCCGATGATATTGCACTTTTAAAGAAGAAATATACAAACTAACTCAATGCGAAACGGGCTGCCTTTATTCAAGGCAGCCCGTTTTTTTATTTGATATTATCTTAATTATTTAATCGCTTCTAATTTCATCAATCCATAAAATAAGGCTGAAGCATGTAAGGACTGCTCTATTTTATTGTCAACAAGAAGTTGTTTAACTTCTTCGATTGTATATTCTTCGACATTTAAGATCTCATGTTCATCCAGCTCCTGTTCTTGTGTTTGAATACCACCAGTTAACAGATAAGTAAATGTCCTGTTATCAGCTGTCGCCGGATTAGGATAAAGTGTTGCAATTAACTCACAGCTTTCAAAAGAATAACCGGTTTCTTCCAGTAACTCTCTTTTAACACCATGTTCCGGATCTTCTCCCGGCTCAATAACACCACCGGGTATCTCTAATGAAATGATATCTGCTGCATGGCGGTACTGACGCACCAAAATCAATTTGTTATCTTTTGTTAATGCAACCGCATTGGCCCAATCAGGATATTCCAGTACGTAATAATCATCTTTGACTGCACCGTTCTGTAATTTACAAGTATCTACGCGCAACGTCGCCCATCTTTCCTGAACCAGGTACCTGGAGGAAAGTTTTTCCCATTTTTTAATCTCCATTCGTTTGTATTGTATCAGACGTGCTGTTTTAAAAAATCTGTAACTGTTTTTTGACGGCTCAGATTGTTCATGTTTACCACATGATGTTTTACTTCCAGGGTCTGATAAGTCAGCTGCAATTTTTCTGCAACAGACTTATTTTCTTCAGTCAGTAGTGCAGGATTGAATTTGAGGTAAAGTACCTGTGAAAGAAATTCAAGCTTTTCTGAAGGAAAATTTTTCTCCGTCAGAAAAGCCATGAAATCTGTTGCATCACAAGCGACCAGATCTGAAAACAGGATTCCGAAATCGGATTCCAGCATTTCATTCAAACCATTGTCGGCCTCTTCCAGTCTGCCTTCCTGCTTTAATCCCAGGATTCTTGCTATTGCCTGTCCGAGTTTTTGAATCTCGGCAGTTATTAAATCTCTTTTATACATAGTTTACCAGCTTCCACTACTACCGCCACCACCGAAACTACCACCGCCGAAGCCACCAAATCCGCCGCCGCCACTACTGCCGCCACCGCCGCCCCAGCCACCGCCAGAACTTCTGCCGCTGCCTAATAACGCGCCCCAGAATAAAGCTTCTCCAACACCACGGCCGCCAATCACCTGGCCACCATCTCCGCCACCACCTTTTCTGATGATAATAATGATAACAACAACGATGATAATAATAACTAATATCCCACCAGAGCCACCGCCTTTTTTGGCTGCTCTCGGGTTATCATTTTTATATTCGCCTTTGGTATATTTGATAATAGCTGTAGTACCCGCATCCAGTCCGGCATAATAATCGCCAGCTTTAAATGCAGGTTTAATTTCATTTTCAATAATCCGCTTGGTAATAATATCAGGTAGTACACCCTCTACACCATAACCAGTCTGCATGGCAATTTTGCGGTCACCTAAAGCAACAACGATCATGACACCATTGCTGTTTTTAGCGCCACCAACACCCCAGCTTCTGCCCAGGCCCAATGCGTATTCGTTTATATCGTATTCACCCACACTTTTTACAATTGCAATCGCAATTTGTGTAGAAGTAGAGTCGTCAAATGCTACAAGTTTACTTTCAAGCTGTTGTTTCTGAGATTCAGACAGCGTGCCCGTATAGTCATTGACAAGTGTATTTGGTTTGGCAGGATAATCCTGCGCAAATGCACCTGTACAGAGTACGGTAAGAAATAATGCGATTAATATTTTCTTCATCCGGGCTTATCTAATTTGCTTCCTGCTTATCCATAAAAATAATATCATTCGGTAATTCATTAATATCTCCGCTGCGGTAAGGAAAATGTATTGCTAACTTTTCACCGATCAGTCCGATACCGGCAATCAGGCCGTTTGCAATATTTCCACCGGCAAAATGGGCCTGCATAGCGATTTGTGTAGTTTCCCAGAAATCTTCCGGTACTAATTTATGAATCCCTCTGTCGCCGATAATGGCAAATTTATGGTCACCATGAGCAAGGTAGATTAATACGCCATTTTGTTGTGACGTTTTATCCATACCCAGTTTAGAGAAATAGGCAGTAGCTCTTTCAAAAGCTTCACCTTTACAATGTTTTTCTACAGCAATTCTAATTTCGCCTGAAGTCAGCTTTTCAGCTTCTCCAATTGCATTGGTAATCAGGTCTTGTTCTTGTTCTGTCAGAAATGGCATAATGATCAAAATTAAACAGATAAGGGTAATACGTATCTTCTTAAAAGAACACGCATTACCCTTAAATATTATAAACGATTACTAAAATTCTACTTTAGGCGTATTTTGTGCTCCGGCATCAGCCTTGAAACCAGCTCTTTGTTTGAAACCAAACATACCAGCTGTTAAATTGTTAGGGAACGATCTTACTTTAACATTATAAGATTGAACAGCATCGTTGAAATCTTTACGTGCAACAGCAATTCTGTTTTCAGTACCTTCCAATTGTACCGAAAGATCACTGAACTGCTGAGTCGCTTTTAATTCCGGATAGTTTTCAGTCAATACCATTAATTTACCTAAGGCCTGGCCGATCTGACCTTGTGCAGCCTGGAATTTTTCTAGCTTTTCAGGGGTTAAATCATCTGCGCTTACTTTGATCTGGCTGGCTTGTGCACGTGCTTCAATGACAGCTGTCAAAGTACCCTGCTCAAATTTAGCTGCACCTTTTACAGTACTTACCAAATTAGGGATTAAATCAGAACGTCTCTGGTATTGTGTTTCTACCTGGTTCCATTTAGTTTTTACATCCTCATCCAGTTTAACCATGCTATTGTAACCACAGCTACTTAAGGTCGTTGTGATGAACAAGGCAGCGATAACTCCTAATATTGCTTTTTTCATTTTTATCATGTTTTGGTTTCTACGTGTTAATTTACACATTAGAACTCAATTTCCGTACCTTTGTTACATTTAAGGAGAAAAACCTGACAACTTGTATGTAAAAATATGAGTTCATACGTCTGATAGCCTGTTTTGGCAGTTATCCTGATTTTAATCTCAGTTTTCTTATCTTTGCGGCCATTCAGGATAAATACCTGACGTAACGTATGCAAAAAGAGATAGAAATCACCATCGCCCCGGAAGAAGCAGGACAGGAAGAACAGATTTTAAATAGGCTTTCCGCTGTTTTATCAACAGATAGAGAGCATATCAAAGGATACAAAATCCTTAAAAGATCTATAGATGCCCGTTCCCGTAAAGTTATCTTCAGGATGCAGGTTAAGGTATTCATTGATGAGCCCCGCCCCGAAGAAGAATTCACAGTCAATTATCCGGATGTAAGCGCTCAGAAAGAGGTAATCATTGTAGGTGCTGGCCCGGCTGGTCTTTTTGCAGCCTTACAGTGTATAGAAAACGGGATGAAACCCGTAGTGCTCGAACGTGGAAAAGACGTGAAACAGCGCAGAAGAGATCTTGCACTGATCAATAAAGAAGGTATCGTTAATACAGAATCAAACTATTGCTACGGTGAAGGCGGCGCTGGAACTTACTCTGACGGAAAGTTATATACCCGGTCTAATAAACGTGGTGATATCAATAAAGTACTTCAGATTTTTGTTCAGCATGGGGCTACAGATGATATTCTGGTAGATGCACGCCCTCATATCGGAACCAATAAACTTCCGCATATTATCACGGCTATCAGAGAAACTATCTTAAAAGCTGGTGGTGAAGTTCATTTTGATCAAAAGGTAACAGATTTTATCATTGAATCGGGAAAGATCAAAGGAGTAGTTGTTAATGAACTTTACACTTTAACTGCTGACTCGGTTATTTTAGCCACCGGACACTCAGCGCGTGATATTTATACTTTATTACATCAAAAAGGGATTCTGGTAGAAGCCAAGCCTTTTGCAATGGGGGTCAGGATTGAACATCCTCAGGCCATTATTGATGAAGCGCAATACCATTGCCCGGTTAGAAGCGAGTTTTTGCCACCGGCTTATTATAGCCTGGTTGAACAATTGGGCAGCAGGGGAGTTTTCTCGTTTTGTATGTGTCCTGGCGGGATTATCGCACCCTGTGCAACATATGAGAATGAGATTGTAGTAAACGGCTGGTCACCATCCAAGCGTAATAATCCTTTTGCGAATTCAGGAACAGTCGTTCAGGTTACTTTGGAAGATGTTCCCGGTGAAGATCCGCTGCGGATGATGAATTTTCAAGCTGAAATCGAAGAGAAGGCTTTTGCGATGGGGGGAGGTAATCTGGTGGCTCCCGCACAGCGGATGATCGACTTTGTGGAGGATCGTATTTCTGTCGATTTACCCAAAAATTCTTACTTGCCGGGTACAAAAAGCGTGATGCTGAAAGATATGCTGCCCGATTTTATTGCGATAAGTTTGAAAAATGCCCTTCCGCTTTTTGGTAAAAAGATGAAGGGATATTATACGAATGAAGCTATTCTGGTAGGAATTGAGAGCAGAAGTTCGTCACCGGTACGGATACCAAGAGACCGGGAAACCTTTCAACATCCTGAAGTTGCAGGGTTATATCCTTGTGCTGAGGGGGCTGGTTATGCCGGAGGAATTGTTTCTGCGGCGATAGATGGCATCAATTGTGCAAATGCTGCCCTGAAGTTTAGCTAAACAATTTAAGAAAAGTGCTGTTTTTATCAACAGTATCGCAGGAGGTTTAACGATACCGGAGCGTAAAATAGATAACGATGAAGAACACATTAATTATAGGTGCAAGCCCTAATCCAGCAAGATATGCTTACCTGGCGGCGAAAATGCTGACAGAGAAAGGCCATTCAATTGTTAATGTAGGTATTAAAGCCGGTGAGGTTGCTGGTATTCCGATTGAGAAACCTTTAGCAATTCATACCGATGTAGATACGATTACTTTATATATCGGGCCACATTTACAGGCTGATTATTTTGATTATATTCTTAAAACAAAGCCAAAACGTGTGATTTTTAATCCCGGAACTGAAAATGATGAACTGGAAGCGTTATTAAAGGAGAACAAAATAGAAGCCGTTGAGGCTTGTACATTGGTTTTATTATCTACTGGTCAGTATTAAAGTTATTCTTTTGATATAAGTAGTGGTGATAAATTACGCCGGAAGCAGTTAATAACAGGCTGAAAGGAAGATATAAGTTAGCTATAATCGCCATTATTGATAAGATCAGCAGAATGAATATATGTCTGAGATATTTTTCCATATCTTCTTTAACAAAATACAGCGACATCCGCAGATAGAGCAGAATCCCAGAACAAAGTACTATTCCCTTTAAGGTGTTTAAAATCGAAAATCCATTAAGGCTGCTATAAAAAAATAGTTCCGGTGCCATCAATATGAGTATTGTAACCCATGTGAAAAATAATTTATGCCAGTTATTGACTGGGAGGCTATTGACAAAGTTCATATAACTTTTCTCAAATTTTAACGCTGTTGAAATCAGGATACAATGTGAAATTGCAGCAGCCATTAAACCCAGCAAGTAAATTCTGACGTCATTACCATTAGTGGTAAACATCCAGATAATTGCTTTGAACAGTATAAAAGATAAGATTTTACACACGATCAGGGAAAGCGTCTGCTCTTTTAACATGGCATATAGCGGCCATGTCCAATAAGGTTTTTTTAGTGAGATTTTCGGAAAATTAAGTAGCCTGATTGCTGGTTTGAAGGCATAATTCACGGAACGAAAAGTGAAATAGGCCAGGCTGCCGGATATAATAATCATATAGCCGGCCAGTATGGCTGCGGATACATAAAAATGTCCATACAGTCCGCTTACCATGAGCATTAAATTAATAACGATTAGCGGGCTGTGTATAAAAAGATACAGTAGAAGCCAGTTCTGTAATTGTTTACTCTTTATTGCTGCGCTGCTGATTTTTACAAAATGATAAGTTGGATCGTTCAGTTGTTTTTGTACGAAGAACAGGCATTTGATACTAAAAACCAGGTTAATTAGTATTAATATACCCATGGCTATGGGCGATGAATTGATAGTCATACACAATGCTATCAGGTAATTTTTGAGATGATCTGGTGGTACTGCGCCAAAAATTATATAAAAAACGAAAAGAAACAGTCCGGCATGTTGTGCGAAAAATTCCCTTCCAAAGGTCTTTAACCATAATTTCAACATAGTTTCAACTGCTGATGCTCAATTTCAAAGACACCGCTCAGGGAAATTTTGGAAGCATCTGGTTCCTGATGGGAAGAAATCAGGAATATTTTACCTTCCTGAAGATGAGTTTTGATCAGTGTATAAAGAACTTCAATAGCAGCCTGATCCATGGTAATCATCAGCTCATCCAGAATGTATAATTTCACATGACCAGTAAATGCACAAATTAGTGATAGCTTTTTCAACATTCCGCTTGAATACCCTGCGATTTTGTTTTTCATATAATCGCCCATTTTAAACTCTTCAATTAGTCCGTCAACAGTTTTTCTATCTGCTTTTCGTATACTTAAATGATAATCTAAAAGATCATTTCCTGTAAGGAAGGCTGGGTATTGTGGTTCTGCTTCTGCATAACTGATCAAAGAACGGTAAGCTAGTGGATTATTGTTTAAAGTGATATTATCAATAGATACTTCACCTTTAAACGGGGCCTGTCCGGCAATGATTTTAAATAAAGTGGTTTTTCCGGCTCCGTTACTTCCTTTGATCAAATAGATGCCCTGTTTTACTTCCCAGTGTTCGAATTCAAAGACAGTATGGTTGCCATATTGCTTGTTCAGATTTTTTAAGCTTAAGGTTGTCATCGTTTGTTTTTAGATAGCAGAGAACTCACAATGTTACAGGGTGTTTTGATATCTTTTAATAGGATTAATTGCTAAAAGCATAAAACTTTGATAATTGATTACTATTTTAGATAAATAGGATACTTGTTGAGAAGAAATACTAGTCAAATGAAGAACCTGTCCTTGCTTAAAATAATAGTTTTTTACCTGTCACTTGGGGTTACAGCGCTTCTTATTGGGCATGGACTGATTGATTGGACTTCCATAGTTGTAAAGCATGACACGCTTTTAAATTTCCATGTGCTTCTGGATTTAATATTTATGGTGATTGGCGCCTTAATTATATTTTTTACAATCAGATTCTATCAGAAAAATCAGGAGGCTACCGAGTTAAACTATCAAAGACTATTTAATACCAGTCCGCTCCCAATTTATGTGATGGCCAAAGGAAGTTTTAAAATTCTTTCTGTGAATGCCGCAATGACAAAATTGTACGGCTATACCTTACAGGAATTTTCACAGATGACCACGCTGGATATCCGTCCGGAAGAAGAGCATGAGCGAATAAGAGATTTTATGAACCATTGTGGAGAGACTGATCCTGAATCTGAGATCTGGTTGCACCGGAAAAAAAATGGGGAATGTTTTTATGTGAAGACAACCTTTCATCGTATTCCTTTATTAAAGGAGTGCGCATATCTGGTCATGGTGGTAGATATTGATAAGTCAATTAAAGATGAGAAGAAGATTAATGATCTGCTTCATTTGTATGAAACGGTCAGCCATGCAACTAATGATGTGATCTGGGATTATGATTTCGTGTCTGATCAGCTGAAATGGATGCAAGGGTATAATGAAACTTATGGGTATCCAAAAGATTCGAGTCCTGATATTTTCAGGGCAATGCAAAAGATCCATCCTGATGACCGGTTTTCGGTCATGGAGTCATTTAATAAAATCCTTACAGATAAACAGAAATACTTTTTTGCAGAATACCGGTACAGGTGTGCTGATGGTTCTTTCAAGTATATCAGGGATCGTGGTTATGCAATTTTTGATCAGTGCGGACAGCCTGTCCGAATGATAGGGGCAATGCAGAATATTGATAAACAGAAAAAATATGAGCAGCAGCTGCTAAACCAGAATGAGCAGCTTAAAGAGATTGCGTGGTTAAATTCTCATCAGGTAAGAAGACCGTTGAGTAATATGCTTGCGCTGATCAGCTTGATTAAAGATTCCCCTGGTAATCAGGATATGCTGGAATTAATCGACTTTCTTGCTGTATCTTCTAAAGAGTTGGATGATGCAGTTATTATGATCAACAAGCAAACCATGGAAGGGAAAGCTGCCCGGCTTTCTGAGGATGTTGCTTAATATAATATAGCTTAAGATTTATTTTTTAATGAATTGGCCCGTAAGATATGGGCTTGATACTATTCTGATGTAGTAAACGTACCCCCGGATTTATCATCTTCACGACGCAAATCAGTCATTTTTATCTCTATTCTTCTCTAAATTCTTCGTAATCAGACTGCTTTTGAGCTGAAGTAAAGTAGAAGCAGTAAAATAACGGTACGAGTCAAGCGAATCCAGTACAATTATAGTAGAGAAGTGCCACTGTAGTGTATTAGAACGACATTGGGACGACCTTGGAATGAGGTTAGAATGACTGTGGTCATTGCAAGGTCATTGCAAGGTCATTCCAACCTCGTTCCAAGGTCATTCCAAGGCACTATTCAACACGGTTTCAACATATGTTCTTAAGGTCAAGGCCATGTTTTGGGTTTTTAACTACGCTATATGGTATAATAGTGTTGTTTTAAAGGTGGGACTGCCCTGTTTGTGAGCAGGGCTTGCAGTGTTTTTTATTGTTTAAAGCGCCAGTAGTTATCTGCTGTAAAGGTTTCTGAGGGTTTTGAAACCGTAATCCCGGCCTGTTCTGGCTGCGGGGGAATTTAGTTTGAAGTATTTCGTGTTGGAAATCATGCAGTTAGGGAATGTATACAATTATTAGTGTGATATTGTTTGGCAGACGGGATAATTTTCCTACTTTTGCAT